>NZ_CP183878.1:3942054-4250465 GCF_048572895.1 Psychrobacillus sp. BM2
TATTTGCAGCCTTATTGAGATTCACTGAGTAACCATATTTATCCGTGACAACTTCCTCATAGAATTTAGTTATAGAATAAGATAAGATGGTTAAACTAAATTGATTATTATCTAACTTTCCATGATATTTACTTTTCATGGAAGCGTATGAAACAAGTGTTTCTGTTACTCCGTAAGAATTAGTTCGTTCTATATAATCTTCAATCAACAGGTATAGGTTCTGTGGAATTTCAATTGTATCAATGACTTGTATCCTATTCTTTGAATTCTTTTGTTTAATTCTTGGTAAATAGATGTAAAATTTATTTCCAGTCTCATTTATGCAGTTTCGTTTAAGTTTGCAAAATTCGGATGGTCTCATGGGAATTAAATTTGTAAGGTTCCACCATAAAAAAATGGAGAAGTACTTATAATATTCCTGACTATCTTTATCTATTTGTGCAAAGTAATCCTCAATAATCCATGAGAAGAGAATAACCTCTTTGGAAGGGGGGAGAATTCTCACTGTACCGACTAAATCTGGTGTATGTATCTCAGCCTTTGCTTGTATCAGAAAACTTAAAAGTTCCAAATTATTATCCAATTCCTCGAAATAGTCGAGAAAGTTTAAAATATAGATGGTTAATCCCCATCTCTTTCTTTCATTTAACTTATGGTTAAAATGATCTTTGATTGTTTGAATAGATTTAAAGCCTTCAGAAATTAATAAAAATGTCTTTAATCCTGAATAATACATTCGAACAGTGTTTACAGAACGACTAGGTAGAAGAGAGGTAATCCAGCATTTCACAATACTTTTCCACTCATGTTGTGTATCAATACTCGAGCTATAACAATCTATGTCGTTAAAGTCAAAATTAATACGAGTATCCCTAGTCTCATCCTTAAAAACCCAAAGACTGTCCTCAAAATCACCTTTTATTAATCTTTTATTTACTTTTTCTTGATATAGAATATCTTTTCCTATTTCGATACTATACTCAATGTCAAACTTATAATCATTAAAGTCATAAAGTTCCTGGTTAAAATATTTCTCCTCGCGTTTTAATAATGAATTGCCCTCCGTATTAATCACCTACTTGAGTTTAATAGTTGCATACTCCAAAACACTAGGAAGCTTGTCAAGTTCTTCTCTAAAGTTCTTTAATCCTTCCGGCATATACTCTGAAACAACCTCATCTCCAAAACGATTAACTGCCTGTTTTATTAAGAATAACTGTGAATACATCCTATTGGTTAAACGTGTTTTTTCTCCTTCTTTACTGGTCTTAGGGAATTTATCAGTAAACTCCTTTACTCTCTCAGTTGCTGTTATTCCTAGTTGAGAAAGCGTGTAAATATGTATTACTGCAAATGGACAATATTTACATTCAACTTCTTCAAAACGGCAATGGTTAAATAAACAATGATAACCTTCGTCTTTAGCAGGTTGTTGACCCAATTTTATTACGTCTGAAAGCCCTTTAAGTTCTTTATCTGTATAACCTTGCAGCACCTCTCGAGTAACTTCACGTTCCTTACTTAAAGCATTCAAATAACCTGCCGTTTTCTCTAAATGTAAAACATCACCAAATAACTGCTTAATATGAAGAGATCTATTTGTTCTTTCCAATCGATCGTCTGGGGGAGTACCTATCAATAATTCACTTAAAATATCGTATGCATATCCAAAGTATCCAACCTCAAATAGTTGTCTTGTGATAAAATCTATATGTTCTTGGGGAATATCCGTATAAATGTTGGTCACTTCTTCATCTGAGTGTGTCCGCAAAAACTTTGTAATTTCTAACGGGTTTCGCATAGTTACCTTTTTAATAACATTGTACATATAGCTTATTAATGTACGATTCATTTTTTTAGATTTAAATTGAAAAGTCTCTTCCAATCCTGAGAAAAATTCATTCCTGTATAATTGTTTAAACTTTCTAGAAACATGTGTAAAATCAATAATTCGACCACTGTGAGGGCTTGATGCACGACATTTTAATTCACATATAATTGCAGCGTAAGCAAAAGGTATAACTAATTCATCTGAACAGAAAAAGTAACGCTTCTTTTTCGTTTTGGAATGAATAAAGCTCATTGCTTTAACTTGATTTACAATAGATTCAGCTTCTTCTTGCGTTATATCGTTATCTTTCAGCCATTCCAAATTCGTCACTCTTGTTCTACTTAAATCTATCCTTGGAAACAAGGTTATATCATAATGTCTCCAAGCATTATTAAGGTGGAGTAGTGTATAAAGCCAGGATGATGCATATTTAATGTCCCTAAAACCTTCTATAGCACTAATTGTTTCGTCTATTGCTTTTTTCTTATGCTTGTCAATATCTGACACAAAATCTAATAACATAATATATTCTTCAATTGTATAAATAGTTTTATTATTCGTATTGTCTTGATTTTGGAATTTGTAATTGATGCTGTTTAGATTAAATATCTTCTTTCCATGTTTTTCTGCATTCTTATTAATCATCCTAATAAAAAATACTATCTCCTCTCTAAAGGTGGAGGGAATACTTCGGTCATTAAATATTTTCAAGTTAAGTTCTTTCTCTGTATTTTCACTAAGTTCTTTATCAAGAGTATTTAATATCAAGACTTCGGTTGCTCCTAATAGGCGCTTTATAGTGTTACTTAGGCCATAATTGTTCGCTTTTGACTTTTTAAGCTTTCTTCTAACGTACTTCTTCCATAATTCACTCGTCTCAATTGCCTCAGTTGAAAACGTTAAATTCATATCGTTAACGGCTGTTACGAACACAAAAAATGGATCACCGACCATACGATAAATAATATCTCTTGTACCATCAACAGCAGACTTTTTCTTTTTGTAGCTATCGATTTCACTTTTAAGATAGAAATTCTGAATGCCATTTCTTTTTAAAAGTCTTTTATCTCGATCAATTCTAATTAGTGCAGGTATAGGTACAGTGGTAAAGTTATAATAAGAGGATAATTCTGATAAGCCCAATAAATACTTTGCTTCTTCTCTTGTATAATAATTTTCGATTGCCTGTTTCCAAAGCTTTTCTTGTTCCTCTTTAAGAAACTCAATATCATTTGTTTCAAGGAACATCTGATATTCTTTAACACTTTTATTATCGTGCAGATAAATTGGTGTTAAGGAATATTCTTCTATTACCTTTTTAAACATAGCTGGGTATAGACCAAGTTCTATTGCGGCTGCTGTTCTTGAATATCCATTTTTTTTTGCATTTCGATATTTTAGTTTTATTAGTTTATACTCATCAAACTCTGTTCTATCAATAAAGTGTAGATTTCTAGCATGCCCAAACTTGATAATAGGTTTTTGAATTTTTACCCAATCTGTGACGAGTGAACCCACATTAATGCCACTTACATCTGCAGCCTCTGGGATAGAGATATGACTTTTAAGGAAGGTTTCAAAACCTGCTCTTGCTATAAAATAGTTATTGTAATTTATTTTTGAGTTTAGCTTAGCAACTTTACAGAAGTTATTTTCTTCTAAATAAAGGAACTTTTGAATATAATATCTAGGACTTGTAGTAGAATCTACACCAATTTTTCTCATAGCTTCAGTAATAGGAATAAAATGTTGCTCTAATAATCGTATGTCTATTAGGTATTCAGCAACCGATTTTATGGAAAATAATCGTACTCCATTCTCTTTTTTTGACAATATCGTATCCTTTTCGGCCAAACTTTTTAATAATCTAGTGTTCATTTTGTATTGTTTATAAGGTTCGCCTCTTAAAATTGAAACAGCGTTCAGATAAATATCATTTATATTATCTAGTTCTTTATATTCGTAGTAATCTAACTCTAATAATCTTAATGCCTCCTTAACCGTCAATTCTTTTATCATAGAATTTATTCCTCCATGGTTGAATATTTCTCGCATCTATTGTAGCCGTTTGATTCTTATAAGCTTCACGAATTAAATTTATTGCTTGGTTCGTTAACTTTATTGCATTTTGTTCTTCTACATAAGAAAGAACGGACATAATATTTCTATCGCCTCTTGCAATCGCTACCTCTGCAACGGAGGAACCTATATCGAGTAAAAAATTCGTGAATACACCTCTACAAATATGAGTTGACCAGTTCTTTCTCGAAAGAAATTCATAATCATGAATATTTTCTTCTCTAATTAACTGCTTGAAAAACTCTTTCTTTACCCCATTGAATTTTTCGTAATAACGTTTTCCTGATATGGCTTCGCCATTATGAGATGACACGAAGAGAGCATGACTATTTTTCAATATTCCTTTTTTCTCTAATAAACTTAAATGTAATCTATGCTTCTTGAAAAGATTCGAGAGAATTGGATTAACTAATAAACTTTGATTTCTAGATCTTTTCACTTGCTCATGAGTCTGGTTCTTCCTATGGTCAAATAACAACTGTTGTCTATCTCTAATTTTCAATACAAATGCATCTTCACCCAAATCATTGTGATTCCAATAATTTGGTCTTTCCAAACCATCTTTTGTTAGATTAACCACCTCACCAGCCCTCAATCCTCCAAAAAACTGAAACGCGATACCCAATGCTATATCAGGTGCAAATTTTTCTGCTAATCTAATAAACTTAATTGATAGTTCATATCTATTCTCACCAAAATCTACAAGTTTAGAAGAAACTCTGTCATCTTTACCTGGATAAATAGTACCAAGCTCTAAGTCATCAAAAGGGGATTCTTCAGACTTTAAATCTATAGGCTCACTTATTAGTTCTTGTTTAAATAACCAGTGATAAAAGTTTATTAAATATCCTTCAATTCTGTAAACATAGGGAGAGGAAAGTTTACCCGCACGCGCCCTTAATGAAAGGTGACTTATATATTGAGATCCATGCATGAGGGTTATGCCGAATACGCCTTCCTCTTTTAAAAGCGTAAACTCTCTGTGTCCCTTAGTGATTTGTTTGTTGATATAATTTAAAAACTTTATTAATTCATAAGCTGCATTTCTTTGGTTGCTTAGTGATTTAGTTTTCCTCCTGTACACACTTTTAATATAGTTGTTAAATGGGGAAGGGTAGATCATATTACTTTCTAAATCCTTTAATCCAATTCCAACTACATAATTCCTATGTAATTCCCCCTCATAGTAATCAAAAGCCTCATATTCGGTTACAATATACTTATAACGTTTACTATCTATATTTATCATTTCTCCCCCCAAAATATATCCATGTGAATATTCCATGGCTAATATTATTAAATCTGTTACATTAAGTCTTATCGGCTTTTAATGATAAGATTTGATAATTACCTCCATATATAGTTATACAAAGTTTTCTTTGCTGGAATTTTACCAGTGGAGGGAATGCCAGAGTGGATGCAAATCATTGCGAAGTTTATGCCTATGTACTATGGTGGAAATGCATTAGTGAAAGTTATGTATAAAGGAGTAGGATTAGATAGTATTAAAAGTGGACTTTTTGTATTGTTTGGATTCGCATTACTCTTTATCATTTTAAATATATTTGCCTTAAAAAAATATCGTAAAATCTAGTCCCTTATGAAAGGAGTAAATAATGGCAGAAGAAGAAACGTTGTTACACCAACTTTTTGATGATGAAAAATTAACTGACAAGCAAAAAAAGATAATACTTGCAGCCATAGATATATTTTCAGAAAAAGGCTATGCTGCTACATCCACAAGCGAGATTGCTAAAATGGCCGGAGTTGCTGAAGGAACTATTTTCAAGCATTATAAAACAAAAAAGACATTGCTTATTTCTATAGTTACTCCACTTATGACTAGAATAGTTGGTCCGTTCATTGTGAAGGATTTTCATAAGGTATTAGATGAACCATATGACAATGTCGAAGATTTTCTTAGAGCAACAATCGAAAACAGAAGAGATGTATTTAAAAAATTACTTCCGGTTATAAAAATTTTAATCCAGGAAATACCTTTCCAGCCCGAACTACGTGAGCAGTTTGTGGAACAAATAGCCAAAAAAACATATGAGCAAATTTTGGGGATTATTGAGAATTACCAAGAAAAGGGTCAATTAATTGATATCCCTCCACCTAGCATCGTTCGTTTCGCAGTTACTAGTATATTTGGTTACCTAATCTCACGGTACATTTTCTTTCCAAATAGTGATTGGAATGACGAGCTTGAATCCGAGCTCACGATCCAATTTATCCTCCGTGGAGTAGGAACAAACTAGACATTTTATCTAAAAAGAAAAGCATTTGCCACTAAGCATGCTTTTCTTTTTTAGATTGTGATCGTTGATTCAGTAAAAACACATACAAAAAGGCGCCCGCTCCTAATAATCGTAATCCTGAGCTAATGTACATAGACAAGTTCATTCCGATAAGATTCAATGACCAGATTCCAATTTGAGGTGCAATGAATGCGACAAAGGCAAGGAGCACATTATACGTTGTAATACAGTACGTACGATACCTTTCAGGTGATTGCTCCAACAACAAGTTAAATAATAGTAGAACAGTACCAGATAAGAAGAATCCTGAAGTTGTTTGAATTAGAGTTAAATAGTATAAGTTTGTAGATAGAACTGTTAAAAAAGGAGTTGTTGCCATTCCAATTGCAGCCCATATGAAGACTTGCATATTAGAGTATTTATCCGCCCATTTCTTCCATAATGGGAACGTGAGAAACTGCATAAGCAGACTACCAACGGAGAACATACTAATCCAAAAAATTGTTGCACCTGCTATTCGGACATTATAAATATTAAACAAGCCCCAAGCCATTTGCCAACCAAAGTTAAATAATAGAGCAGCTGCCAAAAACCAAACATAGCTTGAATATTTAAAAATGCTCCAGTCCATTGATTTCTTTTTTATTTGCTCATCTGATGTTTCAACAACGTCTTCTTCTTGTTTTAAGAGGAAAAATACTTCTAATAATCCGAAGCCAAATGCTAATGCAAACAGAATTTGATAGGCAATAATACTCTCGGTAGCATCTTTCATCAGTATTCCAATTAGTAATGTTGATATAAGTCCAACTAACGTTAATAAGCGATTACGATCACTAAAAAACTGCCCTCTTCTCGATTCATCAATCATTCCGCTTATCAATGTTTGCCACCCTACATTGGCTATCGTGTTCGGAACACTGATAAAAGCTATGATTCCTAAGAAAGCCCATGACTGAAACGAATCAGAAGGTAAATAGACAACCAGAACAATAAGCAAAAACATCAATCTTGCCAGTAAAACAGACATCGCCACCAGTTTCTTTTGTGTGCTTGCGCGATTAAGTAAGATTGCTGCAGGTATTGTCATTAACAATGCCATTAATGGAGGTAAAGAGCTAATTAATCCTACTTGATAATTAGTGGCCCCTAATATGGTTATAGCAAAAATAGGGAAAAAATTATTGGAAAAGTTAAGTGCTATAGTAGATGCCATTCCATGGTAAATACTAATCTTTTCATTATACGGTCTCAAGTTCTGTCAGCCCAATCAATTTTTAATAGAGGATATGCTAGAATTATTATATACTTGCTTTGACAGAAAACAAGTACTTCGAGACACAAAATTTATGGCGTTTTTTAGGAAAAAATAAATTATTAATTTTGAATTCCGAATAATTAAACTACATTTAATACTTGTTTTCTTAGTGACAATAAGCAGTCTTTTATTTACAATTAGTTCTTAAAGAGTATAATGTGTAGATGATACAAAAGAACATTTACTGGGTATAATGGATTGCAGAAGGGTACTGCATAATATATAAACAAGCTTCACTTTATTTGAGAAAATGGGGTGGTAACAAAAATGAATCAAGAACAACAACTGACGCTTGTGGAACATTTAACAGAACTTAGAAAAAGACTTATAATTGTTGCATCGACTTTCATTCTCTCCCTTGCTTTAGGGTTTTGGTTGGCTCCAAAAACACTCACTTTCTTAAAACAACAACCAACTGCCATGAATGTAGAATGGAATGTTTTCGGTTATACAGATGGGTTAATGATTTATGTTAAATGTGCGTTGATATTAGGCATATTAATAACCTTACCTATTGCGCTACATCAGATATGGTTATTCGTCAGGCCGGGTCTTAACGCAAATGAAGCAAAGGGTACGGGCTATTTTATTCCCGTGTCATTTTTATTATTTTTATTAGGAATCAGCTTTAGTTATTACATACTGTTTCCTTTAATGCTGAATTTCATGTCTAATATCAACGATTCTATCGGTGCGTTAGAGACATATGGGATGAAACAATATTTCACTTTTATGTTTAACTTAGTGATTCCAGTAGGTATTGTATTTGAATTGCCTGTTATTATACTATTCCTAACCAAATTGGGTATAATAACACCAGATCGATTAAGAAAAATGAGAAAGGTCTCCTATTTTGTACTTGTAGTAATTGGTGTTTCCATTACTCCTCCCGACTTTATCTCTGATTTTATTATTGTCGTTCCGTTATTATTGCTTTTTGAAATAAGTATTCTTGTGTCTAGTTGGTCTTATAAAAAACAACTTGCGAAACAAGCACTTGAGGATCAAATCTTAGACCAATAGTTTAATGCACCAGCCACTAAAAGGAGGAACTTCCATGCCAAATATTGGAGTACCAGGGTTAATCATTATTTTAATAATTGCTTTAATCGTCTTTGGCCCATCTAAATTACCTCAATTAGGTAAAGCAGTTGGACAAACATTAAGAGAATTCAAAAACTCAACTAAAGATATCGTCGATGAAGTAACCGAAGAGTTTAAATTAGATGACAAAGAAGCAGATACTAAAAAGAAAGTATAATAATAAAAACCAACTATCTTTCACCGGATAGTTGGTTTTTAATTTTGTATTTACTTTTCTTCAAAGACGGGCTTAGCTTCAGGTTTTCCAAAGTAATAGCCTTGAAATAACTTATATCCTTGTTCTTTCAGCCATTCAAAATCTACTCGTTCCTCTATTCCTTCTGCTAAGGGAGTTGACCCAACTTCTAAAGCCTTTTCCAAAAATTTTTGTGCAACAGCTTGTTTCATTTTATCCTCTGAAACACCTTGCACATACTTCATGTCTAACTTCATATATTTTGGCTTTAAATCGGCCAGCATTTCCATCGTGCTATAACCTTCACCTACATCATCTAATGCATATTCAAATCCTTTTGCCTTGTAGTAGGCAAGAATTTTCTTTAAATGCTCTATATCCTCTACTTTTTCCGTTTCCACTACTTCAAATACCAGTTGGACCGGATTTATACCTAGCTCTTCTGCTAATGCCGTGGTAGATTTTAAACAAAACTCTGGAGAATATATAGAAGTAGGAATGAAATTGATAAATGCTTTCTTTTCTTTAATGGAAGCTGCATGTTTCACTGCGATCATCCTACATGCTCTATCCAAAGCATATAATCTTCCTCTTACTCTTGCAGCAGAAAAGATTTCATTTGGATAGATTATGGAACCATCCTCATTTTGAAATCTACTCAGCAGTTCATAAGCAAAAACCTGTTCCTCAACATTTACAATCGGTTGGTAGTGGCAAATCATTAATTGTTGTTGGATCACTTCATCGATCCATTGAACATCTAAAACTTCCTCTACTTTTGCTAGTAGCTCCCATGGTTGTTGTTTAGATACTCGGAATAAGACTTGAGAAGTTTCCATATGATCTTTGCAGAAGTCTATAAAATCTCTAACATCATGCTCCTTTAATATGAATCTATTTTTTTGTGTTTCTGTTAAGACTTTTTGGCGATGTAGATGCGCCAAAACATCTCCCAGCATCGAAAGGTTTCGCTCTCCTTCGACTTTAAACTCAAATTCTAACTCTTTTACCTGGCAATTATTACATTCCAAACTCTCCGCCCCTCTTTGTCATTTATTTATTATAAGTTCACAAAATATACTGTTTAAAAATCCCATGTTATGCAACAATGCTTAACAAGGGATGAACTGTCTATAAATTTTTGAAAAATACTCGTATAACATCTGCTCCACCTATAAAGGTCCCAAATGATCCAACCAAATTAGTTAGTACGACTACAAGTAATACCCTAGTTACTTTGTTTCTCCAAAACCCTTTAATCGTAAAGACATCTTCCGATAAAGTTTCAAAATCAGCTATCGTTGGTCGCTTGATATACGCTTGGACAAGTCCTGAAAACCAACCTGAAGCTAAAATAGGATGAAGTGCTGTAACTGGTGCCGTGATAAATGCTGCTAGAATTGCTAATGGATGTCCTAAAGCTATTGCTGCTCCAACTGCAGCCATTGAACCAGTCCAAAGAATCCAGCTTAGTGCCTGGTCAAAACCTGCAGAAGGATTCGCGATGAATGTAAACACGATTAATGCCACAATTAGAATCGGAATAGCCCAACCAATTATTTTAGGGACAACTGACTTTGGTGGTAAAGATGATAGTTTAGCTAAATCATGGTCCTTGTGAATTTCCTGTGTGATACCAGGTACATGAGCGGCACCTAATACCGCTACAACTTTCTCTCCTGGCGCATCCTTAATTTTTTGAGCTAAATACTGATCACGCTCATCGATTAACGGTGTTTTTAACTTTGGAAAAGATTCTGTAAACTCTGCTAAAACAGCATTTAAAGTATCTTTGGACTTCATATTCTCCAGCTCTTCTTCCGAAATAGTATCCTTACTGAAAATACTAAAGAAAACGGAAGTAAGTAATTGTGATTTCCCTGTCCATCCAAGATTATGCCAAATGCGCGAAAAAGTAGTTTGGATATTACGGTCTGCTAATACAATTTCGGCCCCGTTCTCATTCGCACTTGCAATACCTTGTATCATTTCTTGACCTGGTTTAATATCAAACTGTTTAGCCATTCGATTTTGGAAAGAAGAAATTGCCAAGTTCATTAATAATAGGGTAGCTTTCTTATCCTTAATAACCTTAAAGATATCTGTCTGCTTCCACTTATTATTATCTATAATAGA
Organism: Psychrobacillus sp. BM2; assembly: GCF_048572895.1. Lineage (GTDB taxonomy): Bacteria > Bacillota > Bacilli > Bacillales_A > Planococcaceae > Psychrobacillus. Next base: position 3,952,959 of record NZ_CP183878.1, read on the forward strand.
TTGGTATCTTTGCTCATCCAATTCAATACAAACAGAATCTGGTTGTTCTCTATCGATAACTTCCTTTACCTGCTCTGCACTCCGTCTCGATACATGTGCCGTTCCGATGAGAATAATTTCTTTATCGTTAACATATAAACGTGTAATATTTTCTTCAGACATAAGCTACTTCCTTCATCTAATGTATTATCTCGTAGTAAGACTACTAAAAGATTCTCTATCCTCCATAATGAAGTAGATTATCCTAAATTTCAACGATGTTTTCTCTTTATTTATAATAATTTTGAAAAACCTTTGTTTGTTTAGCGAAGTTCTTCTCACTAAGCGCGAGAAAAACGTTTTTTCGCATACACGTAAGTGACTGCCAGTGCTAAAACTAATACTGTTCCTTTAATAATATCAAATGCATAATAAGGTAAGTTTAAAATGGTTAGACCGTTCAGTAGGATTCCAATTACTGCTGCTCCAAAAAAAGTGCCCAGTGCATTAGGCTTCCCAATTCCTAGTACGGAATAGCCAACGAAAACTGCAGCAACCGCCTCCATTAAAAGTGGGGTGCCAGCATCAATTTGACCTGAACCTACCCTCGCTGTGAATAATACTCCTGCCAATGAAGCAAAAATACCGGAAATGATATAAGCGATAAACTTCACTTTACGTGTGTTCACTCCCGACAATGTTGCAGCTTCCTCATTTCCACCCGTCATATATAATATACGACCCCAGCGTGTATGATTGAGAACAATATAAGCTACTACTACGAGTATTAACATAATCCAAACAGGTACAGGTAAACCAAGTAATCTCCCTTGACCAATCCAAAGAAATGCCTCTGAGAGTTGCCCTGGAGCAGTTCCACCTGAAGTCAGTGGCATATTATTGTAAATGGAGTATCCTTCTGTATATGTCCGATGAAAGCCTGCTACAATATACATCGTACTTAATGTTGCTAGTAAATCAGGAATACCTAAAATTACAATTAGAAAGCTATTAACCAAACCCACTAATACTCCTACAAGAATAGGTACAATTAAGACTAGCCATAAAGGCATCTCGTACCAGACCATTAGAGATGCGGTCACAACTGTCGATAGCGACATAGTAGATCCTACACTTAAGTCAAAACCTCCTACTACAAGTGTGAAGGTTACTCCCAATGCTAATAGGGTAACGATAGAAATGGAGCGCAGAATATCTGTAAAATTTGCATATGTAAAAAAGGCATCACTTATTGAACTAAAATAAATAATAATACAAATAAGTAATGCAATAGCTCCAAACTTAAATAGAAAATTAATCCCTCTTTCTTGCAACTTATTATTCTTTACCTCCGCTTGCATAAAGCAAAATCCTTTCCTGGGTCGCTTCTTTCCGTGATAGCTCCTTCACGATTTGACCATCATACATAACTAAAATGCGATCAGAAATTCCTAGAACTTCATGAATTTCACTTGAAAAGTAAAGACAACCCTTCCCTTTTTCAGCAAACTCACGAACCATCCTATAAATATCTGTTTTTGCCCCTATGTCTACGCCTTTTGTTGGCTCGTCAAACAAATAAAGAGCCGAATCCAACGAAGTCCATTTTCCTATAGCAACTTTTTGCTGATTTCCTCCACTCAAATAAACAAGCGGTGTTTCTGTACTATTTGTTTTAATTTGTAGTCGTTCAATAATCTCTTTTGCAAAGGACTTTTCTTTCCGTTTATTCATAAATAAAAAACGAGAAAAATTTTGTAAATTAGGAAAAGATGCATTTGTTTGTAATGCTTCATGAACAAATAGCCCTTCTTTTCGTCTTTCTTCTGGAATAAGAGCCATGCCTGCTTTTATCGCATCTTTTGGATGCCTTATTTTCAAGCTGTTTCCTAAGATTTCAATGCTTCCTTTTGTATGTGGAGAATATCCAAATAACGTTTTAGCTAACTCTGTTTTTCCAGCCCCTACGAGCCCGACTATGCCAACAATTTCTCCTTCAGACACATGAAAAGAAATATTTCTTACCTTTTCTCCTGCCGAAACTTCTTTAACACGAAGTAGTGTATTTCCTAATGCATGTGTACGAACAGGAAAGTCTTTGCTATAAGAAGTTCCTAGCATAGCTTCAATAACCTCTTCTTGGTTAGTCTGGGCAGTATTATAGGTCCCTACTAACGTACCTTCGCCCATAACAGTTATCCGATCACAGATTTCAAATACTTCTGGTAGTCGATGAGATATGAATATACACCCTACTCCGTTTGCTTTTAGCTTTTTAATAACTGAAAATAACTTTGTAGATTCATGAAGAGACAAAGGTGCCGTTGGTTCATCGAAGATAATAACCTTTGCAGAACTTACAAGTGCACGCGCTATTAGTACCAACTGCTTTTCTGCTAAAGAAAGCATAAATGCTGGTTTTTCTACCGGAATATCCTCGGCCTGTAACTGCTTCAAGGCATTCCTTGCTTCGCAATTTAGTTTCTTTTTGGAGATAAACATACTAGTTCCAGCAACAATAGAATCCAGCAATATATTTTCTGCAACCGAGAGTTCTGAAACAATAGCAGTATCTACCTCTTGATATACACAATAAATTCCAAGGTCCTTCGCGACTTTAGGGGAACGTATTCGTATTTTTTTTCCTTCTAACAAAATTTCTCCCATGTCTTGCTCATACACACCCGAGAGTATTTTCATAAGGGTACTTTTTCCTGCACCATTTACACCAAGTAAAGCATGTACTTCACCGTTTCTAAGATGAAATTCAGCTTTTTTCAGGGCATTAACTTTTCCAAATGATTTATCTATAGCATTCATGGAAAGAAAAGGATTCGGCATGGATTTCTCCTTTCTTAGAAAAAGCTGTCCCATTGAACAGGACAGCTTAAATTCTTTTAAGTTATCTGTTTTCTTCCAATCCTTTTAACTCATCTGTGTAACCTTGATCACTTGCTCCCCAACCTTCAATATAGTCACTTAGTTCACTAGTTGTTACTGTTTCTTCCGGCAATTTAGATGCTTCCACAAAGACTGGTTCTAATACGACTTTTTCTTCTACATTACCTCCGTTAATTTTTTGGTATAAATAACGAACTTGAATACGACCGATATCCTTTGGATCTACTGCTGCGGATGCAACCCATGGACTATTGTCATTTTGAATCATCTGTAAATCTTCATCACTCATATCGATACTATATACCTTAATATCCGTACGTCCTGCTTGTTCTATTGCTCGAACTGCACCTTTTGCAAACTCGTCCCAAGCAGCCCAAACAGCTGTAATTTCACCTTCATTAGGATATTGCTTTAATACCGCTTCCATTTGTGACTGAGTATCTAAAGCTGTATTTTGTGTTGCTGCACCGAATGTCGCGATTTCTTTAATCCCTGGATTCTCTCCTAGGAAATTCTCATATGCTACTTGTCGTCTTTCCATCGGTGCAAAACCTGCTACCCATATTTTCACGATATTGGCTTCACCATTTGAATCTTCCGCTAGTTTCTCCAACGTCATTTGAGCCATTTTTTCATCGCCTTGTTCTAAAGAAGTTACTCCTTCAACTTCTACTCCCGCATCAAATGCGACAACCGGAATTCCCTTTGCAACTGCATTCTCTACTCCTTGGTTTAGTGCTTCTTTTGTACCATGATCTATTAAAACACCGTCAACTCCTTGATTCACCGCGGCATCCAAATTGGAAGCCATTTTTGATAAATCCCCTTCAGAAGTAAACACTGTTACTGTTCCACCAAATTTCTCTACTTGCTCTTTTACACCTTCAATATATTGAGCAGAAAATGTCCCTAAATTTTGTTGCATAACTAATGCAATTTTCTTACCAGCTAGTGGATTTTCCGTAGCCTCTGCATCATTGCTAGGGCTAGATGACGTAGTTGCTTCCCCATCACCTTTAGGCTGACATGCAGCTAATAAAACCCCTATAATTAAAATCATGAATATCAACCAATACTTATTTGTTTTCATAATCCTTCTCCTTTTTCAATTGTATCGACTAATTGAGCTGAAATATTTTTAACATAATCTGGATAAATAATGCCTTTTTCCGTAATAATGGCGGTGATATATTTAGATGGTGTCACGTCAAAGGCTGGATTAAACACCTTCGTATCTATTGGTGCAATAGCGTTGCCATTAATATGTGTAATTTCCTCCGCTTTCCTTTCTTCTATTGGAATTTCTTCTCCATTATTTATAGATAAATCAAATGTAGAGGATGGTGCGGCCACATAAAATGGAATTCCATATACGGTAGCCAGAATAGCTAAGTTAAGTGTTCCTATCTTATTTGCTGTGTCTCCATTTTTTGCTATCCGATCTGCTCCAACAATAATTGCTTCTATTCCTTTTGCACCAATTGTGTGTGCAGCCATACTATCGGTGATAAGTGTCACATCGACACCTGATTGCTGTAGCTCCCATACTGTCAATCTAGCTCCCTGAAAGACGGGCCTAGTTTCACAGGCGAATACTTCAAACTCTTTACCACGTTCCTTTCCTAGATGAAACGGAGCTAAAGCAGTACCATATTTTGCAGTAGCGATTGAACCAGCGTTGCAAATAGTCATTACCTTCGTTTTATCTACAAGTAATGACAGAGCAAATTCGCCAATATTCCGACAGGACTCTTCATCTGCTAGGTGTATTACTATTGCTTCTTCCATTAGTAACTGCTTTGCAACCGTAACACTATCTACTTGACTCGCTACTCTTAACAAACGGTTGAGTGCCCAAACCAAGTTGACAGCAGTTGGTCTAGATTCACCCAAGTATATTGCATCTTTTTTTAGTATTTCTAGAAAATCTATCATCGAATTTGTTTTATAGCTCTGTGCCTCCATAGCTAATCCATATGCTGCTGTAATTCCAATGGCAGGAGCACCACGAACTTTCAGGGTAATAATTGCCTCGTAAACGTCCTTAAGTGTGTCTAGTTTTATATAGACAATTTCATGTGGAAGTTTCTGTTGATCTAAGATTATTAACTGCTTACCATCCCACTTAATCGATAATGGAATACTCATTGTTGAATTTCTCCTAGCAACTCAATTACTGCATCTATCGAGTCAATTTCTTTACGTCTAATTATTAATAATTCTCCAGCTTTAAGAGTTTGTTTTTTTAGTAAAATTCGTTTCTCTTGGTTTTCAATACTGTCCAAGTCTTTCACATGTGCCAGTCCAATTGTTCTACGAATAAGCTCACACCCCGCAAACCCTAATGAATCACGGAATACTTTTTCTAACACAAATGCATCGTATCCTTCTACATCATTAAATAAGTCGAATTCACTTTGTTCTAAAAACTCTGAAAACTTAGAGGAGAAAGTGACCCATGTGTTATGTATATGACTATGTATGACATCACGTTGTTTGCCTTCCCTCGTAAACGATTGAACTATTAAATTTCCCAAAAACAAACCTACATCAAATCCAATAGGACCGTAAAAAGCAAATTCTGGATCGATTACTTTTGTATCCTCTTCACTCGCAAAAATACTTCCCGTATGAAGATCTCCATGCAGCAAAGCTTCCGCTTCTGTCAAAAAACTTCTTTTTAATTTTGCTACTTCCAGCTTCAGTAAAGTATTATTCCAAATTGCTTCCACTTCTGCCTGCAATGCAGGTTCAAAGTCATTTGTTTCATGATCAAAAAATGGATCTGTAAAGATTAAGTCCTCTGTGATTTTACACAACTCTGGATTAGAAAACTCTACAACAAGTGCCTTTTTTTCAAATGGGTGGAGTGCAAAATCAGAAGTATTAAAAAGCGTTAAGGCTAGATATTCCCCAATATCAGTTGATAATTTAGGATAGGACTCACCTTTTATCAAACCCTCACGTACTATTTCAAGATGAGACAAATCTTCCATGACCGTGATTGCTAAATTTTCATCTGTTGCATAGACCTTTGGAACAAGACCAACCGCATATTCTCCATGTTTTTGTAAGGCACTCGCTTCAATCTTTGCCCTTTTCAAAGTAAGTGGCCAACTTTCCCCTATTACTTTTGCATAGGGTAAGGCCTGTTTAATAATAATTCCTTTCCCACTTGCTTGATCTGTTATACGGAATACATAATTTAGATTTCCATCACCAATCTCTTCGCAAACTAATTGAGCTTCGTTCGAGAACAATGATAATTCATTTGCCAGTGAAATTGCCGTTTCTTGAGTTAATGATTCGTATGGTTTCGTCGCTACAACCGCCATTACTATCTCCCTTTCATATACAAAATAAAAAAACCTCTTTCCAAAAGAAAGAGGCTTAGAATAAGAGATTCTGAACCTCTTATCTCTCAGAAAGTAACCTTTCTGATGGAATTAGCACCGTGCCTTAAGGAATTTCACATTCCGGCGCATAAAGCGCCCCGTCTCACAACGGTATTACGGTCGGTTGCTGGGCGTCATCGGGCCATTATCCCTCTGCCTGCTCTTGATAAGAGTGCGGTACAACTATGATGTCTTTTTAGAATCCTAGCATATTAGAAAAAGTAATGTCAACAGTATTTTGAATAAATATAATTTTAAAATTTCTTGTTGACAGAATTTTTAATGCATGGAATAATCAATATTATTTATTAAATACTTCAACTGAATATTTTTCTTATTTAGAGCAGGTGGAGGGACAAGCCCTACGATACCCGGCAACCGATTCCATTGTGAACACGGTGCTAATTCTTGCAGCCGATTGGCTGAGAAATAAGAAGTTGTTAAACTATTAACCTCTTCTTATTTGAAGAGGTTTTTTTATTACCTGTCTAGCTCCAGCGACTAGCCCTTCGAGTCGCTTCAGAATTTCAGCAAAGGCAAAGGACGCCCTTACGTGAAATTCATCCAGCGCTTGTCAGGGCATAGGCGCTTGCGCATTTATTATGGTTAGGAGTGAAAAAAATGAGCGGAATTACTGCGCACTATCAACTATATGGAAAACCTGGATCTTTTGAAAAAAAGGCAGAAGATATTGCACTTGGATTGACTATTGGTTCTTGGACCAATTTAGCTTTGTTAGAACAGGAACAGCTAAAAAAGCATAAAGGAAATGTAATATCCGTTACTGAATTTAAGGATATGCTGCATCCCATTCATCCGGAAAAAATCAAAGGAGAAATTAAAATATTCTATCCTGCAGCAAATTTTTCTACAGATATTCCAGCAATTTTAACAACTGTCTTTGGCAAACTATCCTTGGACGGTGAAGTAAAGTTATTAGATTTAGAATTCGATACGAATATATTGTCTCATTTTCCAGGACCCCGCTTTGGCATTCAGGGTATTCGAGAAAGATTAGGAGTTTACGAACGTCCACTAATCATGAGTATATTCAAAGGAGTCATTGGCAGAGATATCGAATATTTAGCAGAACAACTTAAACAGCAGGCACTTGGCGGAGTTGATCTTGTAAAAGATGACGAAATCCTATTTGACAATCCACTCACTTCTTTTGAAACACGTATTACTACTGGTCGAGAAGTATTGAACCAAGTGTTTGAAGAAACAGGACACCGTACTCTATATGCAGTAAATTTGTCGGGACGTACATTCCAATTAAAAGATAAGGCGAAAAAAGCCCGGGAACTTGGAGCAGATGCACTCTTATTTAATGTTCACTCTTACGGATTAGATGTTCTTCAAGAGCTAGCAGAAGACGATGAAATTCAATTACCACTCATGGCACATCCAGCTTATAGTGGAGCATTCACGTCATCAGCATTTTATGGAGTTTCAACGCCATTAGTTCTTGGAAAACTTACTCGTTATGCAGGAGCAGACTTCTCATTATTTCCTTCTCCGTATGGTAGTGTTGCACTTGAAAAATCTATAGCTCTTTCTTTAGGCGAAGAGCTAACAAAAACCAGTCAGGTTAAACAAAGCTTTCCAGTGCCATCTGCAGGCATTCACCCTGGTCTCGTACCACTATTAATGAATGACTATGGAATAGATAGCATTATTAATGCAGGAGGCGGTGTACATGGGCATCCCGCTGGTGCAACCGGAGGTGGTTTGGCTTTTAAGCAAGCTGTATCGGCTGTATTGGAAGGTATCCCATTAGAACAGGCAGCGAAACAACATAATGAATTAAAAACAGCACTTGAATTATGGGGTGATAATTAAAATGAGTAAACTTGTAATTTTTTGTGACTTCGATGGAACTATTACCAATCAAGATAACATTATGGCGATCATGAAAAAATTTGCTCCACCAGAATGGACACCAATTAAAGATAATATTTTAGGTCAACGAATTTCCATACAAGATGGCGTAGCAAAAATGTTTTCTCTCCTACCTGTTGAGGCAAAAGATGAAATTATTTCTTTTGTACTTAAGCAGGCGATCGTCCGTGATGGGTTTAGTGAATTTGTATCCTTCACAAAAAATCATGACATCCCTCTTTACATCGTAAGTGGCGGTATAGACTTTTTCGTTCATAAGCTACTAGAGCCATTCGGACCATTTGCAGGAGTTTATTGTAACGAATCCATTTTTTCTAAGGAAACCATTCACATAGAATTTCCACATAGCTGTGATGACCAGTGTACGAGCCAAGGCTGTGGTTGCTGTAAACCTTCTATTATTCGTACTCTTCTTGACCAAGATGCTGTGAGTGTTGTAATTGGCGATTCCATTACCGATCTAGAGGCAGCAAAGTTGGGAGATATTATTATTGCAAGGGATTTCTTAATTGAAAAATGTGAGGAATTAAATATTCCATATGAGCCATTTGAAAACTTCCATGATGTAATAAAGATTATTGACGCTAAGCTAGGTGTGGCATTATGACATTACTAGATAAATGGGAAGAACTTGCGGACATCAAAGATGAATTAGCCGCAAGAGATTGGTTTATGGGAACTAGCGGAAATCTTGCTATTAAAGTACATGATAATCCTATGGAGTTTTTAGTAACAGCAAGCGGTAAAGATAAAAAAAAGAGAACATCGGAAGACTTTTTACTTGTTGATGCCGATGGAAACCCAGTGGAAAACACTCATCTAACACCATCTGCCGAAACATTACTACACTGTGCAATATATCGACAAACAAAGGCTGGTTGTAGTTTACACATCCATACAGTTGCAAATAACGTTATCTCCGAATTATATGGTGATAAAGGTTCAGTTGATTTTCAAGGCATCGAACTCATTAAAGCTTTTGGGATGTGGGAAGAGGATGCAATACTATCTATACCAATTATTCCTAACTACGCTCATATTCCGAAACTTGCAGAAGAGTTTGCATCTTATATTTCTGCAGACAAAGGAGTTATTCTTATTCGCAACCACGGTATAACTGTTTGGGGAAAAGATGGATTTGAGGCAAAAAAACTACTTGAAGCTTGCGAGTTTTTATTTCAGTATCAATTAGCATTACATCAAATACACTCAAAATAGAAAGGAAGATTCTTGATGGCTATTATTAAAATCCAAGAAACAAGTGAAACAATTGAAGCACAAAACGAGGTAGCAGCATTTTTAGAAAGTCAGGAGGTAATTTATGAGCATTGGGATATTAACAAGTTACCAGAAAACCTTCGTGAAAAATTTGACTTAAGCGAGGAGGAAAAGCAAGAGATTCTCCAAGCTTTCCAAGTTGAAATAGACGATATCTCTACTCGCCATGGCTACCAAGCGGCTGATATTATTTCTCTTTCTGATTCGAATCCTAACTTAGACGAACTGTTAAAAAATTTCGAGCGCAAGCACCTTCATACGGACGATGAAGTTCGTTATATTGTAAGTGGCCATGGTGTCTTCATCATACAAGGCAAGGATAAACGCTACTTTGAGGTTCATCTATCACCTGGTGATTTGATCTCCGTACCTGAGAATATTACACATTACTTCACATTATCAGAGGACCGTAAAGTTGTTGCTGTTCGCATATTTGTAACAACAGAAGGCTGGGTTCCAGTTTATCAAGAAGAAGCAGTAGAACAATAATAATAAATACTTTTTTTAGAGCTATTTCGTTTAAGATTAAAAAACGAGGCAAAAGACATGCCCGGTCCTTTAAGGTCAGAACCTGTTTCTATCGTTTTCGAAGGGCTTTAGATAGACTTGTTGCTATATTTATTACCGAGTGAATTTTTAGGGGTGCTAGGTTGGTTGTGACAAACGTCACAACCAACCTAGCACCCCTTTTTTTCGGCAATCTTATGGCGTTTGTCTATCTGTCACCCTCCTACAACTTTTAGAAACAGTTAAGTGCGTTTTTGGATAACTAGAGAAAAGATGCTTTCCTATTTTCAGAGGAAGCTCTCGAAGATGCAATTTCGTTCGCTATTTACTTCTTTATGGGGCAAATACTTACTACTTCTCTTTATTTCCACCTAGTATAAAAGAAAACCTGCTTTCTTCATCTAACATTGGATAATAGCATCTAATTCAAAATCGATTACAAATGATTTTATCACTCTCTAAAAATTGACCAATCTTATCATCTAAGCAATAAGCTATGCTAATTCTTATAGTGGAGTACTCCACACTAATTGATTGTAGTGAAAGGTGGCGACTCAAGCGGGAACAGCACGAGCTGAAAGCCCCGCAGGAAAGACATTGGGCGAACCTTGTTTGACCAATGTCTTTGCGACGAGTAACCGCAGGAGCATATGTTTTCGCAGTGACGAGGAGATTGAAGCCGTGCTCGCGGAACGCATCCAGCTGAAACGGAAATCAGTAGTATTATTCATTCTTTCACCCATATACACAGTGTACACGGTACAATTTTATATACTTTCTTTTAAAAAAAGTGGATGACTCATTTTGTGAGTTCATCCACTTTTCATGTCTATTCGGTAAATTCCTTTTATATCTCGTAATATACATCCATTGGCTTCAAAAATTCGTCTCATAGGCTTATTACTTTTATCCGTGCTCCCCAAATACTCCTTCGCACCGAATGTTTTTAAAATTTCTAATGAAATAGTATGAAATATCTTTCCGTACCCCTTACCTCGCTGTTCTGGGACAACCCCAAAATAAAACATTCTTCCCTCGTCAGGCGTACCCTGTTCAATATGAGGAATACTTATTCCGTAGTTCATACCATCTTGAGAAAAGATAAAGCACTGGTCTCGCCAAATAGTACCTAATTCACTTTCAAGTGATTCCATTATCTGACTAATAGAAAACAAATTATTTTTGTTAGCGGAACCACTCCTACATGAATCGTACAATATAGCAAAATCAAAATCAGTAGTTTGGCTATCAGAAAGAGCTTCTACTTGAAAAGTATTTGTATAATTAGACGGTCCTTCCAATGGCTTTGTATACTCCACAATAGAAGACACTTTCTTAAATCCACGCTTTAATAGCCAGTCCTCATTCTCTTCATCCATCAGAAGGGATAGATAGGCTACTCTTTGTCCCTTCCACCCTGTTAATAATTTATCAAATGCAACTAAGTAATCTATGTTGGGAATATGAGATACTTTTAGCTGATCTACAAGCCAGTATTCTTGGTCTTTTTTTATCACATTGAAAAGGTTCACCTATCGACTCCCCCATGCTGTTATTAGTTTAATGTTCGCTTTAAGAATGTTTTTGTTCGTTCTTCTCTTGGATTGTTAAAGATTTGTTCAGGAGGTCCTTCCTCAGCAATTACTCCTTTATCCATAAAAACAACTCGATCCGCAACTTCTTTAGCGAACTCCATTTCATGTGTAACTATTAACATTGTAAGTCCCGTGCCCGCTAACTCTTTCATAACTTTCAAGACCTCTCCAACCATTTCCGGATCAAGTGCCGAGGTTGGTTCATCAAATAACATAACATCTGGTTCCATGGAAAGTGCTCTCGCTATCGCAACACGTTGCTTTTGACCACCTGATAACTGCTTTGGTTTGGCATTTACATAGTGATCCATTCCTACTACTTTTAAGTATTTTAACGCTATTTTTTCGGCATCTTCTTTAGAGCGTTTTAACACTTTTACTTGACCTACCGTACAGTTATTCAACACATTATGGTTGTTGAATAAGTTAAATTGTTGGAAAACCATTCCTAGCTTTGTCCGGTAGGCATGGATATCGTGCTTTTCATCTAAAATATTCTCTCTGTTATAAATGATTTGCCCGCCACTGGGCTTTTCTAACAAGTTTATACAACGAAGTAAAGTGGACTTTCCTGATCCAGAGGAACCAATGATGCAAACAACTTCTCCTTTGTTCACTGAAAAATCTATATCTCTTAGAACCTCATGATTTCCGAAGGACTTACTTAAATGTTGAACTTCGATGACATTTTCCATAGATTTCTCCTCCTTCGTTTAATCTATATTAGTATTACTCTTGGTTACCATAAGTTGGGGTGGTGGCTGTCCAATCATGCTGTAGTTTTCTGGTCCATCTAATTTTCTCTCTATATAACGTAATATTAATGTGACAGTAAACGTCATGACAAAATACAAGATACACGCTATAAAGAACGGTTCAAAGTACTTAAAGCTAATACCTGCAACTGTCTTCGTTTGAAAAAATAACTCCGTAACACCAATAACATTTAATACGGATGTATCTTTGATATTTATGATAAATTGATTGCCTGTTGCTGGTAAAATATTTCGGATTACTTGAGGTAAAACAACACTCCACATTGTTTGAACATGATTCATACCTATTGCTTGTGCAGCCTCAAATTGTCCTTTATCAATTGAAATGACACCTCCGCGCACAATCTCTGCCATATAGGCACCGGTATTAATCGAAACGATGAAAATCGCTGCCAATGTACGGTCCATATCTACGCCAAAGGCTAGTGCGGAGCCATAGAATATCACCATTGCTTGTACAATCATTGGTGTTCCTCTAAAAAATTCAATATATATAGAAAGTATCAGATTAACTATTTTTAATACAATACGTTTTAGTTTTCTTTCAGGTGTAGGAATTGTACGAATGACCCCTGCTAGCAAACCAATAACTGCTCCAATAATCGTCCCAATTATGGAGATTAATAGTGTCATTCCAGCTCCACGAAGGAACATCGGCCAGTTACTTGTAATCATCGAAATAATATATTCTATGCTCATACATTTCCCTCCTTCTTTAGAAAAGCGGCAGACGCTGCTGGCGTCTGGAGCTAGACAGATAATAAGTAAAAAGCATTTACTTTATTAAAATAAAAACCGACTGCAAAAAGATGCAGCCGGTATCACTTCATCCCTATTGTGCCGCTGGTTGGTTATTAATAGCAGCATCCATAATTTCTTGTCGTTCTTCTTCAGAAATTTCCGCTAAAATTTTGTTGATTTCTTCGGTTAATTCACTATCTTTTTTCAAACCTACTGCTACTGCTGTTTCTTCTTCGTCTGCTTTAAATCCTTCTGTAAACTCCACCATTGCAAAGTTTTTGTTTGCAGAAGAGGCACTAATTCCTTCTGGACGTTCAGATACATAGCCATCAATAACTCCAGATTCCAAAGCAACACGCATTGCGGAGAAATTATCAGATGCTGGTTGTTTTTTCACATCTTTAATTTGATCGATTACACCATAATGTGAAGTATTCAGCTGACCCGTAATTTTAGCACCACTAAAATCTTGAATAGAGGTAGCACCTTCAAAAGGACCGCCTTTTTTCACAACCATAACAAAGTTGGAAGTGTAGTAGTTTTCTGAGAAGTCGATTGTTTCTTTACGCTCTTTTGTAGGCGACATTCCTGCGATAATTGCATCAATTTTGTCTGATTGTAATGAAGGGACAAGTCCATCCCATTCTGTTTTGACGATAACTAGTTCTTTTCCTAATCCGTCTGCAATTCGTTTAGCAATTTCTACATCATATCCACCGGCATATTCTGCGTTTCCATCAATCTTCACTGCTCCATTAGAATCATCTAGTTGTGTCCAGTTAAAAGGTGCATAACCAGCTTCTAAACCTACTGTAAACGTTTCTGCTGCTTCTTCAGTATTATCATCAGCGGAAGATCCTGAAGTTTTTGTCGTCGTATCTGTTCCGCACGCTGCTAATAACAATAAGAAAGATGCGAATATCGTTAAAAATACTAATCTCTTTTTCATTATAATTACTCCCTTTTTATCAATATATGTTCTTACCTATAAAAAAAGACAACTTGTACAAAAAAAGACCTGAGATGAACTCAGGTCGCAATATGTATAGTTGCCCTAAATCCTCTACTTTTCCCAAATGAGATAGCACACCATTATAAACCGGGATGTTTATAGTGGACAGTCCTGCAATTATTAACTGCAGACCCAGCAAGTAATACCGAGCAATATTACAAGCTTCGGCGACATTTCCTTCTCCATAGAATCATAGCATCTCAAACTCCACTAAGGACTGTTAAATATCGCGCCTCTACCTCACTATACTAAGTGAGGTCGTATTCAATTATGATTCATAGTTTACAATACCCATATATTCCTGTCAACTGCTTAAAAATTAATATTTAGCTAGGTATATGTTATAATGGATAGTGGCAAAATAAGAATAAAGGAAAATTTAATTATTATTGCTTCTTCTCGCATTGGTAATTATTTTTTTAATAGGAGTTGATATTATGGGATCTGTCCAACTTACAGATCACAAAGTAACCGAAGAGATAGACAAAGATTATTCATTAGAGAAGGTGCCCCGTAGCCAAAGAAATATGGGTTGGTTAAGCATAACCAATATTACATTAGGAATAGCCACTGCCATTTTTTATTTTCAAATGGGGAGTGTAATGGCTCTTCAATTTGGGGCACTTAATGCTATTATCTCCTCCATTTACGCAATAATAGTTGCCGGCATACTAGGAACCTTCATTTCTTACTTATCTGCAAAATCTGGTATGAATGTCAATCTATTATCTAGAGGGGGAGGTTTCGGCTATATAGGTGCTTCCTTAACGTCCTTCCTCTACGCAACAAACTTTATTATGTATTGTGCATTTGAAGGTCTCATTTTAGTTTCCGCGGTTCACACCTTCTTCCCCAACCTTCACGAATGGGCATTAATTATTTTCTTCGGATTTATCGTTATACCTTTAAATTGGTTTGGTATTAAACAGCTAGATAGAATACAAAAATGGTCTTTACCTATATTTGTTATTTTCTTAATAACAGCTATTGTTATATCGTTTTATACACCTTCTGTATTTGAAGGACCATTTTGGACTTATCTACCGGAAGGAGTTCAAGTTGGAGGACAAGCTTTACTTCTATGCATAGGAGTTCAACATGGAATAATGGGTCTAACAGCCTTAATAGCTTCTGATTATGCTCGTTTTCTAAAACCGAAAGATATTAAACTCGGATCTGTTGCAATCGGTTTCGTTCCCCAAATCATCTGTTTCGGTATTATGGGTGGTCTAGGAATTTGGTTTGGTGTTCGCTTAGGAGAACCGAATCCTGGAGTTTATATAGTAATGCTTCTCGGTATTGGCGGAGCATTATTCACTATGTTAACCCAATTACGTATAAATATTACCAATATATATAGTAGTTCCTTATCTTTATCTAACTTCTTCGAAAATATATTTAAATTTACTCCTGGTCGCCGTTTTTGGGTAGTCGTAAGTGGAATTAGTGCAATAGTTCTAATGCTTGGCGGAATTGTTGATCACTTGGATACTGCTATGACATTTCAAGGTGTATTTTTACTTTCATGGGCCTCTATATTAGTTACCGATGCATTAATCGTTAAAAAAGCTTTGAAAATTGGTCAGCGTTATTATGAGGATCGCCAAGAATATCTATATAAATGGAACCCTGTAGGAGTTGTAGCATTGATCATGTCTAGTGGTTTAGGCACATTTGCAGCACTAGGTTATATGGGAACATTTTTACAAAGTACCGCTGCTTTCTTTGCAGCTATTTTAGCAGCAATTCTTACAGTTATTATTGCGGTATTAACAAAAGGGAAGTACTACAGTAAAGGTACTGCAGATGATATTCCAAAAGAAGACTATATTGCATAAGCAATAATTACTTCTTCCAATTTAGTTAACCTCTAATTCCTAATGAATAAATCAAAAAATATTCTCATTATTGACATGAAAAAAGTAATCCATTTTTTGAGTTAACACTCAGGATGGATTACTTTTCACTTCTGTCATCTTCATTAAAGAAAATCATGAATCCAAAGTGAAAATAGGTTTAACTTCCAAAAGTGCAGTTTCTTCTTTAGCAATTTATATTATCAACAGGATATCAATTTCATCGGTGTTACACTTTACTTTCTTTTTTCTATACTGTTATTAACAACATTAGCTATATTGTGAATGGTATTTTCAAGAGAGTCTATTTTATTTTCAAATCGATGCAACAAATATATAGTGACTACAATGGGAAATCCAAAGTTTCCAATTAATTGTATAATATTTTCCTCCCCAATCATGAGTATCCCCCTTTCTCTATTACTTACCATTCCTCAAGCAATTGATATTTCTGTTGAGTAAAACCACTTAAAGTTTGAAGATCTGTATTCTGATGAACTCACTTGTCCAAAAGTTAAAAATTATACCTCCTGTTACTTGAATGCCCTTTCTTTAGTTTAATTGATTTTATTATATTATACTAAATTTTTATTATATTTAGAATAATTATAAGTTGGGAAACACGACCTAATTTCCTAGATTATTAATATATATATTAAACAACTTTCATAACTCAATGAAATTTTATTACTTTTTAATAAAATTTGGATATCTGTTATACCTATATTCTACAATGTTCTACTACTTTCTATGCTTTTCTATAATTTGTTAGTCGTTTTAAGTCGAACGATTGAAAAAGGGTATTTAGTTTTTTTCAAGAATTAGTACATTACTAATTCATAAGGAGTGAAGAAAATGAGTAGTATAGGTCATATAATAAAATCAGAAAGAATCAACCAAAGTATGAAACAAACGACATTGGCCAAGGGAATCTGCTCTACTTCCTACTTAAGTAAAATAGAAAATAATTTAACCGTACCAAGCGAAGAAGTAATAACGTTTTTACTTAAAAAACTAAATATAGAAATAAATCAAGTATCCACTGAAAAAGAAAATAAAGTTATCTTCTCATTATACGAGTTGTACAAAATTGGAATTTTAAAGAGAGATAAGGAATTTATAAGAGAATCCTTGCACAAATTCACCAATCAAAAGCTATATTTTTTACAACTAAATAATTATTATAATTACCACATTTATATGTTTCGTCTCTTGTTAATACTAGATGAAGATGAGGATGCCCTACAATCTTCCTTTAACGTAATTATGAAAATAAAAGATGATATGGACGTTAAACAAAAGTTTATTATTAATTTAAATTTAGGTCTTTACAGTTATTTAGATGGAAGTTTTCAAGAAGCATTAAGTCGGTTGAACATGCCATTAAAATTAATAAATAATGGAATAAATGAAGAATGGGAAATAGCAGATTTTTATAATGTACTAAGCTTAACGTACCTTAAATGTAATGAATTTTTTAATGCAATATATTACGCGTCAAAATCATTACTTTATTATAAAGACAATCTTTTATTTGAAAGAGCGATTGATAATTACATCGTTATAGGAATTGCCCATAAAGAAATGAGAAAATTTCAAGAAGCAGAAAAGAACTATAATTTAGCTAGGAAACTGGCAATAGATTATAAACTGATTAATTATGAGGAGGTGATTTATCAAAATCTAGGTTCATTGCATGCAATTCAAGGGAATCATGAAAATGCAATTGAGTTTTATAAGCAAAGTTTAAAAATTAAAGAAGAAGATTGTAACGCCAAAGGATATTTACTAACAACTCTATCTATTATAAAACAGTATTCCAAACAGTCTGATCATCAACAGGTTCTCAAATGGTGTCAGAAAGGCTTAGATAAAATAGTAGAAGGAAAAAATTCTACAAAAGAATATATTTCTTATTATTATCACCTAGAAATATATAAGAATTACCACAATTTAACGGACGAACTTGAAATGGTATTAAGGGAAGCCATAAGTTATTTTGAATATGAACAAGATGAACGTCATGTTCAAAAGTATTCTATATTGTTGGCAGATTACCTTTTTAAACATCACAAATTTAAAGCAGCAAGTTTGTATTATCAAAAAGCAAATCAGATTTTTTTCAAACAAAAATTTATTAATAAATGGGAGGATTTATAAAATGAAAAAGAAGATTGTACTGCTAACTTTATCAAGTATTGTCATCCTGTCTTTGAGTTTTACAACAAACATAAAACAAATGAGTGAAAACGAAACCCCAAGACCAACATCTATAATAAAATCTTTTATATAAAAGATTTGTGTTTCAAGCTGTGAGTGTTATCAGCAAATGATTATCAACTTGAAGGTGAAGGCTCATCTGGTGTCATAACAAAACCGGCAATCCAAATGGATAGCCGGTTTTGTTGATTACTGCTATAGAAAACGACTTATTTCACTCAACAAAGATATTTTAAACCCTTTCTTCTAAAGAAAGATAATACTCTTTTTCTTTTTGTTGATCGAATCGACCTTCCCACTTAGCCATAACAATTGTAGCTAATGCATTCCCAACAACGTTAACAACTGTACGAGCCATATCTAGAAGACGGTCAATTCCTGCGATGAAGGCTAGACCTTCAAGTGGAATACCAACTGTTCCTAAAGTTGCCAGTAACACAACAAACGAGACGCCTGGAACTCCTGCAATACCTTTAGAAGTGACCATTAGAACTAACACTAATGTAATCTGTTGAGAAATACTTAAGTCAATTCCATACATCTGAGCTATGAAGATAGCCGCAATTGCTTGATACAAGGTAGATCCATCCAAGTTAAATGAATATCCCGTTGGCACTACAAAAGACACAATATCCTTTGGTGATCCGAACTTCTCCATTTTCTCCATTACTTTTGGTAAAACTGTTTCCGAACTTGACGTTGAATACGCTAAAAGGAGTTCGTCTTTTAATACTTTTAACAGATGGAATATATTAATACCTACTAATTTAGCTATTCCGCCAAGTACAACAATTATAAAGAATATCATCGTTGCATACACGAGAATCATCAACTTACCTAAAGGCAATAAAGACTCGAGACCGAATTTAGAAACCGTTACCCCTATTAAGGCAAAAACCCCAAAAGGAGCAAACTTCATAATAAGGTTTGTGACCCAGAACATAGCATCCGCTGTTCCCTGGAAGAAAGCTAGGACAGGCTTTCCTTTCTCACCAATTGCTGCGATCCCTAATCCAAATAATACGGAGAAGAAAATAATTGGAAGCATTTCTCCTGCTGCCATCGCTTCAACAATATTATCTGGAACTATTCCTACAATAATATCTAATATTCCATGATCCTCTTTCTGCACTTCCTCAGTCGTTTGAACATATTGATCAATATCACCTTTAGCTAGGCTTGACATGTCGATACCTTCACCAGGTTGGAAAATATTCGCTGCAAACAATCCAACGATAATCGCAAAAGTTGTTACGAGTTCAAAATAAATAAGTGTTTTCCCACCTAATTTTCCTAACTGCTTAATATTTCCCGTTCCAGCAACACCTAAGATTAAAGTCGAAACAATGATTGGAACAACAATCATCTTAATCATATTGATAAACATGGTCCCTATGGGCTGTAAGTATTTTTCAACGGAAGGATTTCCAAAGAAAACGGCCCCCACAATAATACCTAGGACCAACCCTACTAAAATTTGATATGCTAATGTAAATTTAAATTTTCTTTTCATCTTAAAGTCACCACTCCCAAACTTGTAACCGCTTTCTGAAAAACAGATTAGCTTAGATAGTAGTATATGGGCAACTTATAAAATCATACAGAATCCTACATTTATCTTTACATTCGTAAATTTATCTCGCATTAACGGACAGTATAACTAACAATCAGTGCGGACGAAGAAAACCCCACTGATTGAAGTTTCACTTTCTCCTAAGGCTATTTATAACTTTCTAGTACTTCTAGATAAAGCACTTGAAGAAATTTTTTTATATTTACCTTTATTTTAGAAGGATTTAACCTATTTTCTCCTATTTCTATTGTTAATTTTCGAATTTCTTGAAAATCGAAGTATCTTGGTGCATAATGCTCGAATTCCGGGTTTGTATAGTCAATGGCGCCAATTGTAGCCATATGTTGCATAGCTAATAATATCGTTCTTCGCAGTCGCTGTTCGATTGCCTTCATTTCTTTTTTGATATCTTCCACATCCTGTTTCGCCGCACGCGATTCATATATATCTTTCAATGGAGGAAATTTGCTTAAAGGGTTACTTTGATGAATAAGTACTTCAACTATCGAGATCAGATCATTGCTTCCTACTTCTCCCACTATCCCCATGTCGCTTAGCTTCGAACTAACAATCTCTCTAACACTTTGCTTTTTTGGCACTGGGTTTAAAGAAACAATATTTGATAAGGAATCTTTTATCGCCAAGAGAGAGTCCTTCAAACGAAATTGTTCCGCTGTTTTCGTTAAGATGCTTTGAACTTCAACACGATTAATTGGCTTATGTATAAAAAACTCAATACCTTTTATATATGCTTCTCCCACCATCTCCTTATTGACAACTTGAGAAATCATTATAAATTGCCCTTCAAATCCCTTACCTTTCAATTGTTCAATTGTTTCAAGTCCATCTAATTCTGGCATTAGAAAATCTATGAGAACAACATCTGGTTCTGTTGTGAGAATGGGTGATATACTTTCCAATCCATTTTCTGCTTCCCCAACAACTAGCCCCAGCTCTCCCTCTGTTATGATTTTTTTAAGCATTAAACGGCTTGCTGGGTCATCATCTACAATATAATAGCGCAGTGTTCCTCCCCTACCTTCTCAAGTTTTTTGTTGGAATACTAATTTTAAAAATAACACCCTTTTCAAGTGATGTAATGTCGATATGCCCTTCTAACGTTTGAATAATTTCTTGTGTGTGTGATAATCCAATACCTGTTGCAGCTACTCCTTGATCATTGAATTTTGTTGTATAGCCTGGTTCAAAAACAATTGCTTGATCTTCTTTTGAGATACCTCTTCCAGTATCTTTAATAACAAACCATGTATGGTGAAATTCCTCATACATATCTATATAAATTTCTCCGTCATATAAAATTGCTTCTACTGCATTCGCAACCAAATTATTCAATATCGCCAGTAACGGAATTTGCTGCTCCGTTTCAAAATCAATTGAAATAGTAGAGTGAATAACAATTTGCTTTTTTAGCAATTCACTATATTTTTCATTGGCATGAATAACAAGTTGGAGTACCTCTGAAAGAAAATAATGCATCTCTCTCTTAGTTTTTGTAATTTTCTCTAAACCTGCTAGAATTCGTTGAGAATCCTTTTTCACCTCATGTATTTCCTGCGCAACATGCAGTGCTTGGACACTTAAAGAATGATATTCTTGTTTTTTTAGCTGACGATATAGATCATAGCTAGATGCGGTGATTTGTTCAATATGATTCATCGATTTTTGTAAATAGAGTGTTTCTGCGTATAGATTAGAACCAATCTCCAACATTCCCTGCATACGCTTATTTTGTTCCATTATTGTAATGGAACTATATAAACCTACTACAAAATAACTTCGAAAAATGGCTACTAATACTAATAATACCCATTCTCGAAACTCAAAATGCAAATCGCTTACTAACAAATAACGAGCAATATGTTCCACACTATTAGCCGTAAACTCAATTGCTGTAGCAACTGCTCCAAGTAAAAAAGGTGCAGTTTTGAAACGCTCTAACTTAATAACACTTAAAACAGCTGCAAATAGAAAATAAAATAAAAATGCTGGTAAATGATTCTCAAAGATTAACCAAAAAGCATCATCCGTAAAAATCATATCTTCCCCGATTCGTACAACTACAACAGCAACTCCTGTAAAAAGACCAGTGAGGACAAACGAAGCTGGCTGAAAAATTAACAAAAGAAAGAAAAAAGCAGCACTTCCTAATCCAAAGCGGAAGTCCTCCCCATTGAAAGGAATAACTTTAAATTCACTAGCAATTACAGTGAATAATATCGTGATTACCAAGGCACTCCATTTATTAGTAGTTAATTGATGTCGTTTAAAAACCATAAAACTCCCCTATATGGATGGATGTATTTAATAATATGAGTATAACATTTTCAGGTCAACTTTAGACCGAGCTCACAGTAGAAAACATTGTATTTCTATACATTTAAAACGCACTATTATATAGTGACATTAGGTGATCATATGAATATAAAAATGTATCTAAACAATGAAAAGATAATCGCAGGGATGACCATGAAGGATAAAGAGGAATTAGAACAGGGAAATATGGCTCTACATGCATGTATAAATCTAGAGCATGTTTTAGAAAACCGTAAAAAATTAGCAACTTCTTTATCTTGTGGGATTGATAATTTCGTTTGTGCCAATCAAACACATAGTGCTCATTTTCATCGAGTAACACTTGAAGATAAAGGACGTGGCGCCAGAACGAAAGATACAGCAATAGCCGATACAGATGCCCTGTATACATTTGAACCAAATATTGTTCTGTCGAGCTTTACAGCGGATTGTGTTCCGGTTATTTTTTACAATAAAGTAAATGGTCTTATTGGTGTCATTCACTCGGGTTGGCAAGGAACGATTAAGGAAGTTACCCCCAAACTATTTAAACACTTAATAGAGGTGGAAAACTGTAATCCAAGTGACTTCCATGTTCAAATAGGCGCTGCACTAAGCCAAGAGAAATTCGAAGTCGATACCGATGTCTATGCAAAATTTAACGACTTAGGCTATGCCAATGACTTCATGTATTATAAGGAATCCACTAACAAATATCATATTGACAACCAGATGACTGTAAAAAAACAATGCGAGCTTGCTGGAATCCCTTCTGACCAAATTATAATCGATCCCATATGCACATTTTTGAGTTCAGATGGATTCTCCTATCGTGAAGATAAACAAGCAGGAAGACATTTAAGCTTTATAATGAGAAAAGATTAATCATCTAAAAAGCACATCGACTCCGATGTGCTTTTACTTATTCCCATTTACCTTTTATAACCTTGTATTTTTAACCTTCTGTTCATGCTGAAGTAACCATTCTTTTCTCCAGAGCCCACCTGCATAGCCTGTTAACTTTCCATTTGTACCAATTATCCGATGACAGGGTATTACGATAGTTAACTTGTTCCTACCATTGGCGCTTCCTACAGCTCGTATTGCTTTTTCATTGCCAATTGAAATCGCAATATCTTTATAAGATCCTGTTTCTGCATAGGAAATACCTTTTAAAGCATTCCACACAGACTGTTGAAAGATGGTTCCATTCATCACATAAGGAAAGGTAAATTCATGAAGCTTCCCTTTAAAGTAATCTTCTATTTGAGTAAGGCAATCTTTTAGAACCTGAGGAGTATCTTCTTGCAATGTATTTACCATTTCTTCTCTTTCTACAAATAGAATGGAACTAATGGCTTGATCTGTCCCTATTATTTCTAAAACCCCAATCGGTGATTTGTAGTCTACTGTATATAATTTATCCATCTAACTCATCCTTACCTTTTTGTTTTCTATACTCACTTGGAGAACAGTTTTGCAAATATCGAAAAATCTTATAAAAGTTTGATGAACTTTGAAACCCGGTTTCATAGCAAATCTCCAAGTTAGTTAGGCCCGTGTTTTTCAATAAATACACAGCTTTCTCTATTCGGATTTTCTCTAAATAGCTACGAGGTGTTACCCCAGTTTCCATTTTAAATAATCGTTCCAAATAATAGGGGCTTAGCCCAACATGATTGGCGATATCCAATAACTCTAGTTTTTGTTTATAGTTATTGACTAGGAAACCAATGACACTTTTTACAACTTCTATATGAGGTGAGTGCTCTACCTCTGGCTTACATCTTTTACACGCACGATATCCCGCTTTTTCAACTTCTTGAATACACTGAAAAAATTCAACGTTTTTCATTTTCGGCTTTCTCGATCGACAGGAAGGACGGCAATATATTTTCGTCGTTTTTACCGCCGTATAGAATAGTCCATCGTACATTCGGTCGCAGGTCATAATTTTATCCCACATTTCCTCGAAGGAAAGATGGATAGTATCCATCAAAATATTCACATCCCTCTTTTGGATATTCTTGTAATCCATTCTATCAACAGTTCTACGATATCGCGACCTCATTCTTGCTCTTATGGTCTTAAGAATTACTAGACCTTCATACTAACTCCTCACTTTTTCGGAATTCGTTTCATATACTTTTATGATTAGCTTTTTTATCTAAAGGAGAGAACGACATGGATGTATATGTTAGACCCGGGGATTCCCTTTGGTATTATAGTCAATTATTTAGGATTCCTTTTAAACTTATTATTGATTCTAACCGCAATATTAACCCACAAATACTTTCAGTAGGTGTGCGTATTCAAATTCCAGGTTATATTACTACTCAGTATCAAATTAGATCTGGAGACTCCCTATGGTCAATTGCTAGCAGTAGAAATCTTCCACTAGATGTACTTCTACTTAGTAATCCTACTCTCAATCCAATACGCCTGCAAATCGGACAGACAATAAATGTTCCCGTAAGAGTAACTTGGAGAATTGTGAATGGAAAACAAAATTATGATTTTAGCACGATGATGAATGATATTAGGCAATTACAAACTGTTTATCCATTCTTGCTAGTATCTGCTATCGGTAATTCAGTCGAAAATCGACAAATTCCTGAAATTTTAATAGGCAGTGGAGAAAAAAGGGTTCATTATAATGCTTCCTTTCATGCGAATGAATGGATTACGACACCCGTCTTATTAACCTTTTTAAATGATTACGCATTGTCCTTAACTAACCAAACTCCTATTCGTGGACTTGATACATTCCCGTTGTATTCACAAACCTCGTTGTCTCTAGTTCCAATGGTGAATCCCGATGGCGTGAATCTCGTGATAAATGGGCTTCCTGATGAAAGTCCTTGGAGAAGTAGAGTGATTGAGTGGAATAATGGCAGCTCTGATTTTTCCGGATGGAAAGCAAATATCCGAGGTGTCGACTTAAATGATCAATTTCCCGCGAAATGGGATTTAGAACGAGCACGAAACCCTAAAGTTCCGGGTCCGAGAGATTATGGGGGAGAAAGTCCATTATCGGAGCCAGAAGCAATTGCGATGGCGGATCTGACAAGGAGTCGTGATTTTGCAAGAGTACTAGCATTTCACACACAGGGTGAAGTGATCTATTGGGGATTTGAAAACCTCGAACCACCAGAGTCCGAGGCAATGGTCGCTGAGTTTAGTAGAGTCAGTGGATACGAACCTGTACAGACGATTGATAGCTACGCCGGCTATAAAGACTGGTTTATCCAGGATTGGCGCAGACCCGGCTTTACTATCGAGCTCGGCACAGGAACAAATCCCCTGCCACTTTCCCAATTTGATGAGATCTATGAAGAGGCATTGGGAATCTTTTTAGCAGGATTGTATGTATAAAACTTCAAAGATATAGCGGAAAAATGGTAATTATAGTAACCTTTTTCCCGCTATATTTGTTTAACTTAAGCTATGGACTCTGCTTGCCGAAAACTAAAGATATTATCCAGATAAAGAAAACTATTCCCACAAAAATAAGTTCTATAAAATGGATTCTTAATACCTTTTCGTAATTCTGTTTTGCCTGTCGAATTCCCAAAAAGTCCACGTGATGGATGATATAGATAAACCCACACAAAAAAATAAGTCCAGATAAGCAGTACATTCCACCTTCTAAAGTCATTGCATTCATACCACCACTTATTTCAGCGAATGTATACCCTAGCTCTTTCGTTATTAAGTAGGAGAAAATTATTACTATAAATAGAAGCAAGGACAAGCTATAGAAATGATTTCTATAATCAATTAAACTCATTAGCTTTCTAACTTTAGCAGTTTTTGGTTTTAACTTTTCATCATCTTCCATTTCCATGTCATCATGATACATCGAATAGAAAAAGGCTACTATAACCATCACACAAAATAGAATCGGTGATAGTAAGCGAACGGCTAGTCCAAAATCAAAAATAGAAATAATCACCAAAACAATAAGGAGACATACAACCAATCTCCCCCCCAATTTATCTCTTTCATCCCAAATTCTACGAATATAAACTCGATTATCTCTCCAGTCAGAACCCCTTTTTACTTCTAAACTTAGAGGCTTTTTAAATTTGAATAAGAAGTAGGAGATAGCGATCAAACACATCCCTATTATTAAGTAAACAAATACCTCTCTTGGATAGGAAATAATCGAATCATATGACTCTACAATCCAAAGTCCGTCCAATACTATACAGAATAGGCCAATGAGGAAAATATATGGAGCAGCTTTACTAATAATATTCTTCACTCCCTTTTTATAGATTTTATATAGTTCACATTAGTAACCCCTTCATTTCACCTTTTTTCAAATATTTGAATCCTCTTGAGGATTATTTAATATGGATTCTATAAAATATCCTTTTCCCTGTGTATAGGATTCTCTATCATTTGTACTTCTTGCTAATTCTCTTTTTAAACTTTCATATGTACGTAGTGCTTCGGGATGATCCCTTAAATAATCTCTAAAAATTAGATGCCTCCTCAATTCATCGCTACTCAGAAGACATACATATAGATGATGTTCCATCCAGATTGTACCTTCATTGTCTTTTGGGACATTTTGATTGGTTCTGGCAAAGGCTTCCCTGTTCTTAATCCCCAAATCTCCCTCATGATAGTAACCTAATTCCTCGAGTCCTTTTATCACTGGAGGAAGGAGATGATTATTTTGGATGACAATATCAATATCGATTATTGGTTTAGCACTTAATCCTTTTACCGATGTGCTACCTACATGTTCAACAGAGAGAATTAAGTCCCCTAATTTATTTTGATAAATAGAAGATAAACATCGAAAGTTTTTTTCCCACACGGGATTGTATTTCTCCATTTTTATTTTCTGTTCCATAACTATGTTCTCCTTAGAGGATGATTAAAGCTAATTTTATCTTTACCCCAATTCTTAAAAATCTTGATTTAACCTCTTATTCTAATTCGATACTCAATTTAAAAGTCCTCTAACTATGTAAATTGATAAATCAACCTACTTTTAATCTTAGACTATTTAGGAACACATATTATTTAGCTGGTTCACCTACAAACTGACCACTACAATTTTCGTTAAATTGATACTTTTAAAAAGATCAATTCCTTGCTAATGTAATTCTTAACTCATAAAAAATATTGAAAAGGAAGGTTTTAACTATGCAAAAAACAATAAGCTATTCCCCGGCACGTACTTTCGATTTAATTATTACATCTATGTTAATTGCCCTTGTCTTCATTGCTACAGTTATGTTAAACATTAAATTACCCATCACAGCAAACGGTGGTTTAGTTCACCTTGGGACAGCTGTACTCTTTATCTCTTCTATTTTATTTGGTCCTAAAAAAGGTGCTATTGCTGGGGCTCTTGGTATGGGTTTATTCGATTTAGTAGGTCCTTGGATTTTATGGGCACCAATTACGTTTTTAGCACGCGGCTTGCAGGGATATATCGTGGGTAAAATTGCTTGGTCGAAGGGACGCAACGGAAGTAGTTTAGCACTCAATTTATTTGCAACGATTGTTTCTATTCCTTTTATGCTAGGTGTCTATTATCTTGGAGAAGCAATCATCTTTAAAAGTTGGATTGTACCGGCTGCCTCTATACCTGGGAACATCGTACAAAATGTTGTAGGACTTTGTGTAGCCATCCCAGTTTGTGTAGTACTGAAAAAAATTCCGTTTTTTAAATAGTAAATAAATCAATGTAATCTCTTTTAAATATCCCCTTTACAACAAAAAGAAGGAGATTGCTCTGTGTATCAAGCAATCTCCTTCTTTTTTCTATCTAATTTTAATAACACTTAACTCAAACTTTCAAAAAACATGTATAATCCTGTAAACAACAAAATGATATATGTAAATATGCGAAAAATATTTTGATTAATCCGCTTAAATAATAGTTGACCCAAGTACAGTCCAATTAGTACAAATGGTAAAGCAATTCCGCTAGATACCCAAACTGTTTTGCTTGTTCCCGCAAAAATGACTTGGATTATTAGACTCACTGAATAGATAAATAAATAAAATGCCAGCGTAGTACCGCGCAACTTTTCTTTTTGAGTATCTGTACCGGAAAAATACAACAATAAAGGTGGTCCTGGCATCCCAATACTAGTTGTTAGAGAACCTGATAATCCGCCCACAATCAAATCTCGTTTTTTATTCTGTTTTATTCTAAATCTAAGTATAAGCATTATTGTTAAAACTAAGATGATAAGACCTATTCCCAATTTAATTTTATTAATATCTATTAGTAAGAAAATCATAATTCCTATCGGCAGTCCTGTGACACTTCCAAGTACAAACCTTTTTAATACTTCAAAATCTATATCATTTATAATCTTAGTTATTAAAGCACCAGAAATAACTAATGATAACAAAAGGTTAATTTGTATTGCTTCCATAGGTTCAAATATTAAAAGAAGGAAGGGAGTAGCCAAAATAGAAAAACCAAATCCGGTACTCGTTTGAAGAATGGAGGCCACTACAATAATTGCAAAAAATAGTACTGTATCCATATAAAACCTACTTTCTTTACATAAGACATTGAATAAAAGTATTCTATTTAGAATATCACTATCCAAAAACAGGTCAACCTTTTTTCTACCGTTTAAATTTTAAACAATTTTTTTCAGTAAGTTGTCCCTTATTTAAAGAGGGACTAAAGGATAATTTCCTTTAGTCCCTCCATCTCAATGTTTAGTTTACATCTGCCAATATTCAACCTAAATGGTTCGATCCCATTTCAGTATTATTAAAAATAATACTATTTTTGATCTTCTTTAGGTTTGAACGTTTTACAGCACGTATCTGCAGAATGGCTTGCTTCTTCAGAAATAGAGCGGTAATCAAATTCAGAAGCAAACTCTGTATTATTGTTGTTTGCATTGTAATCCATATCGATTTCAATCTTTTCAGCTCCACAAACATTTCCTTTTGCATGGAAAATACAATTTGATACAGCACATTTCACTTCTACATTTGGCATTGTTGTCCTCCTCATTGAAATATTTTGAGAAATACTTCAAAAGTACTCCTCATAGAGTATCTTATCCAATTCGACGATTTTAATTTATGTTAGAGGTTTCTTTTTGTATCTGCTCTTATGATCTTAAGTATGAAAAAAAGAATCTTTAATCTATCTATAGACAGATTAAAGATTCTACGTTTTAAAGAAAAGAATTAACTATAGACCTGCTCTTTTTTGCTTAAGCCAAGTGTATCTGCGGTTGAAGTATGAACTTCTTCCAAAAGCTCTGGATTTTCCATTAGTGACACTCCATAGGAAGGAATCATCTCTTTAATCTTCGGTTCCCATTCTTGCATATGTTCTGGGAAGCATCTATCAAGAATTTCAAGCATAGCGTGAACAGCTGTAGAAGCACCTGGAGAAGCACCTAATAATGCTGCGATTGAACCGTCAGCGGCAGTGACAATCTCTGTACCAAATTGAAGTGTACCTTTGCCGCCAGCTTCAGTATCCTTGATAACTTGTACACGTTGACCCGCAACTACTGTATCCCAATCCTCCAGTTTAGCATTCGGGATAAACTCACGTAATTCTTCAATACGTTTTTCTTTTGATAACATAACTTGCTGTATCAAGTATTTTGTTAAGGATAACTCTTTCGCTCCCGCCGCCAGCATAGTTGTTAGGTTATCTGGTTTTACAGAAGTTACTAAATCCAACATTGAACCTGTTTTTAAAAACTTTGGTGAGAAACCAGCAAACGGTCCAAATAATAGTGATTTTTTATTGTCGATAAATCTTGTATCTAGATGTGGTACTGACATTGGTGGAGCACCAACCTTAGCTTTCCCGTATACTTTTGCATGGTGCTGCTCTACAACTTCCGGCTTGTTACATACTAAAAATAATCCACTTACAGGGAATCCACCAATATGTTTTCCTTCAGGAATACCAGATTTTTGTAGTAAATGAAGACTTCCGCCACCGCCTCCGACGAAGATGAATTTTGCTGTATGAAATTCGATTTTACCTTCAGCATCATTTTTCACTTTCACTTCCCACTTGCCATCACTCGTACGTTTAAGATTTTCCACACTATTATTGTAATTAATATCAACGTTTTGACTCTTTAGGTGGTCAAGCAACATACGTGTTAAAGCTCCAAAGTTAACATCTGTTCCAGAATCAATTTTAGTAGCTGCAATAGCTTCCGTCGTAGGACGATCTTGCATGATAAGCGGAATCCATTCATTCAGTTTTTCTGGATCATTGGAAAATTCCATTCCTTCGAATAGAGGATTATTTGACATTGCTTCAAAACGTTTCTTTAAAAAAGCTACATTATCTTCTCCTTGTACCATACTCATATGAGGTAATGGCATGATAAAGTCTTCTGGATTATTTAGTAGCTTGCTATTTACAAGATAAGACCAAAACTGCATTGAAAGTTGAAATTGTTCATTAATATTGATTGCTTTATTAATATTTATAGACCCATCTGGATTTTCTGAAGTGTAATTTAGCTCACATAGTGCTGCATGCCCTGTCCCTGCGTTATTCCATTCGTTAGAGCTTTCTTCCCCTGCTTTATCGAGTTTCTCAAATACTTTTATTTTCCACTCCGGTTTTAATTCCTTCAATAATGTTCCCAAAGTAGCACTCATAATTCCGGCACCTATTAAGATAACTTCTGTTTCTGTTTCAGTTTCTCTCTTATTCATATTAACCTTCCTTACTCCGTATATTTGTATAAAGGATGTATACTACTTAGGCATAACAATATGTCAAGTTAAATTACAGGAATACATCTTTTTTATTTCTACTATAACCATATCATAAATTATAATTTATCATTGATAAACTATCTTCTAATATCTGTTAATTATAAGCTATTTGAAAGCGATTTAAAAGTGATTTAAAAGCTAGTAAATAGTGAGAATATTACCAGCGGGATGCTACTATACAATTTTCGCAATTACATAAGGTACGTTGTCCACAATGGATACTTTAACTTAAAGCTTTGGAAGTATAAAAGGGCTATTCCTAGCTGTAAAAACAACTCGCATAACCCTTTCCTTTTAACTGCATTAGAATGCTGGAATTGCAGTTTCATCATAATTTTCTTCTAAAAATTCGCGTACTTCGTTACTTGTCATAGCTTCAGCTAGCTTTTTAATGGCTTCCGAATCCTTATTGTCTTCGCGTGCTACTAGAGTAATGGCAAAGTCATTATCGTCACCTTCAGTTAGGAGAGCATCACTTTTTGGTGTCAATCCAAGCGGTGCAGCATAAGCAGGTGTCATTACTACAGCGTCTGCATCATCATACATTCTCGCTAGCATTAACAAGTCTACTTCCTCAAACTTATAGTTTTTTGGATTTTCCTCAATGTCAGCCTTCGTGTAGTATGGACCTGTTTTCTCCTTTAAAGTAATAACATCATGTTGAGCTAACAATGCTAAAGAACGATCTATATTTGAAATATCATTCGCAATAGCGATAACGGCCCCCTCAGGCAATGCATCCATAGAATTGTATTCTTTAGAATACGTACCATAATTAGCAAAATATATAGGGACAATTGGAACTAAATTTGCATCGTTGTTTCTATTGAATTCCTCCATATAGGGAACGTGCTGGAAGAAGTTCGCATCTACTTCACTTGCCGCTAGAGCAGTGTTAGGCTGAACATTATCTCCTAATACAACAATTTCAAGATTAATAGATTCCTCTGCTAATTTTGGTTTAATAAGCTCAAGAATCTCTGTCATTGGGGGAATTAATGATGCTACTTCCAACGTAATTTCCTCTTGATCATTACCCTGCGCTTTTTCGTTATCATTCGTCTCTTTCTCCTGGCTACAACCAGCTAAAATTAATACAAACATTGTCATTAAAAAAAGTAATTTTTTCATGTTTTCCTCCAATTATCTATCTCTTATCAATCTTTCTTGCTACAGTTGTACCAATAAATTGAATAAGCTGTACTAGTATTATCATAATAATAATCATATAAATCATTAAATCTGTTTTAAATTGTTGATATCCATAGCGTATAGCAAAGTCACCTATACCCCCACCTCCAACTACTCCCATTATAGTCGAATAGGAAATAAAACTAATAATTGATGTCGTTAAACCAAGAACAAGACCAGATCTAGTCTCGACATAAAGAAATTTAAATATTATTTCCTTAACAGATGCCCCCATTGAAATTGCCGCTTCCATTACACCCTTTGGTACGTCCAATAAAGATTGCTCAACTAATCGTGAATAATGCGCAATGGCTATTATCGATAAAGGAACAATTGCAGCTGTTGTGCCAATAGCAGTCCCAATGATTAATCTTGTAAAAGGTATTAAAAAAACAACTAATAATAAGAACGGAAAAGAACGAATAATATTTACTAATAAATTTAAAACAGTAAAAACTAACCGATTCTCGATCACCTGACCCTTTCGACAAAGGAAAAGTAAAGTTCCCACTGGAAGACCTAATAAAATCGCAGCTACTATAGATGCACCAACCATTATAAAGGTTTCACCGATCGACATCCAAATTTCTGCTTCATATTGGACTAATATCTCAGGCATCGCCCATCTCACCATCCTTTGTTAACTGCTCTACAAAGTAGCTAGGGCTATTATCTTTAATTTGAATCCTTTTTGGATCAATTAATACTGTTTGATATATTTCTCCATCTGCCATTACAGTTACTCGATTACATATACTTTTAATCACTTCCATCTCATGACTGACAATGACGATTGTAACACCTAGGCTTTTATTGATATTTTCTAATACCTCTAGTATTTCAGCGGTTGTATTTGGATCGAGAGAAGAGGTTGGTTCATCGCATAACAAAATTTGAGGATTATTCGCAATTGCTCTTGCAATTGCAACGCGCTGCTTTTGTCCACCACTTAACTGTGCTGGATATTGTTCTATTAAATTCTCCAACCCAACAAACTGAAGACACTCTATCACGCGACTACTTTGTTCTTTTTTGGGAATGTTGGCCAACTCCAGGGAAACGACGACATTTTCATAAACGGTTTTATTTGCGACTAGATTAAAATGCTGAAAAATCATCCCAATTTTTTTTCGTGCTTGTCGAAGCTCTTTGCTGCTCAAGTTGGTTAAGCTTTGACCATTAACCTCTACTTCACCATCATCGGGGATTTCCAATAAATTCATTAATCTAAGCAAAGTGGACTTGCCTGCTCCACTAGCTCCAATAATTCCGTGAATCTCGCCATCATCTATCATTAAGGAAACAGATTTAATGGCTTGAAATGCTGAAAAACTTTTACTTGCATTATGTAATTTAATCACAAAAAAACCCCTTTCTATTAGTTGAAGGGTGATTACAATGTGTTTAATTATAGCCTAATATACTTGTACTGTCATTTAGCAAATGCTTTTGGATTGTATGTGGTTAATCGCAAGACAAATAGGACAAATCGCAAGGTTCGCTTCGTGAATCGCAAGTAACCTTGGAATCTTGCCCTTTAAACGGAGAATCGCAAATTGGATCGAGCTAATCGCAAGGTCCACTTCAAGAATCGCAAATAACCTTTGTTTTTAGAAGTCATTACCTTTACTGACACTCAATCATTCAATGTCAACTTACTAAAACTAAAATCGGACAACTGTTGCTCTATTAAATATTGCGCGATGGCTCCTAATGTGGGTGTGTCCTGGTTCAAATAATCTTTTCCAGATACATGATTATATAAATCACTTTGGTCAGGCATCATCGAAACAGCTTGGTGAATCTTCACTTCGTTTGCCTTATTTGAATATTGTAGTTCATTATTCAAAATTACCTTGCCCTTATTCGGTGATAAATAGTTCATAATTACATTCATGAGCGTCTATTTTCCAGTTCCATTCGGGGCTACAAAACCGATAATCTCTCCTGGTGGAACGGAATCGATATATCCTTTAATACTTGTTTATCTCCAAATTGAACACCAATTTGTTTCAATTCCAACATATCTATCATCCTTATACTATTAACTTAAATCTTTTAGACTGACTCACAATTAATGTCAATACCATCATGATAAGCGTGCAACTTCCTACAATTATTAACCCATTTTGATAGGTTAAGTGCAGTGATTCATAAATAAAATTTTTATAACCCGAAATAATTTGTCCTACTTGTACATAGGAGGTTGGATAGCCCTCAATTTCTGTATAAGCTCCCATCCCTCGATCAAAATAAAGCCACTCAGCTGCTATCACGATAAAGCTAACAAATAAATTAATGAATTCAGCCTTCACAATTAGACTTAGGAACAAAATGATAGCTATAAAGAATAGAATCCAAACACTAATGAACAAAGCATTTTTCAAAATGAATGTACCCATCGTCATATTCGTAAAGGTTTCTTCTATGTAAGAGTATATTGGTACCGGGAGTGAAAAATCACCAAAGCCATTTTGTAACCCGATAATTATGAAACCTACACATAGAGGTATGAATGACAAAATACTTCCTAAAAAAGCAACTAGTCCTTTCATACATAGCTTTTTCCAATCGGTAATAGGAAAACCTTTTAATAAACTTGGATTACGACGATCTTTCAATACAATATCTACAGAAAAAAAGATACAGCTTATAAACAATACAATTGGTAAATAGCCATTTAATAAACGTTGCAACGTTTGTAGAGCACTTCTTTCTTCAAACAGCTCTATCGAAAGCTCCGAATTTCCCTCTACATATCCAGTAAATCTACTACCTGTATAGCCATAACTATAATGTCCATCGGCATGACCAAAATCATTGTCATAGGTGTAATAGAGGGGGTTGTAGAATAATTCATCACTATTTACGATCAATGCATCAGAATACTTATACCATTTTGCTGTTACTTTCACATATTTTATATAATCCTTCTCACCTAATGCTTCCATTCTTTCTCTATCATAATTATCCCATTGAAGGAACATCGAAAGCGCATAGCGCGCATCACGATGTTTATTTTTTCTACCTCCTACGTTTTTGACAAAATCATCTCTCGTTTTATAACGTGCTTCCATTTCTGCTACATCGACTTTTTCAATAGGGTCATACGCAGGTGCGACTTTTAATGCAAAATATAACGCCAAAAAAAGTAAAATCACATACACAGCTATGTTTTTCTTATCCGTAAAAAATTGTCTAAATTCCCATTTAAAATAATTCCACATTTCATCACCCCCTATATTTTCTGAAGCTTACCTGTCGATAAAAACCATTTAATAATAGCCATTAGCAATGCTATGCTAATACACAAACAGACCAACCCAGCATTACTATTTAGTGCGACGGGAGTAGCTAAATTCAGAGAATCTCCATTTAGGACACTTGGAAAGTTAACATAGTTAAATGGATTAAACGGTAAAAGCTCGATTAGTCCTGGGAACAAAATAGGAATTACGACAAGAGTAATCTGAATAAATATAGTTAAATAAACATTTTTTAATAACAAATTTAAAATTACGGACAATAAGATTGCAAAAATCGCCAAAACAACCATATAAACAATGGATACTGCTATGTATTTGTAAATGGGATAAATCATTACTTGCCCGTTGAAAACAGCTACAGGATAAGAGGCCTGTCCCAATCCTTTAAAATAGATTAGCGGCAAACTACATACGATAAGCTCTATAATGAAAATAAAAACAATCCCCATCGAAGTCATACATTTCGCCAATACATACTTGGTAAAAGCGATAGGATAGCCTTTAATAAGAGAGGTATGTCGGAAATCTTCTATCATAATATTGGATGCATAAATACTAATTAAAACAAACCAAACTGATCCTACTACACTAATTAAAAACGCTAAAAATGGATAGAAACTAAGTGAGCCAAACGATAACTCTAAATTATTTTCATCTAAATAATTATAGTATGCAGAATCCATTTCATTTTCTATTTTGGATGGCAGATTTTCTGCTACAAGCTCATAACCATCCATATCAAATGCTTGTTTTCGTAATTTTGTTAGTTCTATTGCTGTTTCTATATATAATTTTGGACGCTCCATTTTCAGCGCCATCCCCTGTTTTGGATAAGTGTAATACTGTTTGACGATATTTATATATATATCACTACCCTCACCAAATTCACTGGCGTCTACAATTTGAAATTTATTTAAAGCTACCTTTACTGCTAGTGATTCACCTGATTTTTCTTTAATCGGATTTCCTAATTCCTGCGTATTAGCAAAGACAACCATCCCAATCACACAGAGGGCTACAATTAGACAGGCAAAAATGTTTTTCTTATCCGTTTTTTCTATTATATATAATGTTTTTAACACACTTCTCATACAATTCCACTCCTCCAACAAAAACATGACGAGAGTCGTTTTCCATTATTTACATTGAATATTCAGTCTATTTTGAGTACATATTTCTTTTAAGCTGTGTATGGAGTTCTTTACGCTTCTACTCATTCTATAAACACCCTTAATATTCCTTCTTTAGAAAAAAAAAGCATGCGGAACTTATATAAACTTCGCATGCTTTTCATTCGTCAATATTTGTATACAGGATTATTAGAATTTGGGGATACGTGCGCCAAGTCTATGCCTATTTATTATTTGATAATATGTTTGTCTTAGCACGAAGGAGTTCTTTTTATGAAATTAAATAAAATAAAGGTGTTTTATTTATTTTATTAGGTGCATCATTTTTTGGCTTTCCACCGATATTTGCTGAACTTCGGTTTAGCTCCGACTACTCACTTGGCCAAATTAATATCGTTCAAATGAAAATTTCCTTCTGTTTATTATGGTCTTTTACTCTAGGATGAGTAGCAAATTTAATAACATCCATTGAGCTACCTATAGCAATTCTATCCGCTAGCATTATTTTGTTAGAAGCAGTAACACCACTTAAGTCGATAGGCATCGCTATTATTTTAGTAGCTATCGCGTTAAATGAAATATACTCCATCCACCATTACTTTTGCTGGTACTCCATCGAATATAAATCATTTAATGTCACCTTACCAAAGGTAAAGTCAGTAAGCCCTTGCGTAATCATAAACTGAGTGATGTCGCCTAATATTGCTGTGTCCTGATCACTTACATCAATAAGCGTCTTGCCACTTGGTAATGTCTGCACATGCAGTCCTGGAAAATTTTTCTTAAATACTTCAAAGAGCTCCTGTGAAAAGTTTGACACGCGAATTATTGTTACCTTTTTGTTAGTAATATCAGGTGCCAATTCATCTACTAGCTTTAAGTCACCGTTTTTCACAAAGAATATACGGTCCGCATATTGCTCTAGATTTTCCAATAAATGAGAAGCAATAATAATTGTTTTACCTTCCGCTCTCTTTTGTAAAAGTATTTGCGATATTAGCTCTACATGCGTAGGATCCAATCCGTTCATCACTTCATCCATCAGCATTATCTGTGTGTCAGAAGCAATTTGCATAGCAAAGCATAAACGCTGGCGCATTCCTAATGAATACGTACCCGTTTTTTTCTTCACATAGGATTCCATACCAAGTTTTGCAATTGTATCGTCTATTAGTTTCGGATCACTATTCCACATCGCCTGATAGATTTTCAGATGATTCTTACCAGATATATGATTATATAAATCACTCTGGTCAGGCATCATCGATACTGCTTGGTGAATCTTCACTTCGTTTGCCTTATTGGAATATTTTAATTTACTATTTAAAATTACCTTGCCCTTATTCGGTGATAAATAGTTCATGATTACATTCATCAGCGTAGATTTCCCTGTTCCATTTGGGGCTACAAAACCGATAATCTCTCCCGGTTGGAATGTAATCGATATATCCTTTAATACATGTTTATCTCCAAATTGAACGCCAATATGTTTCAATTCCAACATATCTAACACCCTTTCTTTACGCTATTAATTTAAATCTTTTAGACTGACTCACAATTAATGTCAATATCATCACGATAAGCGTGCAACTTCCTACAATTATTAACCCATTTTGATAGGTTATGTGCAGTGATTCATATATAAAATTTTTATAACCGGTAATAACTTGTCCTACTTGTACATAGGAGGTTGGATAGTTTTGGATATCTGTATAAGCTCCCATCCCTCGATCAGAATAAAACCACTCAGCCGCTATCACGATAAAGCTAACAAATAAATTAATGAATTCAGCCTTCACAATTAGACTTAGGAACAAAATGATAGCTATAAAGAATAGAATCCAAACACTAATGAACAAAGCATTTTTCAACAAGAATGTACCCATCGTCATATTCGCAAAGTTTTTTTCTATATGAGAATAAATAGGCACCGGGAGTGAAAGGTCACCAAAGCCATTTTGTAATCCGATAATTATAAAACCTACACATAGCGGAACGAATGACAAAATACTTCCTATAAAAGCAACTAGTCCTTTCATACATAGCTTTTTCCAATCAGCAATTGGAAATCCTTTCAATAAACTTGGATTACGACGATCTTTCAATACAATATCTACAGATAAAAAAATAAAACTTATAAATAATACAATTGGTAGATAGTCATTTAATAAACGTTGCAACGTTTGTAGAGCTGTTCTTTCTTCAAATAACTCCAATGAAAGCTCCGGATTCTCTTCCACATATCCAGTAAATCTACTACCTGTATAGCCATAACCATAATGCCCATCAGCATGACCATAGTCATTGCCATAGGTGTAATAGAGTGGGTTATAGAATATTTCACCACTATTTACGATTATTGCATCAGAGTACTTATACCATTCTGCTGTTGCTTCCACATATTTTAAATAGTCCTTATTACCAATTGCCTCAATTCTTGCTTTATCAAATTCATTCCACCTTGGGAATATAGCAAGTGCATACCCCACTGCAGGATGTACATTTGTTCTACCTTCTACGCTTTTGATAAAATCTTCTCTCGTTTTATAACGTGCTTCCATTTCTGCTACATCTACTTTTTCAATAGGGTCATAGAATGGAGCAACTTTTAACGCGAAATACAATGCTAAAAAAAGTAATATCACATATACCGCTAAGTTTTTTTTGTTCGTAAAAAATTGTTTAAACTCCCATTTAAAATAAGCCCACATGTCATCCACCCCCTATAGTTTCTGAAGCTTACCTGTAGATAAAAACCATTTAATAATGGCCATTAGTAGTACAATACTAATACACAAATAGAGCAATCCTGCATTACAATTTAGCGCAACCGGAGTAGCTAAATTCAGGGAGTCTCCATTTAAGACACTGGGAAAGTTAACATAGTTAAATGGATTAAAAGGTATAAATTTAATTAGTGCTGGGAACAAAATAGGAATTACCACAAGGATAATCTGCACAAATATAGTTAAATAAACATTTTTTAAAAGTACATTTAAAATTACCGATAATAAAATTGCAAAAACCGCCAAACAAATCATATAAACGATCGAAACTGCTATGTATTTGTAAATCGGATAAATCGTTACTTCTCCATTAAAAACGGCTACAGGATAAGAAGCCTGTCCTAATCCTTTAAAATAGATTAGTGGCAAACTACATACAATGAGCTCTAATATGAAAATAAAAACAATACCCATTGAAGTCATACATTTCGCTAATACATATTGACTAAAAGCGATAGGATAGCCTTTAATAAGAGAAGTATGTCGGAAATCATCGATCATAATGTTAGACGAGTAGATACAGATTAGAACAAACCAAAATGATCCTACTACACTAAATAAAAATGCTAAAAATGGATAGAAACTAAGTGAGCCAAACGATATCTCTAAACT
Organism: Psychrobacillus sp. BM2; assembly: GCF_048572895.1. Lineage (GTDB taxonomy): Bacteria > Bacillota > Bacilli > Bacillales_A > Planococcaceae > Psychrobacillus. Next base: position 3,992,752 of record NZ_CP183878.1, read on the forward strand.
ATTATCATTTAGATAATTATAATATGCAGAATCCATTCCATTTTCAATTTTTGATGGCAGATTTTCTGCTACAACCTCATAATCATCCATTTCAAATGCATGTTTTCGTAATTCTGTTAGTTCTATTGCTGTTTCTAAATACAACTTTGGACGCTCCATTTTCAGCGACATTCCCTGTTTTGGATAAGTGTAATATTGTTTGACGATATTTTTATATAAATCACTGCCATCTCCGTCTTCACTGGCATCGACAATTTGAAATTTATTTAAAGCTACCTTGACTGCTAGTGACTCACCTGATTTTTCTTTAATTGGATTACCTAACTCTGTTGCATTTGCATAAACAACCACTCCAATAATACATAGCGCTACAATTAGACAGGCAAAAATGTTTTTCCTATCCGTTTTTTCTATAATCAATAGCGTTTTTAATATGCTTCTCATGTAATTCCACTCCTTCAGCAAAAACATGTGATAATTAATTCAACATTATCTATTTTAGTACTAATTTTAATTTGTTTCTTATGAATATTCAGATTATTTAAGTTTCATATAACCCTTTAATAAAATTAGACATTCTTATACTCTATCTACCATTCGACATACCCCCATAAAATACCTCCCTTAGAAAAAAAATCAAAAATTACCTAGAGGCTTTGACAACATTTTCCTATCCTATGTTATGAGACTTATAGTATATTTAAGAACGTTTTTGTAACAGACTTCAGCTATGTCATTGCACAGGGTCATGGTGTTATCCAATTCTTTGATAGTTATAATGCTACTAAAATAGAATAATTTTTTTTAAAAAAACCAGTAGCAGAGATAGATTCTGCTACTGGTTTTCAACGTCCACAATAAATATATCTTTTTGGTTAGATGCAGCCAATCTTATGCTTCTTTATGATATGATAATACGGTTGTCTTAGCACCAAGGAGGTCTTTTTATGAAATTAAATAAAGGTGTTATATTTATATTATTAGGTGCTTCATTTTTTGGCTTTACACCGATATTTGCTAAACTTGGGTTTAGCTATGGCTACTCACTAGGTCAAATCAATATCGTTCAAATGATTATTTCCTTCATATTATTATGGTCTTTTACCCTAATTAAACGCTCCAGCTTCAAAGGGCTTAATAGGAAAAATGTTCTTCAAATTATGATTACCGGTTGTTTTATCGGTTTAACAAGTATCTTTTATTATGGTTCGATGCAATATTTACCGGCTTCATTGGCCATTATACTAATGTTCCAATTCGTTTGGATAGGAATTATCTTAGAATGGATTTTCAGCAAAATAAAACCTGCCCCAATAACAATAGTTTCTATCATTTTAATATTAATAGGAGTCTTTTTTGCTTCGAACTTTGTAAACGGAGACATACAAGGCCTGCCGTTTAAAGGTTTTATTTTTGGAATTCTATCTGCATTCACTTATGCTGGATTTATCTTTTTCAGTGGCAAGGTCGCTGTTAATGTGGATGCATGGACTCGGAGCTCATTGATGGTAACTGGATCAACCATTTTAGTGCTTGTCCTCTTCATGCCTGACATCTCGTCAGTACTTCCATTGGAGAAAAACCTGCTGACAACTGCAGTTGGAGTTTCGTTATTCGGAGCAGTCCTTCCACCCTTATTTTTCGCAGCTGGCGCGCCTTTGGTTTCGGGGGGAGTTGCAAATATATTAACATCCATAGAATTACCTATCGCCATTCTATCGGCTAGCATTATTTTAGCAGAAGCAGTAACACCGCTTCAGTGGTTAGGTACGGCTATAATATTAATAGCGATTATGTTAAATGAACTTGGTAATAATCTTTTCAGAACTAAGAAGCATATTAAGGGTTAGAGTTTTTGGATGGTTTTATAATAATCGACTCAATAAAAAAGTAGGAAATCTATTCGGGATTTTCCTGCTTTTTTAATGTTATTTTTTCTGCTAAATTGTCGCTGCTGAGGAAGCAGCTGCTTGGTCAGCCTTCACACAATCAATTGCAACAACGAACGCAATAATGATGGCCTCCATCTCCTCATTCAATATTTGAACCTTGTAGCTATCTCCCCAAGTGAACCACTCCTTGTTCACTTTACCGATGACTACACCATGCTGTAAGACCTGAAAATCCATATCCCACCAGTTCCCATTTACCTCAATGTCTGCAGCATCTATTGTATAGCGAGCTTTAAAGAAAGAAAATTCTTTTTTAATCGTTAACACCTCTTGACCATTTACCTCAACAAAGAACTTCGGTAAAAAGCTGAACACCTTTTTCGTAATAAGGGCTACTTCATCTCTTGTCTCATCCATAATGGAGAAAGTCTTTGGGATTTGCATAAAACTACCCTCCACATAATAGACATCCTTCTCCTGCTGGTCCTTTACCGTAAATTTTCCACTTAGGCTAAATAGCTTTTGCTTTATATATAGTTGTTTCATACTACGCCTCCTCCGATACAGACATTGCTAAAGAGAAATATATATTTATACTATATTCAACGCATTATATTCAAATACCTTCTTAACAAAAAACCTCATTTACTTATCATACGTTTCACTCCAGCTAGTTTAACTGCGATTTTAAAAATCTGAAATAGAATAAGCACCACATTGATTTTTAGAATATTCTAAAGATCAATTTTAATGTACTATTAAATAAACTATGCCCTTAATATAAGTACACCACAGAATGGAGTTACTATTATGGAATATACAAAACAACAAATACTATTAACAAATACGCAAAAATCCTTTGATGAATTACTAATTTTAATTGATAGTCTTCCTCCTAAGAAAAGAAATCTATCAATTGAAACAATAGAACGAGATAAGAATTTTCGTGATGTATTAATGCATTTATATGAATGGCATGCGATGCTTGAAAGATGGTATCGAGAAGGAATGGATGGGGATATTCCTGAAATGCCTGCTCCGGGATTTAAATGGCGTTATCTCTATCAATTAAACATGCAAATCTGGCAGCAATATCAAGATGTTAAGTTAGTGCATGCGATAAAGAAATTAAAGCTTAGCCATAATCGTATTATGCGATTGATGGAAATACATAATGATGAAGAGATTTTCACAAAAAAGTATTATAAATGGACGAAGACAAGTAATCTGTACAGTTATTTTGCTGCCAATACGGTTGACCACTACAATTGGGCAATAAAAAAGTGTGAAAAAATAGCAGAGGCTATTGAGGGGAAAACAACTCATTAATTTGCAAAAGGCCCAACAACTTGGGAATTCATGATGATAAAACTTATAAAAAAAGAGTATGAAATATATTCAAGTAAAGAGTCTATTTAATAAACCTAATGGTATCTATGACCCCCAAATAAAAAAGCTTGGCGTTTCTGCCAAGTAAAATGTACCCTTTAGAATAGACACTTAAAAAAGTCTAATCTGTAGGGTATTTTTGTTTATAATAAGAAAAAACGCAAGAATCGTTTCTCGGTCACTTTAAAAATGGAACTAGAAAAAGCTACCGCCTGCAAAATACAGACAGCAGCTTCAACAAGTTTCCTAGCTTTTTTTAAATGAGATTTCCTATATGGGCAATAAGCTATTACCATCATATCTTCATGTTATTGCCGGACCTGTTTTTTTGCTTTGCTTGACTCAACCCTTGCTCTCGATAGACCTGATTTACTGTCATCTCAATGCAATAGAGTCATTGCGGAATTATCAGTCGGTGAATAAGGGAAAAGGCTTGTACGGGGGCAACCTGTTACTTTTCCTATCTTTTTAAACGAAAGTAAAACAAAGTGATAAACTCTAGATCCAAAAAATGAAAACGTCTCCTCGATCTCTAACATAGTTTATCATTTTATGGTCTTAATAAAATTTTCCCCATGCTTTTGCGGCTTTCTAGAAAACGATGCGCTTTTTGGCCATCTCGCAGTGCAAATACCGTAGGATCAGATACCGTCACTTTCCCCTCTTCTATCCAGCGGAATAACTCGGATGAACGGGCTACTCGTTCTTCTGGGGAAGTAAGGACATTCCAAAGATCCCCACCAGTCAAAGTTTTTGACGTATCCATCAACATTCTTGGGTCAACCGGAGATGGGTCTCCTCCTGCCATCCCATAAAAAACGACCGTTCCACCAATGCGAGTTGCTGTAAAACTATCTTCGAGCGTGGAACCTACTGAATCATAGACTACATCCACACCTTTTGCATTGGTTACCTCTAAAACTTTTCGCTTCCAATCATCCGAGTATAAGAAAACATGATCTGCCCCAGCTTTTTTAGCTGCAGATACCTTCTCATCTGAGGAAGTTAAACCAATGACCCTTGCACCAAGGAGTTTTGCAATTTGTACTAGCAACTGTCCAACGCCCCCTGCCGCTGCATGAACTAGAATTACATCATTCTCCTTAACCGCATAACTATCTTTTGTTAAATAGTGAGCAGTCAAGCCTTGTAGCAAAACGGAAGCCGCATCTTCAAATGAAATAGTCTCTGGAAGAAGAATTGCCTTTTCCATCGGGACAGCTACTTGTTCGGCGTTAGAATGTGGAACATCAGCAAATGCAACATGGTCGCCAACACTTATTCCTTGGACATTAACTCCCGTCTCTTCAACGACTCCGGCTCCTTCATAACCTAAAATAAATGGGGCAATTCCAGTAAGATGATAGTTCCCTTTTCTTCTATAAATATCTGCAAAGTTCAATCCAATTGCTTTCATCCTTACTAATATTTCATCAGGTCCGATTACCGGATCTGCAATTTCAAGATATTCTAGTACTTCCGGTCCTCCGAATGTATTAAATACAAGTGCTTTCAAATGAACGACCTCCTCTTATATATTTTTCGATCCAGTTTAATTTATGATTGGAAATGCAAATCAGTTTCTCTTCTTTTGGAAGGATTGGGCGATAGACCGCACTTACTTATGGTACGGTTCATTTTTCATAATCCTAAATGCTCGGTAAATCTGCTCCACCAACACTAGCTTCATTAACTGATGCGGCAAGGTCATTTTACTAAAGGATAATTTTTCATCTGAACGTTTCATCACATCCTCATGCAATCCAAGAGATCCTCCGATAATAAATGCAATTTTACTTCTGCCATATGTCATAAGAGATTCGATATCGCCTGCTAGCTGCTCCGATGTCTTCATCTTTCCTTCAATTGCAAGGGCAATAACGTATGTGTCCACTCCGATTTTCCCTAGGATTCGGTCGCCTTCCTTTTTCTTGACGATTTCCATGTCCGCATCACTTAAATTTTCCGGAGCTTTTTCATCTGGTACTTCTACTAAATCGATCTTCGCATAGGCACCTAGTCGCTTTGTGTATTCTTCTATCCCCATTTTTAAATATTTTTCTTTTAATTTTCCGACCGATACAATTTGTATATTCACAGGTTATCCACCTTTACATTTCGTTTACAAACAAGTTATGCACATCACTTATGCACATATCCACAACACTTATCTACATCTTGTGTTTCAGTTTTCATTAGCCACAATATATAATGCAGACGACTCACAGTAGGTACAAACTGTGGATAACTTTTCTTCTTCTTTTAATTCCTCTAGCATAGGAAATGTTTTTTGTTCTGCTATAAACATGTCTAAAGCGTGGTTTATATGGGTTTCGCAACTGAATATTCTCACTTTTATCTCTCCTTTTATTGTCGGAATACTTTAAATAGTTATGCACAAATTAATCATTGTTATCCACAACCTATTTTATCAAATGAAAAGCGAGTAGGAAAGACAAGCTTTTCTTTTCCTACTCGCTGTGTAAATCTTATATTTACATTATTAAGTTATCCACATGTTTATAATTCTGAAGATTGCTTTAAAAGCAGTGTTAATTCAACTATTTCTCCTTGTCTGTAGACTTTCACTTTTAGTTCATCCCCAGTTTCTTTTTCGTTATATAAGTGTTTACGTAACTCAATAGTGTTTTCTACTTTTTCTCCGTCCATTTCTACAATGACATCATATGATTTCATCCCCGCTATTGCAGCTGGAGTTCCTTCCACTACCTCATCAACTACTACACCTGTTGTAACTTCCTTTGGTAATTTTAATGTTTCTTTTTGGTGAAAAGCAGGTACATTCGTCAAATCAATAAGAGTGATTCCCATGGATGGACGATTTACTTTACCATTTTGCTCTAAATCCTCAATGATTGGAATAGCTGAATTGACTGGAATGGCAAGGCCCATTCCTTCTACGGTAGATTCCGAAATCTTCATTGAGTTAATACCGATTAGCTGTCCCGCTAAGTTGATCAAGGCACCACCACTGTTACCAGGGTTAATCGCCGCATCTGTTTGTAAAACCTCTGACTGCCAATCCTCTATACCATCTCCGTTTAAATCAACTGGAACTGCACGGTCTTTACCAGATACTACTCCTGTTGTAACCGATCCATAAAAGTCCAGTCCTAAAGGATTACCAATAGCTATGACCGTTTCTCCTTGTTTTAATGCATCTGAGTCACCAAATTCTATCACTGTTTCTATACCAGTATCGTCAATTGCAAGAACTGCTAAATCCGTCCAAATATCTTCCCCTACAATATTTGCTTCTACTTTTGATCCATCTGCTAACGTTACTTCTACTGATTTTGCATTTTCAATAACATGATAATTTGTAATAACATAAGCTTTACCGTCTTCTTTTTTATATATAACTCCAGACCCCGTGCCAACACCCTCTGTAGCTTCTGATTGATTCCAAAAATTTGTGACTGATTGAATATTGGTTATCCCAACAACAGCACTCGAAGCTTTTTCTACAGCATCGGTTACATCTGTAGTAACATCTACTGAAAGCTGTTGGGTTTGTTTGGTTGTCTCATTCGATTTCGTTTCACCGCCCGACGGTAGGTTGGTCACAACGGAAGGTATTAAAAACCAAACAAGTAATGCACCAACTAATACACCTGCAAGTCCACTAAAGAAATAGCCGGCAATGCCTCGTCTTTTTCCATTTCTTTTTTTGGGTTCTATCGGTGGTTGTTCGTTTGGTAATTGTGGTCCATATGGGTTATTTATATCCATCTTTCTCTTCCTCTCTTTTTCTAAAATGTCTGTATTAACAATGTACCCATTCCACATTAAAATAAGATGAAAATTACTTAAAAAATAAATAAAAGTTCCAAATACTACATTCATAGTAATTGGAACTTCTATTTAAAGAAAGTATTTGCCTTTTAGGACTCACATAGGCATTTACATTTTTATTATTTAGACAAGAACTAGCTCTGTTGGTTTATTAGCGTCCGTGTCATGTAGATGCACATACTCACCTGCAATCACACCACAAGATTGAAGTGTTTGCGTAACACTCATACGAGCTAGATCTTTCATATTATTATCTTTACTTAAATGGGATAAATAGATATTCGTATTTTTTACGTCAATTACTTCACTCATAGCAACTGCAGCATCCTCATTGGAGACATGTCCAACGTCACTTAATATTCTTCGTTTAACAGACCAAGGATAACGTCCCATCTGCAGCATACTAACATCGTGATTGCTCTCAAAGACAAAGGAATCCGCTCCTTTAATAAGCCCTTTCATACGATCGCTCACATATCCAGTATCCGTTATTAAAACAAGCTTTTTACCGTTTTCATGAAAAATGTAAAACATCGGGTCAGCTGCATCGTGAGACACTGCAAAAGATTGGATATCCAGTGTGCCAAATTTTTTTACGGTTTCCATATCAAATTGAAATCGCTGGTCTAATGGAACATTTCCGATAAGTGGATCCATTGCTGACCAGGTTTTTTCATTTGCAAAAATGGGAACCCCATATTTTCTAGCTATTACACCTAATCCTTTAATATGATCACTATGCTCATGTGTGATGAAAATTCCTGATAATTTCTTAATATCACGATCAATTTCCTGAAATAATTGATCCATCTTTTTTCCACTTAAGCCTACATCGACTAAAAAGGAATGTTCATCATTTTCCACATAAACAGCGTTGCCACTACTACCACTTGCTAATACACTGAACTTCATTATTAAAACTCCTTATTCTACTACTGTTTGTTCCGTCTCTTTTGGTATTTCAATAACTCTGCCTTCTACTGCATTTACAAAGTATTCTTCGATTGTTCCATCTAGTAGTTCAACAAGTATATGCCATGTTGGTGCAAAAACTTGTGTCTCTGTTAGTTGCGCTAAAGTCGAGTATCCTAAGTCAATTTGTTTAATCTTAGAATCTGGTTTTAACAGCGAATTATCATACAGTCTAGTAATTGCCTGTACGTGGGTCAATAATTTTTGCGCCACATTATAATCCTCTAAGTCGTCCAGAATAGTCTGTTCATAACCAATAAGCTCATTGTCATCATTCCAGTGAACTACTAGCTTTGCATTCGTATTATAGTAAACGAGTCGCTTATTTACTTGTTGGAATAATATAGCTGTTTTATTTTCTTCATCTATTTCCCACAGACCATAAGCAGAGCCTCGCATCACTTGCTCATTTACTATTTTTTCTAAAGTATTTTCATCTGTTATTTTTATAGGTTCTTTAAAGGTACTGACTAATTTATAGCTGGAAGGTATTTCGAAAGTTTGATTGTCCAATTCTTCTATTTCTTCTGGACTAAAACTATGGACGTTACCTGAAACATAAAAAGCCTCTTTAATTTCGTTATCAGTTTCCAAGTTTTTTATATTGTCTAGATAAAGTTTTTCCTCGATAGGTGTCTCGTTACGTTCACCTATTTGTTGGGACTCATTATACCGGTTCAAATATAATGAAAGTAAAAATACATTTAAGATAGAAAATACAATAATGAATATAGTCTTTGTTTTATTCCAATCCAAACTTGGCACCTCCTAATAAATCTGGAGATACTCGTACCCAGCTTCCACTCTCCAAATAATACCAAGAAGGCTCCAGGTTGAATAAGGATTGGTCGTCGACTCGTGATAAATAATATCCTATTACAATATCGTCAATAGAACTCGTATTAACATCTGTTGTAGTAGAAAGAAAATCATAGATTGCCTGTCCTGAAGTCATAGCTACTTCCCTTGTTCCTAAGGGAATAGCAACATCAAGCGTATAGAAAGGGCGATAGTACCGATACACTCGATCGATTCCCCAATACTGCGATATTTCTGTTAATGTATCCTTACTAAATACCGGTAAACCCGCAAAATACAACTGATAATTAATTTGACGATTTGCAGTGTTCATTCGAGAATAACGATAATCATCTGTCCAGCCGTTATGCTCATTGACAAAATTCAAGCTATTTTGAATGAGATCTACCGGATTCCCTGGATTTTCATTTTCCGAAGCGGGATGCACATAGTTTAAACTTTTATAAGTAAAATTCATATTCATTAATGCACTATCATCCGTGAATTGTTGTTCACTCATGCTAACAGGGTTACTTCTCACTAGACTAGGATTGTTGAAAAGTGCATCTTTGAATTTATCTGTTTCAACCTCTTTAATCGAATAATTATAACTTAAAATATTTTCCGGTACCGATGAAACGTACAATGATAATTTATTGTCTTTAACTATTTCATTATACACTTGCATTGTATCTGCCTGCTCTAAAATACGCTCGGCAAACGCTAATTTATCGGCATTTTCTGCAGTTGCTGAATATATCTTCTGCTGTGATGTGCTTACAAAATACAGAGTCAGACTATCTGGGCTTTCATTGTTCCAGTCTACTATTAACCGATTAACATATACTTCTGGAAAATTTCGATCCGCAAAGTTTAAAATATTGCCAAGTATTTCAATAGGGACATCTGCTGTAAAAAAGAAACTAGCACGATTGGGGGCTTTGATAAAATCATTTATTTGATCCGTGGATACTTTATTACTAGCCAACTCAACCGTTTGAATTTCCCAGGTTTTCATTTTATTTATCACAAAATCTATTGGTCGGTTCGCAAAAGAACCCTTTAGCACATTTTCTTGACTTATAATCATACGATAAGGTTTAATAATCTCTTCTAAACTCTTTTTTTCTGCAATAGATATATCTACAATAGCTGCCTCATTTGTTTGAATGACTGGGGTGTAAGTCCATATAGAAAAAGTTAATGTAAAGCTGAGGAGAATAAGTAAGAGTAAAACAACTGATTTTACTTGCTCAATATATTTCAATCCCACTCACCTTCCTCATCCGTTAAAATATCCAAAGTGAAAAAAATAGTTGTCCCATGTCCTTCTTCGCTTTCTGCCCATATTCTACCGCCATGGGCTTCAATCATTTCCCGGGCAATTGCTAAGCCTAGGCCCGTACCTCCCATAGATCTCGCTCTTGCTCTATCTACTCTATAAAAGCGATCAAAGATTCGATCAACATTTTCAGAAGGAATTCCCATACCATCATCCGAAATCATTACTTTTAAAATGGAGTCTGCCGCTACTACCCCAAATCGTATATTCCCACCATCCGGTGAATATTTAATCGCATTTGAAATTATATTATCCATTACCTGTGTTAATTTATCTGTATCGATATCCACATAATAGGCATTATCAGAGAGTCTACGAACAAAGGTAACATTCTCCGATTTGGAGAGTTCAAACCTATCAATAATTCGGTTGAAGAATTGATTGAAATTAACAATCTCTCGATTCAAATCATAATCTCTGCTATCCATTTTAGATAATTGGAGTAGGTCATTTACAAGTCGAATCATTCTATGTGTTTCTGTTTGAGTTACCTGTAAAAAAGAGGGAGCAATTTCTTCATCTTTCCAGGCACCATCAGCTAAAGCCTCCAAATAACTACTCATTGTCGTAAGAGGAGTACGTAATTCATGAGAAACATTCGCTACAAACTCTCTTCTTTCCATATCCACTTTTTCCTGCTCTGTATTATCATGTAATACTGCTATTAAACCATTAACAAAGCCAGTTTCTTTTTGTATAACTGAAAAATTCGCACGTAAAATAAACGGTCTTTCATTAGAGCTTAAATCCAAATTAATCGCTTCTTTTAAATGGATTAAGTCCTCAAACGAATGTTCAGGATCTATTCCTAGTACAGATATAATCGGACGATTTAATACCATTTCTCTAGGAATACGCAACATTCTAAGTGCTGGATCATTTATCAGGATAACTCTACCTTTACGATCTGTAGCTATTACGCCATCTGTCATATTGGTCAAAACAGAGGCTAGTTTTCTACGTTCTGCTTCCGTAGTCGATTGCGCTTCTTGCAATCTATTCGTCAGATGATTAAACGTAATTGCTAGCTGCCCAATTTCATCACTGCCATATACTCGAACTTTTCTAGAAAAATTACCTTTAGCCATCGCTTGTGCTTGTTTTCTCATATCTGCTATAGGACGGGTAATCGTCTGTGCAATTAGAATACCTAGTATGACGGTAATAACTAGCGCAACTGCTGTACCTCCTGCAAGTATTTGATTAATTTCATTCATCTGGCCAAAGATATTTTCAATATTAGATTCTATATATAATGTTCCAATTACTTCTCCCTTATAAATAATAGGAGTAGCTAATTTCCATATTCTATTTGTTTCTTCATCAAGCGATATACTGTCAAAATCATCTGCAGCACTAATGGATTTTCGAACCAAATCATCCATGGATCGTTGACCAACTATCTTCTGATTGTTTGTATCAGAGGTTGCTAAAATTTGATATCGTGCATCGATTACACGCACTTCTTTAATGTCATACGAATTAAGACCATACAAAATAGAACGTAAGCTTTGTTCTTTTGTTTGGTCTTCTTCATTCCGAATTTTTATTAGTTCTTCTCGCGCGCTATATTCCAATATGCTAACGCGGTCACGAATAGATGTTTGAAAATTATCCTTTAATTTTTGCTCTAGCTCACGAACAAAATACAATCCAATAATTTGCATCGCAATAACGATAAGTAATACATAAATCAGCACAATCTTTACGTGAATTGATTTAAAGTATCCAACTTTTTGCATTCCTTCTACTCCTGTTCAGGACTTCTTAAATAGTAGCCAACGCCTCTTCTAGTTACTATCCAAGTTGGATGACTTGGATTGTCTTCAATTTTTTCTCGTAAACGCCGAATTGTTACATCCACTGTACGCACATCTCCAAAATAGTCATAACCCCATACTGTTTGTAGTAAATGTTCACGAGTCATTACCTGTCCTATATGTTTTGCCAAGTAATGCAATAACTCAAATTCTCGATGTGTAAGCTCAATTGTTTCTTCTCTTTTTAACACAAGATAAGCATCTGGTTGTATAGTTAATGGACCAATAACAATGTCATTTGTCGTTACTTCTGCATCTTCTTGGATAGTTTGATGTCTACGCATATTTGCTTTTACTCGAGCGATTAATTCTCTTGTACTAAATGGTTTTGTAACATAATCATCTGCACCAAGCTCTAAACCAAGTACTTTATCTATCTCTGAATCTTTTGCTGTTAGCATAATTATTGGGAAATCGTATTTTTTTCGAATTTCTCTACAAACTTCCATTCCATCTTTGTTAGGAAGCATAATATCCAATAACATTAAATCAGGTTGTTCGTCTTCCACCTTCTTTAATGCTTCATCACCATTATAAGCACAAACTACCTGGTATCCTTCCTTTTTTAAGTTAAACTGAAGTATATCTGCAATTGGCTTCTCGTCATCTACTACTAATATTTTTTTACTCATATTCTAATCCCCCTAGTTCTAGTATTCTATATTTAACTCAATTGAATTATTTTTCACAATAATAATATTAACTTTAACATTGTTTCAGTCTTCCTGCATCTCTAAAGAAGTAGTGATCCTATAATTCGACCCATTTTGTCGAATTATTTCCCAGGAAATCTTATATAAAAAAGACAGTCCATATAGCGACTGTCTTATATATATATTATTAGTTTAATACAGTTAAAGGATTAATAGTTACTCCATTTTTCTCCACTTCAAAATGTAGATGGGTTCCTGTTGAGCGCCCAGTACTTCCCATTACACCAATTTTAGTGCCTGTTGGAACTACTTGCCCTATTTCTGCTGTAATCGAAGAAAGATGTGCATACGTTGTTTTATATCCATTTTGATGATCGATGATTACACGGTTGCCGTATGTTCCATCCCAACCAGCTGCAACTACTATACCATTATCTGCTGCTTTTATCGTAAAGCCACTTGGTCGTGCAATATCAATACCTTCATGTTGACGTCCCCAACGATATCCCATTTTACTAGAAATATATCCGTCTTCAGCTGGCCATGCAAATACTCCCGAGCCGCGTGAAGGGATTACTTTCGTTCCTTTTAATACAATATGGTCTTTTGGTTCTACAAGTATTGTTTCTTCTATTGCAGATAGACCAACTTGTACTCCATTCTCTTTGCGAATTAAGTAAGTTGCCATTTTTTGACCATCTGAACCTTCTTGTATTACCTTCGTATCGCCTTTATACATATCTTCTGTTTCTTTTACTGTTTTCGTATGTATGATAGATTCTTTTGCTTTTTTCTCATACTGTACTTCTATATTAATAAGTGGTTTTAGGACTGTTATATTTAACTCTTGGCCTATTTGTAATACGGTAGTATCCGTTACACCAGGATTAAGTGCCATTAGTTCAGCAGATGTTAGATTATGCTTATTAGCAATAGTCCCTAAAACATCTCCTTCTGCTACTGTATATAACTCTTTTTCTAATGTACCTTCTAATAGTAGCTTCACAGCATCATCTGATGAAACAATTTGACTAGGATCGGTTTCTACTGTAACTCCTGATACTTTTTCTTTTAAAATTAAATTAGCAATACGAGTTTCATTTTCCTTTAGTTCGGGTAAAGATTCACTAGTATTATTTCTAGCTTCCAGTGTGCTCAATTCCTCTTCAGAAACAAAATGTAATTTTAGTTTTCTCAGAGCTTCATCATAAGCATCTAAATCTTTGACGTAGACTGCCATCTCATCATTGACCGATAATGCAAATGCTTTTGTTTCTACTTGTATTAAGCCATCCAGCTTTTGAAGAGTAGTCTCATCGTTTGTATTGGGAGTAAATACTTGTTCTGGTACTACCGACAAATTAGATCCAGCGGTTAAAGTCATATTTTTAAACTGGGAGCTAGATTCTTCGACTTTTCTATCAAGCATTGATTGTATTTTGGTTTGATCCGAAATAGTCCCTACATATTGACCATCCGTATATATATGGTATATTTCTTTTAGTGTATTGCTTTCACTTTCTTTTGCAAAAGCCATATTAAACGAAATACTTGAGATAAGTAAAACTGATACGGCTGCTTTTTTCACCATATTTGACTTTCCGTTTGAAAGAACATTTAGTTTTGATACCTTTTGTTCCTCATTCTTACTTTTCAAAAACATGATAAAGCCCCTTCCAAACTATATATAAAATCTTCTATCATTTCACGCTTCTCTAATTTAACATATTTGAAATGAAGATGTGTAGCTTTATAGATGGTTGTAAAGAAACTGTAGTATTAGTTCCATATATTACATCATTTTTACATTTTTTATCAGTTATTAGTTCTTTGCGCCTAACACTTTGACTTTTATAGATTAGTTTTCTCCAAATTATTCATATTTTATACATAAAGCAATATAAATCTTTGTTATATTTGTCATAATAGAAGATTCACATAACGAAACTTTTACATTAACAGACAAAAAACCGTCAAAAAGCATATGCTTTTTGACGGTTTTTTCATTTATTATTTCCAAACACTTGTGATGATATTTGTTTGGGTACGATCTGGTCCAACTGAGAAAATGGAAATTTGTACACCTGTAAGTTGAGAAATACGCTCTAAGTAGTGACGAGCCGTCTCAGGGAGTTCATCAAGAGATTTACATTTAGTAATATCTTCACTCCAACCAGGCATTTCCTCATAAACTGGTTCACATTCACCTAAAATACGAAGGTTAGCTGGATATTCCGTAATTAATTCACCTTTATACTTATAAGCAGTACATAATTTAACTGTATCTAATCCAGTCAATACATCAATAGAGTTAACCGTTAAATCAGTTAAACCACTTACACGACGAGCATGTCTAATTACTACTGTATCAAACCAACCAATACGACGCGGTCTACCTGTAGTTGTCCCATATTCTTTCCCAACTTCACGGATTTGATTTCCTATTTCATCAAATAGCTCGGTTGGGAAAGGACCATCACCTACACGTGATGTATATGCCTTACAAACTCCTACTACATGGTTAATCTTTGTTGGTCCAACTCCAGCACCAATTGTTACCCCACCGGCTACTGGATTTGAAGAAGTTACAAATGGATAAGTACCTTGATCGATATCCAACATAACTCCTTGTGCTCCTTCAAATAATACACGACGGCCATCATCTAATGCATCATTTAATACTTTTGAAGTATCCGTAACATATTTCGCAATCTCTTGCCCGTAGCCATAGAATTCTTCTAGAATTTCTTCTGAAGTAAATCCTTCTGTTTCGTAAAACTTCTCAAACATTCTATTCTTTTCTTGTAAGTTCAGTTCTAATTTTTCCTTAAATACTTCATAGTCCAGAAGATCAGCAATACGAATCCCAACACGTGCGGCTTTGTCCATATAAGCTGGTCCAATCCCTTTACCTGTCGTACCTATTTTATTTGCTCCTCTGCGAGCTTCTTCTACTTCGTCTTGTTTTAAGTGGTAAGGAAGAATAACATGTGCACGATTAGAAATACGTAAATTTTCGGTTGTTACCCCGCGGTCATGCAATCCTTTTAGCTCTTTCACAAGCGCTCTTGGATCCACTACCATTCCGTTTCCTATAACAGAAATTTTATCTTTATAGAAAATCCCAGAAGGAATTAAGTGAAGCTTGTATGTTTCTCCTCCGAAAATAATTGTATGACCTGCATTATTACCGCCTTGGTAACGTGCAATTACTTCTGAGTTTTCGGATAGAAAGTCTGTGATTTTTCCTTTACCTTCGTCTCCCCATTGTGTTCCAACTACTACTACTGATGGCATTTGCCAGCACCTCCGTCAGACATTTCATATGTCCTGATTCAAACAGTGTTATTGTACCAATCTAAATACACTTAGTCAACCGATTTAATGTAAAAACACGAACGCAAAATGTATATATTACATTTATCGTTCGTGTTTCCTTTGACATAAAATCTTTTATTAACTAATAAAACGATTGTCAAAAAAAATACATAGACGCAACACTTACGCTGGTGGTGCTTGGTGTTGACTCCAATCGATGTTAACGAATTTGTTAAACTCTTTCACGAACGCAAGTGTAACAGTTCCAGTTGGACCATTACGTTGTTTAGCAATAATAATTTCAATCATGTTCTGATTTTCTGTTTCTTTGTCGTAGTAATCTTCACGGTACAGGAAGGATACGATATCCGCATCCTGCTCAATAGATCCAGATTCACGTAAATCAGACATCATCGGTCGCTTATCTTGACGCTGCTCAACTCCTCGAGATAACTGTGACAGGGCTATTACAGGAACTTGCAATTCACGAGCTAAACCTTTTAATGACCGAGAAATTTCCGAAACCTCTTGTTGACGGTTAGCTTGGCTTCCTCCGCTACCTTGGATTAGCTGTAAATAATCAATCATAATCATTCCAAGACCATGCTCTTGTTTCAATCGACGACATTTAGCACGGATTTCATTTACCCGAATACCAGGAGTATCATCAATATAAATACCTGCATTCGAAAGACTTCCCATGGCCATTGTAAGCTTGCGCCAATCTTCGGTTGTCAGTGCCCCTGTACGAAGTACCTGAGCGTCAATATTCCCCTCCGCACAAAGCATACGCATAACTAGCTGTTCGGCACCCATCTCTAAACTAAAGATTGCTACATTTTCATCTGTTTTAGTCGCTACATTTTGCGCAACATTTAGAGCAAATGCCGTTTTCCCTACAGATGGGCGGGCGGCTACAATTATCAAATCATTTCTTTGGAAACCAGCTGTAATTCTATCTAAATCTCTAAACCCTGTCGGTATACCTGTAACATCGCCTTTTCGTGTATGAAGTTTTTCTATATTATCGTATGTTCCCACCAAAACGTCTTTAATATGCTCGAAATCACCAGCATTTTTTCTGCTTGCTACTTCCATCATTTTTCGTTCGGCTTCTGCTAATAATGCTTCTACTTCATCTTCCCTAGTAAAACCATCTTCTACTATGGTAGTAGCTACACGTATTAAACGACGTAAAATAGATTTTTCTTCTACAATTTTGGCATAGTAAGCTATATTAGCCGCGGTTGGAACCGCATTAGCAATTTCACTAATATACGAAATTCCACCTACATCTTCTAACTCTTTCTTCGCAGAAAGTTCTTCCGTTACGGTTACAACATCGATTGCCTTACCTTTATCACTTAGATGAAGCATCGTCTGGAATATCTTTTGATGTGCTACACGATAAAAGTCTTCAGCTAGCAAGATTTCTCCAGCGGTAATTAATGCCTGTGGTTCTAAAAATATGGCCCCAATGACAGATTGTTCGGCTTCTTGGTTATGCGGCGGTACACGGTCCATCATTGGATCGCTCATTGACCTCTCTCCTTACGATTCTTCTGCTACGAGTACTTTTAATGTCGCCACGACTTCATGATGAAGTTTCACAGGTACATTTGTATATCCTAAAGCTCTAATTGCGTCATCTAATTCCATTTTGCGTTTATCTAATTTAATACCATGTGATTTTTCTAATTGAGAGGCAATTTGTTTCGTTGTAATGGAACCGAAAAGTCGACCGTCATTTCCAGACTTTGCTTTTAACTCCACTGTTAATTGCTCTAATGTTTC
Organism: Psychrobacillus sp. BM2; assembly: GCF_048572895.1. Lineage (GTDB taxonomy): Bacteria > Bacillota > Bacilli > Bacillales_A > Planococcaceae > Psychrobacillus. Next base: position 4,010,546 of record NZ_CP183878.1, read on the forward strand.
TTTTAACTTTTGTGCTTCTGCTAGCTCTTGGGCTGCTTCTTTTTCGGATTTTTTCTTTTGTCCTTCAAGAGCACTTAATGCAGCGGCATTTACTTCTGTTGCTAATTTATTTTTAAGTAAAAAGTTATGAGCATAACCATCCGCAACATTTTTGACCTCGCCTTTTTTCCCTTTACCTTTTACGTCTTTTAAGAATACTACTTTCATTCTTGATTTCCTCCTTCGATTGTATCTATAATTGCATTTTTTAGTAGTGATATTGCTTCGTCTATCGAGATGTCTTCCAATTGGCAGGCAGCATTCGTTAAATGACCACCACCATTTAGTTTTTCCATAATAACTTGAACATTGATATCACCTAATGATCGAGCACTGATTCCCAAAGTAGATTCACTTTTTCGTCCTATAACAAAAGAAGCTGCCACATTATTCATCGTCAATAAAATATCTGCTGTTTGAGCGAGCAATACCTGGCTATAGGAGATGTTCTCCATACCATGGGCAATAGCAATTCCTTCTCTGAAAAACTCTACATTTTGAACGATTTTAGAGCGTTCTATATAGGTATCAATATCTTCCTTCAACATACGTTGGACAAGAATTGTATCTGCTCCATGGGTACGTAAATAGGACGCTGCTTCAAACGTTCTTGCCCCTGTACGAAGCGTAAAGCTTTTCGTATCTACAATAATACCTGCTAGCATAGATGTTGCTTCTAGCATAGATAACTTCTCGTTCTTCGGTTGATATTCAATTAGTTCTGTTACCAACTCTGAAGTAGAGGATGCGTATGGTTCCATATAAACAAGCATCGTATTTGAAATGAACTCTTCCCCGCGTCGATGATGATCAATCACGACTATTTTCTCTGCTTTTTGAAGAAGTTTTTCATCAATAACTAAGCTCGGTTTGTGTGTATCTACAACAACTAATAATGTTTTATCTGTAATTTTACTTATCGCTTCTTCAGGACTTATAAAACGATTATATAGCTCTGGCTGTTCCTTTATTTCATCCATCAATCGAATTACGCTATTGTCTAGTTCATTAGTGTCCAATACAACATAGCCCTCTACTTTGTTCATCCCTGCCATTTTTCTTACCCCAACAGCTGATCCGATTGCATCCATATCCGGCATCCTATGCCCCATAACAAATACTTGATCACTATCCTGGATTAAATCTCTTAGAGCATGGGAGATCACTCTTGCTCTTACACGCGTCCGTTTTTCTACTGGGTTCGTTTTCCCACCATAGAACTTCACTTTACCACTTGAATGCTTGATGGCTACTTGATCCCCACCACGTCCTAATACTAAATCTAAGCTCGACTGGGCTAGTTCTCCAAGCTCAACTAGGGAAGTAGAACCTGCACCAACGCCTACGCTTAAAGTGAGGGAAAACCCGAATTTTGCAGTAGTTTCTCTTATATCATCTAATATGGAGAATTTACTTTTTTCTAATTCTACTAAAATGGATTCATTAAAAACGGCTAAAAAACGATCTGAAGAAATCCTTTTTACATAAATGCCGTATTTTGCTCCCCAATCGTTTACACAAGAAGTAACGATACTATTGAGCCTTCCTCGTGTTTGATCGTCCATACCCTGTGATATTTCATCGTAATTGTCTATAAACAGCACACCAATAACGGTCCGATCTCCATAGTATAACGATTCCATCTCTACCTGTTCGGTTATATCAAAGAAGTATAGAAGTTTTTCTTCCACTTTATAAAATACTTTATAATTTTTTTCATCTAATGAAATGACCATTTCTTTAGATTCTTCTTGTTTCTTAAGCTGTTGAAAATCCTTTGATATAGAAAGAAGCTCCTCACCAATAATCGTATCGAATGGAAGCTGTTGCGTCATATAAGGATTTGCCCATTCAATGATGTACTCATCATTTATGAGTAGTATCCCAATTGGCATTTCTAATAATGCTTCTTCCCCTACCTTTTTCATCCGGTAGGAAAGAGTTTCGATATGTTTTTCTGTCTCTTCATATACACGTTGTTCAATAATCCACGCATAGATAAATACTCCAATTACCATTAGAGCGAATAATAATCCAATCAATATATTGGTAGACAGTAATAAATAAGTTGCAACCCCACTAAGTAGTAAGAACAGTATGAGTGGATATCGAATTGGCCGTTTCCTAAAAAAAGATGCCACTAGATCAGCTCCTTATTTTTTGTATCTGTCTTTTATAAATCCTCTTATATTAAATCCTAAATCTAATACCCCTACTATAATAGTAAACATGTATAGCGGGACTGCAAAAAATGTTGCAAGAACCATTGACCATTTGGGCCATCCTTTTACAAAAAAGCAATAGTGTATGAAGGAAATACCTTGTAAAAACAAGAGTGCTCGTAATATTAACGCAGCATTTATAAATACTAAATACCCAAATGTCCCTACTTCAAATGAAACAAACAATGAGAATATAGATACGATTAAATAATACCATAACACTGTTTTAGGGAGTCTAAATTCCTTGAATTTAGGAAACTTGGGTACGTCTAATTTCAATTTCTTTAAAAGAGATAAATTAATGATTAAATATAACCAAGCACTTATAAATACAGCACCAATGAAATAGCTTGGCATAATAGACTCTATAAGCATTATACTTTGTTTAACTAACCCCTCATAACCCTCAGGCAATTGTCCAACGGAAGACATAATATTTCCTAGTTGTTCGTAGTATACTTCAATGGTCGTGATAAATTGCGCCAAAACATTCATATTAAAAAATAAAATGGATAATATGTATTGTACTGCAGTCATTAGCAGTAAAAATAGCCCAGTTGCCATAAGCATATACAACTTAGACTTTTTAGTCCTAATTGAATCTCCTATGATATAACCTAAAGGACCAACTAGCAATCCAAAGATAAATCCAAAAACTCCACCAATAATAAAAGAAAGTATAACTGCGATAACCGTAACAAATACAGCTTGTTTTCTTTCAAACCTTGCACTATACCATGCAAGAGGTAATGGCACTATAAATGACGTGAAAAAACCTAATACTGGAACATAAACAGACATTGCCAACAAAATAGCGAAAAGTGCAATCATCATAGAACCATACGTTAAATAATTTGTTTGATTTTTTTGCATTTAGGAACCTTCCTTTAATGTAATCATCTATCCATTGTAACAGATTACTTACAACAACTAAAATTCCACATACTGTATAGAAAAGCGCAAGCGCCTATGTTAGCCCCGAAAAGCGTTGGAAGAATGGCGATAAAGGCTTCCTTTGCCTTTATCCGTCATCTGAAACGACTTGTGGGGCTAGGTGCTTGAACTGGACAGTGACTGAGTAAGAAGCATATACTTTCATTTATTTTTAAAAAGAAAAAAAGACCGGTTTCCCGGTCTTTCTAATTTATACTTATCTCTCTTCAGTAGAGAATGGAAGTAAAGCCATGATACGAGATACTTTAATAGCTCGTGTTAACTTACGTTGGTACTTCGCACTAGTTCCTGTCACACGACGTGGAAGAATTTTTCCACGTTCTGACACGAATTTTTTCAACAAATCTACATCTTTATAATCGATGTGTACGATATTGTTTGAAGTGAAGTAACAAACTTTACGACGTCTTTTGCCTCCGCGACGCATTGCCATAATGATTGCCTCCTTTTCGATTAAAGTAAACATGCTAGGTGATGCTTTTTAGAATGGTAAGTCGTCATCCGATACTTCGATTGGTCCGCTACTATTAGAAAAAGGATCCTCATCTACACGTGTATAATTTTGCTGATTCATTGGTTGGTTTTGCTGATATGAAGGTGTTGAAAATTGCTGCTGTCCATTGCCACCAGATGATTGTCCACCTTGGCTGCGCTCTCCAGAGCTATTACGTGGTTCTAAGAACTGAACGCTGTCTGCGACAACGTCTGTCGTATAAACACGTTTTCCATCTTGTCCTTCATAACTACCCGTTTGAATGCGTCCTTCAACACCAGCTAAACTTCCTTTTTTCAGGTAGTTCGCTGTGTTTTCAGCTTGCTTTCTCCAAACGACACAGTTGATAAAATCAGCTTCTCTTTCACCTTGTTGGTTGGAGAATGTACGATTTACAGCTATTGTAAATCTAGCCATTGCAACACCACTTGGTGTATAGCGAAGTTCCGGATCTTTTGTTAGTCTTCCAACTAATACGACACGGTTAATCATCAGTAAACAACCTCCCTCGATCAGCTTTTTTAGTCAGTTTTATTTTTTTGCTTTAACTTTAATATCGTCGATACGAACAGCAATGTGACGGATAATGTCTTCATTGATGTTAGCTAAACGTGTGTACTCATCGATTGCTTTTGAATCAGCAGTTACTTTAAGGATTTGGTAGAACCCTTCACGTAAGTCATTGATTTCGTAAGCTAAACGGCGTTTACCCCACTCTTTTGCTTCGATGATTTCTGCACCATTTGAAGTTAAGATTTCTTGGAAACGCTCTACTAAAGCTTTCTTCGCATCTTCCTCAATTGCTGGTTGAATAATGTACATTAATTCGTACTTTCTCATCTATTTACACCTCCCTATGGTCTTTGGCCGACTATGAAAAGCCGACAAGGAGCAAGTAATTCTATTACTCACATCAATGAATTGTAACATAGTTTGTCAAACCAATCAAGGAGGATTGTCATTATTTTACTCATTCATGTATATTTATTTTAAAGTAGGAGGATTATATGGAAAACAGTGAAGAAACTTTAGTTGTTATTAATATTGATTTAAAAAAGGTCGCATGGGAAAGTATTGGATTGACTGTGGGTCTATCGATAATAGGAATACTTTTGTTCCCTTGGTTATCAAATGTTACAGAACTAACATTCTCATTTTGGAACTTTTTCTGGTTCTTCATCGGGTATGTAATATTAATCGTCTTGCATGAATGTTTTCATCTTGTTGGTTTTTGGGTATTTGGTAAAGCGCCATGGAGTAGTATGGATTATGGGGTTAATCTTCAAATGGGGGTTGCCTATGCTACCACTACTATTCCATTACAAAACGGTGCTATGAAAAAGGCATTATTACTTCCTTTTTGGGTTACTGGAGTTTTACCAATGATTATGGGTTTTTGGATGGGTTCTCTCTTGCTTGTTTTATTGGGTGCTTGGCTAATTGGTGGAGCAGCTGGAGACTTTGCTATGTATAAAGAGCTCAGAAAGTATCCAAATGATTTATTGATAAAAGATGATCCAGTTAAACCTAGGTTATATGTATTGAAAAAAATTCATAAAGACTTATAGGATAGGAGTATTTCTTTATCAATAAGAAAAACCGGGTAAGTAGATGGCAGATCCTTTTAAGAAGAGTAACCATCAGGAATACCTTTGATTTCGGCTACGGCGGACGCTTTTCGCGGGCATAGCTTCAGTCTCTTCGTCACTACGTTCCTGCGGGGCTTCAGCTCATTCACCTGTCGCTTCGCTTTCGGTGCAGAAAAACATTCGCTGTTCCCGCAGAGGTCGCCACCTGCGCTCCAATCGGCTTAGCGATAATCTATGCTAAATCTTCTTGTTGGGTAATACTCGCTTCGTTGATTGTAGTGAAAGGTGGCGCTCCAGTGGATGAGTGAGACAGATGAGCTATCACAACGACGGGTGAGCGACGGTAATGGCTCATCGCTCACCCCCGTGGAAAGCGTCCACCTGTTTCTGCATCGCTGCGCTAGCTTCGAAACATGAAAGTGCGTTGTAACGGAAATCAGTTGTATCGTTTAATTTTTTAAAGTACTATGGACACTGGATTCGCAGCATGATAAATCTTATACTTATCTTTTAAAAAAGGATCAGTGATTTCTCACTAATCCTTTTTCTTCTTATTATACGTTGAAGCGGAACAACATTACGTCTCCGTCTTGTACGATATATTCTTTTCCTTCTAAACGAACCTTACCAGCTTCTTTTGCGGCAGCCATTGATCCAGTTTCCACTAAATCATCATAAGCTACTGTTTCCGCACGGATAAATCCTTTTTCAAAGTCAGAGTGAATAACTCCTGCACATTGAGGTGCTTTCATGCCTTTAAGGAATGTCCATGCACGTACTTCCTGCACACCAGCTGTAAAGTAAGTAGCTAGTCCTATTAATGAATAGGAAGCTTTGATTAACTGGTCTAACCCAGATTCTTTAATTCCTAGTTCTTCTAGGAACATTGCTTTCTCTTCATCTTCTAAGGCCGCCATCTCTTCTTCAATTTTTGCACAGATAAGTATTACCTCTGCCCCTTCTTCAGCAGCAAATGCACGTACCTTTTGTACATATTCATTTTCGCCATCAGCCATGATATCATCTTCTGAAACGTTTGCAACATAAAGCATTGGTTTTGTCGTTAGCAAATGAAAGCCTTTTACTACGCGTTGCTCTTCTTCCGTAAACTCAACTGAACGACCAGGTTTCCCTGCTTCGAAAGCTTCTTTTAAGCGAGTAAGAACTGGTTCTTCCGCCAAAGCCTCTTTATCTCTTTGTTTTACCATTTTAGTTACACGGGCTAGGCGTTTATCTACGCTTTCTAAATCTGCTAATATTAACTCTAGGTTAATCACTTCAATATCAGAGATTGGATCCACTTTTCCAGAGACATGCGTGATATTTTCATCTTCGAAGCACCGAACGACCTGACAGATTGCATCCACTTCACGGATATGAGCTAAGAACTTGTTCCCAAGCCCTTCTCCTTTGCTCGCACCTTCAACAATTCCTGCAATATCTGTAAATTCAAATGCAGTAGCAACGGTTTTCTTTGGCACTACTAATTCTGTTAATTTATCTAAACGTGCATCAGGTACTTCAACAACCCCTACGTTCGGATCGATAGTAGCAAATGGATAGTTTGCTGCAAGTGCTCCAGCTTTTGTTATTGCATTAAACAATGTAGATTTCCCTACGTTTGGTAATCCTACGATTCCTGCAGTTAACGCCATATATGTCACAGCCCTTCATTATTTTAAATCATAAACTTTATCCGGCATTTACGGGCAGTATGACTCCCACTTCAAAACTAGGCTCGAGAAAATAAAGCATAAGTAGGAAGTAACTGCCCGTAGATGCCCGCTGTAGAACATTGACGAAAAACGCCACGTCGTGTGGCTTCGTCTATGTGACTCACATCCTGTGACCCTCGGGCCACCAGAAAGTTGATCACTCAGGCTTTGCAGCATGATGCGGCGCTAGTTGCCTGAGTTCCATTTTCAATCAATGGCGGAAAACCTCACTGATTGAAGTTTTACTTTTTATACAACTTGTTCATTATATTGATTTTAACGATAAAAGTCTATCATTACTCAGCATCAGCTTGGACAATAAGCTTTTTCATCTTCTTTTCAAATTCTTTTCTTGGTATCATCACACTGTGTTGACATCCCTCACATTTTATACGAATATCAGCCCCCATACGAATAATTTTCCAAGCATTCGTTCCACATGGATGTTGTTTCTTCATTTCTACTATGTCATTTAGTTGAAATTGTTTCTTTTCCATTCTATCACCTACTTATTTTTCTTTAGTAAACAATCATTGGAGTTATGAAATTTTAATACCTTTTCGTTCAAGGAATTCTATTAAATCTCTTCTAATTTTTCTAGCAACGCTATTTTGTTTCGTTGGGATAGTCTCTGCGGTAAACCGTACTACTATTTCGGATGCATCAAAACTTTGTACCCCAAGATAACTAGGCGTTTTAACAAGCTCTTCATATTTGTTTGGTAACTCCTTGAGAAACTCTTCAATGTTTTTTTCCATTGATGGAATATCATTTTCAGGTGCGACACTAATATCTATTAATGCCAAGGAGTTATAAATGGAATAGTTTACAACAACTAAAATGCTACCATTAGGAATTATGTGAAGTTCCCCTGTATAACTTTTCACTTTTGTTGTACGTAAACCTATTTCCTGTACAATTCCGTTGGCTGTCCCTATTTGCACTTGATCCCCCACTGCAAATTGATCTTCAAATACTATGAAAAATCCAGTAATAACATCTTTCACTAAACTTTGAGCACCAAAACCAACTGCTAGACCAACAATCCCTGCACCAGCAAGCAGTCCAGCAACTTTTATACCAAAAGTAGTCAAAATAGCTATAATAGCACTGAAATAAATAACATAAGTTAACACATTTTGAAGAAGCTTCAGTAATGTGTTTTGTCTACGTTCAGAATGCCCTAAAGGACTTCTCTGTCTGACTGCAAAAGCTTTTTGTATAATACTTTTACCAACTCTTATCGCAATAGCAGTTACTAACAAAATAAGTATGACCTTAAAAACATTTTGCCCGAATTGCACCCAATTTTTTTCATTAAGTAAATAATTCTTCAAACCTTGAATCGTTGCTTCTATACTAATTGTTTCCACCTCACTTGAATAAATAATTTCCTAGATGCATATACTATGCTAAAAAGAAAGTGAGTAATTATATGAACTCTTATGCTACTAATACTATTACCGAACCTTCTACAATTTATTATAAAGAAACAGGTGCAATTTGGCGATTAAGCAACTACTTTATAGAACAAATACCATTTGGCCACCCAAATCTAGTTTTTTGTTGTATTGGTACCGATCGCTCTACTGGAGATGCACTCGGACCGATGACTGGTTCTTTCTTATCGCAGCTTAAGTCATTTCCATTTGAAATTGTCGGTACGTTGGATAACCCTTTACATGCACTAAACATTGAAGAGATTACGGAGACCATCCGGAGCTCTCCAAAGGACCCTTATATAATTGCTATAGACGCTTGCTTAGGAAACGCAAATAATATTGGACAAATTATCGTTCACCCTGGCCCCTTATATCCAGGTAAAGCAGTAAAAAAAGAATTACCGCCAATTGGAGAAGTCTCTATTAAAGCGATCGTAAATATCGGAGGTTTCATGGAATATAATGTTTTACAAAGCACTCGGCTTCATCTAACTTACGAAATGGGAAGAGTGATCTCTCGTTCACTACTTTTAGCTTGGCATCGTTATAATTTAAAAGTTATAAATAATAGCAACAGCAATACCGACAATAACTAAGCTTGGCAGAAGATTCGCCACTCTTACCTTTGTTATACCCAAAAGATTAAGTCCAATAGCAATAATCATAATACCGCCAGTAGCTGTCATTTCTTGAAGAAACAATTCAAGTGCAGCCTCTGGTATTATTTTTGTAATTTGGGTAGCAAATATAGCAATTACTCCTTGATAAATAGCTACGGGAATTGCCGAGAAAAGAACACCTATCCCTAGAGTTGCCGACAAAACAATAGAGGTAAATCCATCAATTATCCCTTTACTTATCAAAAGTTCATGGTCGTTTTGTAAACCTCCGTTAAGGGCCCCAAGTACCCCCATTGCTCCTATAACAAATATTAGTGTACCAGCAACAAATCCCTGCGCTATACCCCCGCCGTTCTTTTTAGATCCCATTTTAACTTCCAAATACTGAGCGAAACGATTCAACCATTTATCCAAATCAATCCATTCACCTATTACACCTCCAAAAACAATGCAAATAATGAGCAATACAAAATTATCACTTTCTAACCCCATTTGGATACCTAGTAAAGCAACTACTATTCCTATTGCATTCATAACAGTTTGCTTCATATTTTCAGGGATTCCTTTTAATAATCTACCGATTAAAGCTCCTAATACTATTAAAATAGCATTTACTAATGTTCCTAATAAAACCATTACCATACCTCATCCCACTAATAAAAATATAACCTATTCCTAGGCACTGCCTAAGGAATAGGTTCTTAATCTTCTAACAATTGCAATATTCTTTCCAAATCATCGTCTGAATAAAACTCAATTTCGATTTTGCCTCTATCCTTATTTTTCACAATAGAAACTGGAGTTCCAAATATGTCTCTTAACTCTGATTCTTTTTCTTTAGTAAAGATATCTTTCTCAACTTTCTTTGTTTCACGTGGAACATTTTCATTTAAACGCTGAACTAGGGCCTCTAGTTGTCTAACATTTAGATTTTCTTTAATTGTTTTTTGCATGATTAACGGTATAGACTTTTTCTTCTTTAACCCAAGCAGTGCTTTCCCATGTCCCATAGATAATATGCCCTCGGAGATTGCATCTCTAGCAACTTGAGGTAATGATAGTAAACGAATATGATTTGCTATATGCGGTCTACTTTTTCCTAATCTAAAAGCAAGTTGTTCTTGCGTTAGGTTTAAGTTTTCTATTAATTTTTGATATGCATCCGCCTCTTCAATTGCTGTTAAATCTTCTCTTTGAAGATTTTCAAGAATTGCTAGCTCCATCATCTGTTGATCATTAAGTTCTCTTATAACAGCGGGAATTATTTCTAAATTTGCTAACTGAGATGCTCTGAATCTTCTTTCTCCTACTACGATTTCAAACTTTGAACCTTTTTTTCTTAATATAATTGGTTGTAGAACACCATGTTCTTTAATAGATTCGGAAAGTTCCTTCATAGCTTCTTCGTCAAATATTTTACGTGGTTGAAAGGGATTTGGTTTAATATCGATTATGAGAATTTGTTCAACCTGTTCTAATTGATCTAAATCTTCTCCTGGGAAAAGCGCATTAATACCCTTTCCTAATCCTTTAGCCATTACGAATCACTTCCTTCGCTAGTTCTAAATATACTTCTGCCCCTCTAGACTTCGGATCATAAATGATAATTGGTTCTCCGTGACTTGGTGCCTCACTTAGTCGGACGTTTCTAGGTATAATCGTTTTGTACACTTTATCTTGAAAATACTTTTTTACTTCTTCAATTACCTGAATACCTAAATTAGTACGTGCATCAAACATTGTTAGTAACACGCCATCAATAGCAAGGTTTTTATTTAAATGTTTTTGAACTAAACGTATTGTACTTAACAATTGACTTAATCCTTCTAGAGCGTAAAACTCACATTGTACTGGAATAATGATTGCATCAGACGCAGTTAATGAATTGATCGTCAATAATCCCAAAGATGGTGGACAATCTATAACAATATAATCATAAAGACTTTGCACTTCCTGCAATGCTCTTTTTAAGCGAACTTCTCTAGAAATGGTCGATACTAATTCTATCTCTGCACCAGCCAAAGAAATAGTAGCAGGAACTATATGTAAATTTTCAACTTTTGTTTCTTGAATTGTTTCTTTAACACTAACATCATCAATAAGTACATCGTAAATACATTGCTGAACCTCACCTTTATTGACCCCTACTCCACTTGAAGCATTTCCTTGTGGATCTATGTCAACTAATAATACTTTTTTCCCCAAGTATGCAAGGCAGGCACTTAAGTTTACGGATGTAGTTGTCTTTCCTACCCCACCTTTTTGATTGGCGATTGCAATAATTCTTCCCACACTTGCACCTACTCTCTAACTATATTAATGACCACTACTATATTCTATCAAATTTCGAATGAAAAATGGGTGTAATTCTTGTCATAAAAGAAAAACTCTCGCAAATAGTTTGCAAGAGTTTAAATAGGATAGTATATTATGATTTCTTTTTAGGTATTTTGACAGTAATTTGATAAAATTCTTCTGTATCTTCTTCTTCAGTTTTAATATTAATACCGCTTTTAGTAACCATCGATAGAGATTGCTTAATCGTATTTAATGCAATACGAACATCCTTACTTACTACTTTTCTCTTCGATTTATCCTTTTTATCATTTTTTACCGGTGGGTTTATAATTTCATTAACCTTTTCTTCCAACTGCTTAACATTCCATTGTTTTTCAATTGACATGTTCATCAGTTCCAGTTGTGTCTCTTTTTCTTTAATAGCCATTAATGCGCGAGCATGTCTTTCCGAAAGATCTTTTTTCATAATAGCTTCTTGAACTTCCTGAGGTAACTTTAGTAATCTCAGTTTATTTGCAACTGTAGACTGCCCCTTACCTAGACGTTGAGCCAATGCTTCTTGTGTTAAATCGTGCAATTTCAATAATTTTTGATAAGCTACTGCTTCTTCAATAGCAGTTAACTCTTCACGTTGTAAGTTTTCTATTAATGCAATAGAAGCAGTTTCTTTATCACTTAGATTACGAATTATTGCTGGAACCTCGGACCACTTTAACTTAGTCATCGCTCTAAAACGACGCTCTCCAGCAATTATCTCGAACTTTTCATCATCCATCTTCCGAATAATGATGGGTTGAATCACACCGTGTGTATGAATGGTTCTTGCTAATTCTTCTATTTTATCATCATCAAAAACAGTCCTAGGTTGATATCTGTTAGGTACTATTTTCTCTATTGCAATATTTAATACTTCTTCTAAATGATTTTGCCTTGGCTCGATCATTTCTTCCTGCCCTTGTTTTTCAGAACTTCCAAAAAAACGTGAAAATGGACTTTTCATCTTACTCGCACCACCTTTTCGAAACTCTATACACAAAATATTCACAGTTAAAATAATTATACATTAAATGTTTCACGTGGAACGTTCCTCATTAAATAATTGGTGTTTTGTTTGGAATACCTGGTTTTCGAGGGTATCTTTTCGGTGTGCTTTTAGTTTTAGAAAAGACATACAACGTTCTTTCACTATTTTCTATTGGTAACAGAAAAGAATAATCTGCAGTTTTTTCTGCACCTAAAACGATTAATGCTTTAGAAGCATCTTTGAGTTCTTCAGAAGCGCTAGCTGCTTTCATGGCTATAAATTTCCCTCCAACTTTAACTAAAGGAAGACAAAGTTCAGATAGCACGGAAAGTCTTGCAACAGCTCTCGCAGTTACAATATCATAATTTTCTCTATATTCTTTGTTTTGTCCAAAGTCTTCTGCGCGGGAATGAACAAACTGAACATTTGTTAATCCAAGCTCTTGACTAAGGTGAGTTAAAAATTGAATTCGTTTATTCAAGGAATCTACAATTGTAACACTTAAATTAGGAAAGCAAATTTTCAGAGGAATACTAGGAAAGCCTGCTCCTGCTCCTACGTCACAAATAGAGTATTTCCCTGTGAAATCTTCATAAAAAGAAGCACTAATGGAATCAAAGAAATGCTTTAAATAAACAGATGCTTCATCAGTTATTGCTGTTAGATTCATCTTTTCATTCCATTCCACTAGCAGCCTAAAATAAGTTTGAAATTGTTTTACTTGTGTACTACTCAAATCTATTCCTTTTTCATGAAGGGCTTGTATAAATTGTTCTTCGTTCATGTAGTTCTCCTTATCATTTTAGACTATCCAGTGACTTTGGCTATTTTCCCTTGTTCAATATATATAAGAAGAATAGAAATATCCGCTGGATTTACCCCTGAAATACGAGATGCTTGAGCAATCGACAATGGGCGTACTTGCATCAGCTTTTGTTTTGCTTCAGTAGCAATACCATTAATTGCATTATAATCAATATTCTCAGGAATTTTTTTGTCTTCCATTTTTTTAAGTTTTTCTACTTGCTGAAGAGATTTTTCAATATACCCTTCATATTTAACTTGTATTTCTACTTGTTCTTTTTCTTCTAAAGCTAATTCTACCTCAGAAGGTGATAATTGAGCTACTAAATCATAGTTCATTTCAGTTCGTTTTAACAAATCGGCTGCACGAATCCCATCTTTCAATTCGCTACCATCCACACTTCGTATTAAAGCTTGGGTTATTTCATTTGGTTTTATCATTGTCGAGCGTAAACGAACTAACTCATCTTCTATTCTTTTCTTTTTCTCTAAGAATTTATTATAACGTGTTTCTGGAACTAAGCCAATTTCATATCCAATTTCTAATAGTCTTAAATCCGCATTATCGTGACGAAGTAATAAACGATACTCTGCACGAGAAGTAAGTAAACGATATGGTTCATTCGTTCCTTTCGTTACTAAGTCATCAATTAATACACCAATATACGCATCAGATCTGCTTAACACTTTTTCTTCTTTCTTAAGTGCTCGTAAACCTGCATTTATTCCTGCCATCAAGCCTTGACCGGCTGCTTCTTCATAACCCGAAGTCCCATTGATTTGGCCTGCTGTATATAAATTTTTTACTTTTTTAGTTTCTAATGTTGGCCATAATTGTGTTGGTACCATTGCATCATACTCAATTGCGTATCCAGCACGCATCATTTCTGCATTTTCAAGTCCGGGAACAGATGCAAGAAGCTGGCGTTGAACATGCTCAGGAAGGCTTGTAGATAATCCTTGAACATAAACCTCACGTGTATTTCTGCCCTCTGGCTCTAAGAAAATCTGATGACGTGGCTTGTCATTAAAGCGTACTACTTTGTCTTCTATTGAAGGACAATATCTTGGTCCAGTTCCTTTAATCATACCAGAATACATCGGTGATAAATGTAAATTATCATTAATAATTTGATGTGTCGTTTCACTTGTATAGGTTAACCAGCAAGGTAATTGATCCATGATGAATTCTGTTGTATCAAAACTGAATGCTCTCGGAACATCATCCCCTGGTTGAATCTCTGTTTTACTATAATCTATTGTTTTACTGTTTACACGTGGTGGTGTCCCAGTTTTAAAGCGAACTAGCTCGAAACCTAAATCACGAATACTGTCAGCTAACTTTATAGAAGGCTGCTGATTATTAGGTCCACTTGAATACTTCAAGTCTCCAATAATAATTTCACCACGTAAGAAAGTACCCGTCGTTATTACGACCGTTTCTGCTCGATAAACTGCTCCAACCTGCGTTTCAAGTCCTACAATTTTATCGTCTTCTACTATTAATTCTTCTACTACAGCTTGATGAATCGTTAAGTTTTCTTGCTCTTCTAAAAGACGTTTCATCTCATGTTGGTATAATACTTTATCTGCTTGCGCACGTAACGCTCGAACAGCAGGTCCTTTCCCTGTGTTCAGCATTCTCATTTGAATATGTGTTTTGTCAATAACTCTTCCCATGGCCCCGCCAAGTGCATCTATTTCACGCACAACAATTCCTTTTGCAGGTCCTCCGATCGATGGATTACAAGGCATAAATGCAATCATATCAAGATTAATTGTTAGAACTAAGGTATTTGCACCCATTTTGGCAGCTGCTAATGCTGCTTCTACACCTGCATGTCCTGCTCCAACAACAATCACATCGAACTTGCCTGCTTCAAACTTTGGCATGTTCGTAACTTCCTTTCGTTTTTTATTTTCCTAAACAGAATTGTGAGAACAGTTGATCAATCAAACTTTCTTCAACTGTATCCCCTGTTATTTCGCCCAATATCTCCCACGTTCTAGTAACGTCTATTTGTATCATATCTACAGGCACATTACTCTGTGCAGCTTCTAATGCATCCATGATAGTAGATTTTGCCAAAGTTAATAATGATATATGACGAGCATTCGAAACATAGGTCATATCTGAAGCTTCAATTGAACCCTCAAAGAATAATGAGGCAATTGCTTCTTCTAATTCATCCACACCTTCCTCTTGTAGCAAAGAAGTGGTCACAATACGTTTGTGACCTGATAGATTTCTTACTTCATCTATATCTATTTCGGTTGGTAAATCAGTTTTATTGATAATAACGATATAATCCATTCCTTCAATCGCTTCAAACAATCTTTTGTCTTCCATCGTTAACTGTTCAGCACTATTTAATACAAGCAATATAAGATCTGCCTCTTTAAGTACTTGTCTAGATTTTTCTACACCGATTCTTTCCACAATATCTTCAGTTTCTCGAATACCGGCAGTATCAACTAATTTTAAAGGAACGCCGCGTACATTAACGTACTCTTCTATAATATCTCTTGTTGTTCCTGCTATATCCGTTACAATTGCTTTATTTTCTTGTATTAAACTATTTAAAAGAGATGACTTCCCTACATTTGGTCTACCGATAATAGCAGTAGATAGCCCTTCTCTTAGTATTTTCCCTTGGGATGATGTCAAAAGTAATTTGTCTATTTCTTCCCTGACCCAAGTACATTTTTCAATCATCAGTGGGAGTGTCATTTCTTCCACATCATCATATTCTGGATAATCGATATTCACTTCTACTTGTGCCAAAGTCTCTAAAAGGGCTTGCCTCAATGTTGCAATAAGCCTTGATAATCTACCGTCCATTTGTCCTAACGCAACATTCATTGCTTTATCTGTTTTTGCTCTTATTAAATCCATTACGGCCTCAGCTTGTGACAAATCAATTCTTCCATTTAAAAAAGCGCGTTTAGTAAACTCACCTGGTTCTGCAAGACGGGCACCGTTAATTAATACTAACTGTAGTACTCGATTAACAGAAACTAGTCCACCGTGGCAGTTTATCTCAATTACGTCTTCTCTTGTAAATGTTTTTGGTCCTTTCATTAAGGACAGCATGACTTCCTCTACAACTTCATCCGTTTTAGGGTCAACTAGATGCCCGTAATGAATGGTATGAGAACTCTGCTCAAATAAATCTTTTCCGTTTGGTGAACGAAATATTTTATTTGCTATAGCTATTGCACTAGATCCACTTAATCTCACTATTGCAATGGCACCTTCTCCCATTGGAGTTGAAATAGCAGTTATTGTATCAAGTTCCACAGGTGTCCACCTCCTTACAAATCCATACATATCCACATGTGTATAACTAAAACGAACACGACTATCTAACATATAACAATACCATAAAACAACTAAAATCAGAAGTATAGATACTTTTACATATGTGAACAAAAATACCTAAAGTTAGATAAATGAAGATTATGCACAAGTAAAGTACAAGCATCCTTTAAGGATCTCTTGTTGTAATCATGCTAATGAAGCATTGATTTTTGTTAAACAGAAAGAAAAACGGACTTCAGTGTTTTACATTAGCTGAAATCCGTTTAAAGGTTATTTAATTGGTTCAATGACTAGATAACGATTTGGATCAGTTCCCACTGAATAGGTTTCAATATCTACTCGTACAGACAATGCATTATGGATTATTTTTCGTTCAAATGATGACATCGGTTCAAATTCTACCTTGCTACCAGTTCGAATAGCTTTGTCTGCCATTCTTTCTGCCAGTTGCTCCAGTGACTCTTGTCTTCGTTCTCGGTAATTACCGACGTCTAATTTAATAATAATAAAGGAATTAGAATATTTATTGGCAACTAGTTGTGATAAGTTTTCTAAAGCATTAAGTGTTTGCCCACGCTTCCCTATTAACATAGCTGCTTTCTCGCTATTTAAGTGAAGATGAATAAACTTACCTTCTCTTTTCTCATTTATAACCAAATCATCAATATTCATTTCTTTTGCAATCACGTTTATATAGCTTTTTGTTTCTTCTACTGCTTGTTCATTCGTTTGTTTAATAGTTGGTTCTTCATCCATAACCGAATCATTTACGACTGTCTTTTCTAGTTCGGCTACTTCTTCAACTACTTCTTGTTCTCGTGCTGCTTTTACATCTTGTTCTTTTTTCAAAACAGTTACTTCAACAACTGCAGGCTTCGTTCCAAATCCAAGAAAACCTTTTTTACCTGCTTCCACTACCTTAATTGACACGTCATCTCTAGAAACGCCAAGCTTTTCAAGTGCAACTGTTATAGCTTCTTCTTTTGTAGGTGCAGTTTGTGTAATCTGATTCATTTTTTTGGTCCTCCCGTTTTAACAGGTGCTGTTTTTGGTTTGTTCCAAGGTTTGTAAATGAATAAATTTTGAAGGATAGAAATAATATTTCCGATAACCCAATATAAAGTCAATGCAGCTGGAAGTACGATACCAAATCCCATAATCATAAATGGCATAATATACATCATCAGCTTCATTTGAGGATTATCCATCGCTGGACCAGTCCGTAAAACAATTAATTGCATAAGTCCTGCTAGAACCGCTAAGATAATACTAGGTTCTGCTAGTGCAAAGCCTATAAAATCTCCTAGATTAATCTCTGGCGTATTATTCATACGACTAATTGCGTGATAGAAACCAATTAGTATCGGCATTTGAATAAATACTGGTAAACAACCTGCAACAGGATTAATTCCTTTCTCTTTATAAAGAGCCATCATTTCTTGCTGAAACTTTTGTTGAGTTACCGCATCTTTTGAACTGTATTTCTCTTTTAACTTAGCCATTTCCGGCTGTACTTCTTGCATATTTTTAGAGCTTTTTGTTTGTTTGATCATTAATGGTAGTAATACTAAACGTATAATTATTGTTACCGCAATAATACCCAACCCATATGTCCCTAATATTCCTTTAAAGAACGTAATCGATGATACTAATGGCCATACGATATATTCATTCCAGAATCCTTTTGAGTTATCATAGATAGGCTCATTAAATTCCGTACATCCTGCTAGTAAGGCAGTAGCTACTATTAATAATAGTACAAGTGATAAACGTTTATTCAACCTTCTTCCCCCTAATAAGTCTTATATATCTCTTCATTTCATCTTACCATTTCTTTAAAAACTTACTACTAACTTTTTTTCTTTAAGACTTTGGCTACTTTCAAAACATGTTCCAAACTTTTTTTGGTTTCATGAAAGTCTAACTTGGCCGCCGGATTTCTGGCGATAATAATATAGTCCATGTTTGGAAAGACCTGATCATGTATTTCAAGGAAGGTTTGTCTAATATATCGTTTAATACGATTACGGACTACTGCATTTCCTACTTTTTTACTGACAGATAATCCAACCCGATAAAAATCTTCTTCTTTATTTAAGCAGTACACAACAAATTGTCTATTCGCAAAGGACTTACCCTTTTTAAAAATTGTCTGGAACTCTGCATTCTTTTTAATACGTTGTTTCTTGTTCATCTTCTCACCAGCTCCAACTAATCGTTTTAAAAGAAAAAAAAGACCACTGAAATGGTCAGTGGACTTATGCTGATAATACTTTTCTTCCTTTAGCACGACGGGCTGCTATTACGCGGCGACCGTTTTTTGTACTCATACGTGCGCGGAAACCGTGATTTTTGGCACGTTTACGTGTATTTGGTTGGAATGTACGTTTCATCTATATGACACCTCCTGAGTGGACATCTTCAAACTTCTTAAGACAGTCTCCGATATTATATATAAGTTACAGTGGTTTTGTCAATGACTTTCAATAAATCTCTTCTCTTTTAGCAATACACAGTTATCCACAATTATGAATATATCTATTTTAGTACCTGTATATAAAAAAATCCCCAAAAAAATTATCCACAACACTTATAAACATATTCTTCACATATTATTCCCTTGTGGACAACTTATATTGTTAATAATTAAATAATTGTGGATAACCCTTAAATTTCTTGTAATTTCAATGTTTTTTTGTTACGATATTTGTGTTTTACTTTTTCAATAACATTTCACTCTTTTTTATTATCCACAGTTGTTAGTAATCTGTGGATAAGTTTATTCCCACAACTTTATAAAGTTTATCCACAGCCGGTGGATTTGTGTATATGTCGAATTTTGTCATACATATTTTATTTTTTGAGAAAAGAGTTTAACAAACAAATCTACAGTAAAGGAGATTAGATAATTGGAACATTTAGAAGAACTTTGGGCTAAAGTTCTCTCTGAAGTAGAAAAGAAAACATCGAAACCAAGTTTTGAAACTTGGCTGAAGTCGACCAAACTACTTTCATATAAAGGAGAAACTGTCACTATAGCTGCACCCAATTCATTTGCTAGGGATTGGTTAGAGAATCATTATGTTCACCTAATAGCTGGTATATTAACTGAGTTAACCGGTAATGAACTACTTATATCTTTTGTTGTACCAAAAACTCAAGATATGGATGATTTCGACATTCCTAAACCAAAAATGCCTGCGAATGGAGGAGATCAACCAGATTTTTCACCAGGAATGTTAAATTCTAAAAATACATTCGATACATTTGTCATTGGATCTGGTAATCGCTTCGCTCACGCAGCATCTTTAGCTGTAGCTGAAGCTCCCGCTAAAGCCTATAATCCACTTTTCATATATGGAGGAGTTGGATTAGGAAAAACCCACTTAATGCATGCGATTGGTCATTATGTACAAGAACATAATCCAAATGCTAAAGTGGTTTATTTATCTTCTGAAAAGTTTACAAATGAATTTATAAACTCCATTAGAGATAATAAAGCTGTCAATTTCCGCAATAAATATAGAAACGTAGATGTTCTACTAATAGATGATATTCAGTTCCTTGCAGGAAAAGAATCAACTCAAGAAGAATTTTTCCATACTTTTAATGCCTTGCATGAGGAATCCAAGCAAATTGTAATTTCAAGTGACCGACCTCCTAAAGAAATTCCTACTTTAGAAGACCGTTTACGTTCTCGATTTGAATGGGGATTAATAACAGATATTGCACCACCAGATTTAGAAACTCGTATTGCTATCTTACGCAAAAAGGCACGTGCTGATGGATTAGATATATCAGATGATGTGATGGCATATATAGCAAACCAAATAGATTCCAATATTCGTGAACTAGAAGGCGCTCTCATCCGAGTAGTGGCCTATTCTTCTCTTATAAATAAGGATATTAATATCGATTTAGCAGCAGAGGCTCTTAAAGATATCCTGCCAAATGCTCGTCCAAGGATTATTACAATTTTAGATATCCAAAAAGTAGTTGGGGAGCATTTTCATATTCGATTAGAGGATTTTGTCGCTAAAAAACGTACAAAGTCAATTGCATTTCCAAGACAAGTAGCAATGTATCTTTCTCGCGAATTAACTGATTTTTCATTGCCTAAAATTGGAGAAGAATTTGGTGGACGTGATCATACGACCGTTATTCATGCACACGAAAAAATATCAAGAATGCTAAAAGATGATGCAAATCTTCAAGACGATGTAAAACAAATCAAATCTATTTTAGGTAGGTAAAAAAGAGTTTGTGGATAAACGCATAGTTTACTAGATTACTTAGACACAACTTATGCACATGTGGACAAGTAGGTATACGTTAAGAAAAAGAGACTTATCAACATATCCACAAGCCCTAGTACTATATCTATTATTCTTTTAAATAAATATAATTATATAAGTGAGGTATAAAAATGAAATTCGAAGTAATGAGAGATAGTTTATTAGAGGGATTAAGCGATGTTATAAAAGCAGTAAGTTCCAAAACAACAATTCCAATTCTGACTGGATTGAAACTAGAAGTAACTAATAAAGGACTTTATATTACTGGTAGTGATTCAGATATTACTATTCAAACTTTTATACCTGTTGAAAAAAATGGAGAAAAGGTTATTAGTATTACAGAAACAGGCACTATCGTTTTACAAGCTAGAGTATTTAATGAAATAGTACGAAAATTACCAACAAATGATGTAGAAATAGAAGTAACCAATCAATTCCAAACACATATTAGATCGGGGAAATCTGAATTTAATCTAATTGGACTCGATGCATCTGAATATCCATTACTACCGGAAATTGAAGAAGAAAGACAGTTCTTTATTCCATCTGATTTACTCAAATCTATTATTAAAGAAACTGTATTTGCGGTATCTACTTCTGAAAGCCGTCCTGTTCTTACAGGTGTCAATTGGCAGGTAAAAGAAGGGGAACTTCACTGTGTAGCTACTGATAGTCACCGGTTAGCTAAAAGAAAAACGGTTATTAAAGATTTACCAGAAGAAGAATACAGTATCGTAATTCCTGGGAAAAGCTTAAATGAATTAAATAAAATTTTAGAAGAAACATCGTCGGAAGTAGCAATTGTGATGACTCAACAACAAATTCTATTTAAAACAGGTAACGTATTATTCTACTCACGATTATTAGAAGGTAATTATCCAGACACTTCAAGATTAATACCAAGTGAAAGCAAGACAACTATATTGGTGAATAGTAAATCGTTGTTGCAAGCAATTGACAGAGCCTCTTTACTTGCACGCGAGGAACGAAATAATGTTGTACGTTTTTCCACTTTAGGTAATGGATTTATTGAAGTATCTTCTAACTCTCCGGAGATAGGTAACGTAGAAGAACAAATTCAAGCAGAAGAAATAGATGGAGAAGAACTAAAGATTTCTTTTAGTGCTAAATATATGATGGATGCCTTAAAAGCTATTGATGGACAAGATGTCAAAATCCTATTCACAGGTGCTATGAGACCATTTATATTGAAATCTGTACATGATGATTCGATATTACAGCTGATTTTACCAGTTAGAACTTACTAATATTCCAGGGATAGTCACGTTTGTGGCTATCCTTTTTACTTATTTCATTATTTGGAGTAAAATGAAGGGATAATGATTAGGAGAAGAGGTTGAGTTACTGTTGGAAGAAATTCGATTTGACTCAGAATTTATAACACTTGGACAATTATTAAAAATGACAGATGCGATTAGTTCCGGTGGAATGGCCAAATGGTTTTTAAGTGAGCATGAAGTATATATTAACGGAGAAGTGGATCAAAGACGGGGTCGTAAATTACGTCATAATGATGTAGTGAACATTCCAGGAGTAGGAAGATTTAAATTGGTTGGACCTGAGAACGGGGATTGATATGTATATTGAACGATTAGAGTTAAAAGATTTCCGTAATTACGATTCAATTGAAATGAACTTTTCCTCTAAGATTAATGTGTTTATAGGCGAAAATGCACAAGGTAAAACAAATTTAATGGAATCTCTCTATGTATTATCCATGGCAAAGTCTCATAGGACTTCTAACGATAAAGAATTGATACGTTGGGAAGCAGACTATGGTAAAATAAAAGGAGATATACAAAAAAAATATGGGCATTTGCCTTTAGAATTGATTCTTTCAAAAAAAGGAAAAAAAGCCAAGGTAAACCATCTAGAGCAAACGAGGTTAAGTGATTATATAGGTCAGCTTAATGTCGTGATGTTCGCACCAGAGGATTTATATTTAGTAAAAGGAAGTCCACAAGTGAGAAGACGATTTCTCGATATGGAAATCGGTCAAATTTCCCCTATCTATTTACATGATTTACTTCATTTCCAAAAAATAATGAAACAACGAAATCATATTTTAAAACAACATCAAGGTAAAACTATGTTAAATGATGTGATGTTCGATGTTTATACGGAACAATATATAGATGCAGCAATAAAAGTGATTCAAAAAAGATTTCATTTTATGCAATTGTTACAACAATGGGCAGAACCAATTCACTTTGGGATTTCTAGAGGCTTAGAAAAATTACGAATTTCCTATAATTCTTCAACTGGAGTTCAACCAGAATGGACAGCAAATGAAATGAAAAATCATCTTGAAAGAAAAATAGCAGGGAGTCAGAATAGAGAACTCTATCGTGGAGTATCCTTAATTGGACCACATCGCGATGATTTACAATTTTTTGTAAATGACTATGATGTCCAAACTTATGGATCTCAGGGACAGCAGCGTACAACGGCATTGTCTTTGAAGCTCGCTGAAATTGAATTGATAAAACAGGAGGTTGGCGAATCTCCTGTTTTATTACTGGATGACGTTTTATCCGAACTAGATGACTATAGACAATCTCACTTGTTAAATACAATTCAAGGAGATGTCCAAACGTTTGTTACAACTACAAGTGTTGAAGGAATTGCACACGAGACAATTCAACAAGCTGAATTGTTTCATGTGGAACAAGGTGCAATAGTAGACCAATAAGAGTATTCAACGAACACAATTGTACAAACAGAAAAAGTTTTTAAATGAATCACCATTATTGAAGGTATGAAAGAGTGGGTGAGCAAGTTGGCAATGGAAGAAAAAGACCTAAATCAATCTTATGATGCTGATCAGATACAAGTATTAGAAGGATTAGAAGCTGTTCGAAAGCGTCCAGGGATGTATATTGGTACGACAAGTTCAAGAGGGCTTCATCATCTTGTTTGGGAAATTGTCGATAACAGTATTGATGAAGCATTAGCAGGATACTGTGACCATATTATTGTTACTATCGAAAAAGATGATTGGATTCGAGTAGAAGACAATGGTCGCGGTATACCAGTTGATACACAAGAAAAAATGGGCAAGCCAGCAGTAGAGGTAATCATGACAGTTCTACATGCAGGTGGTAAATTTGGAGGCGGCGGATATAAAGTATCCGGAGGACTACATGGTGTAGGTGCCTCAGTAGTAAATGCCCTATCCGAATATACAGAAGTATATGTTAAACGTGACGAAAAAATTCATCTGATTAAATTTGAGCGTGGAGCAGTTTCCTCTCCTCTAGACATTATTGGAGACACAGACGTTACTGGAACAACTACTAGATTTAAGGCAGATGCTGAGATTTTCACGGAAACTACAATGTACGAATACGAGATTCTTGAACATCGTGTACGTGAACTAGCGTATTTAAATCGTGGATTATCTATAACACTTGCAGATGAAAGAGAAGGAAAAGAAAAAACGGTTAAGTATTACTACGAAGGCGGTATTAAGTCATACGTAGAAGACTTAAACGAATCCAAAGAGCCTATAACAGAAGAAGCAATATTTGTTGAAGGTGAAAAGGATGGAATTTCTGTAGAGATTGCTATGCAATATAATTCAGGATACTCCTCAAACATTTTATCTTTTGCTAATAATATAAGTACGTACGAAGGTGGAACACATGAATCTGGCTTCAAAACAGCATTGACTCGTGTCATAAACGACTATGCAAGAAAGAATGGCTTGTTAAAAGAGGCAGATACCAATTTATCTGGGGACGATGTACGGGAAGGTTTAACTGCAATTGTTTCCATAAAACACCCAGATCCTCAATTTGAAGGCCAAACAAAAACTAAGCTTGGTAACTCCGAAGTAAGCCCAATTACAAATAGTCTATTTTCCGAAGGATTTGATCGATTCTTATTAGAAAATCCTCAAATCTCCAGAAAAATAGTGGAAAAAGGCTTGATGGCTGCTAGAGCTCGCGTAGCCGCTAAAAAAGCACGTGAATTTACACGTCGTAAATCAGCATTAGAGGTTTCTAGCTTACCTGGTAAATTAGCAGACTGCTCTTCTCGTGTTCCTGCAGAAAGTGAATTGTATATCGTAGAGGGTGACTCTGCCGGTGGTTCTGCTAAATCTGGTCGTGATCGTCATTTCCAAGCAATACTGCCTTTACGTGGTAAGATTCTGAATGTCGAAAAAGCTCGCCTAGATCGAATTTTAGGAAATGCAGAGATTCGCGCGATGATCACAGCACTTGGAACTGGTATTGGTGAAGAGTTTACTTTAGAAAAAGCTCGTTATCATAAGATCATCATTATGACAGATGCGGACGTTGATGGTGCACATATCCGGACATTGTTACTTACATTCTTCTTCCGTTTTATGAGACCATTGATTGAAGCTGGTTATGTATATGCAGCTCAGCCACCTTTGTATCAGGTAAAACAAGGGAAGCATGTAGAGTATTGCTATAATGACGAACAGTTAAAAGAGATTATAGATCGCTTACCAAAAACTTCGAAGCCTAATATTCAGCGTTATAAAGGTTTAGGGGAAATGGATGCAGATCAGCTTTGGGATACTACAATGGATCCAGAAGTGCGTACTTTACTACAAGTAAACTTAGATAATGCAATGGAAGCAGATAAAGTCTTTGAACAACTAATGGGTGAGGAAGTAGAACCAAGACGTCTCTTCATCGAAGAAAATGCTGTATATGTGAAAAACTTAGATATTTAAGAAAGTGTGTGACTGGAGGTCTTTAGGATGTCAGAAATACCGAATAAAGGCGTAAAGGGGATCAATATTAGTACAGAAATGAGAACCTCATTTTTAGACTATGCGATGAGTGTTATTGTATCCCGTGCCTTGCCAGACGTTCGTGACGGGCTAAAGCCTGTACATCGTCGTATTTTATATGGTATGCAAGAGTTAGGTAATACACCTGATAAGCCTCATAAAAAATCGGCTCGTATTGTAGGAGACGTAATGGGGAAATACCATCCACATGGTGACTCATCTATTTATGAGGCAATGGTACGTATGGCACAGCATTGGAGCTACCGCTATATGTTAGTAGATGGACATGGTAATTTTGGTTCAGTAGATGGTGATGGAGCAGCTGCAATGCGTTACACCGAATCGAGAATGTCTAAAATTGCCCTGGAGTTATTGCGTGATATTAATAAAAATACAATAGATTACAAAGATAACTATGATGGACAAGAAAAAGAGCCTGTGGTTTTACCAAGTAGATTTCCTAACTTACTTGTAAACGGTGCATCTGGAATTGCAGTTGGTATGGCTACTAATATTCCATCTCATAATTTAGGGGAAGTAATTGACGGAGTATTGGCTTTAGCTGAAAACCCAGCAATTACGTTGGAAGAATTGATGACTATTATACCAGGACCGGATTTCCCTACAGGTGGGATTATTTTAGGTCGCAGTGGTATTCGTCGTGCGTATGAAACAGGTAGAGGTTCCATACTTATACGTGCAAAAGTAGAAATTGAAGTAAAATCAAGTGGAAAAGAAGTTATTATTGTCAAAGAATTACCATACCAAGTCAATAAAGCACGATTAATAGAAAAAATCGCTGAATTAGTGCGCGATAAAAAAATTGATGGTATTACCCATCTAGCCGACGAATCCGATCGTAATGGAATGCGTATCGTCATTGAAGTACGGAAAGATGCAAATTCTCACGTATTATTAAATAACTTATACAAACAAACAGCATTACAATCGAGCTTTGGTGTTAATATGCTAGCTTTAGTGGACAACCAGCCAAAAGTTTTAAATATTAAAGAAATGCTCTATCATTACTTAGAACATCAAAAAGTAGTAATAACCCGTCGTACGCAGTTTGAACTGAACAAAGCGGAAGATCGTGCACATATTTTAGAAGGACTTCGAATTGCCTTAGATCATATTGATGAAATCATCAAGTTAATCCGTGCTTCACGAACTGGTGAAGAAGCAAAAAATGGATTGATGGAGACATTCAATTTATCTGAAAGACAAGCTCAAGCAATTCTAGATATGCGATTACAACGTTTAACTGGTTTAGAACGAGATAAAATTGAAGAAGAATATCAAAACTTAATGAAATTAATTGAAGAACTAAAATTCATTTTGGCCAACGATTATCGTGTAGTTGAAATCATAAGAGAAGAAATTACCGAGATTAAAGATCGTTATGCGGACAAACGTCGAACTGAAATTGTTGCTGGAGGAGCAGAAGTTTTAGAGGATGAAGACTTAATCCCAGTTGAAAACTCTGTACTTACTTTAACAAACAAAGGATATATTAAACGTTTACCTGCAAATACGTATAAGAGTCAAAAAAGAGGCGGTCGTGGTGTCCAAGGTATGGGTACTAACGAAGATGATTTTGTTGAGCATCTTTTGTACACATCAACGCATGATACAATTCTCTTCTTTACAAACAAAGGTAAAGTATATCGAGCTCGAGGATTTGAGATTCCGGAATACGGTCGTACAGCTAAAGGATTACCAATTATAAATTTATTAGGTATAGAAAAAGATGAGCATATCACTGCTATGATACCAATGGCGTCGTTTGAAGAGGATAATTATTTTATTTTCACAACGAAGTATGGGGTAACGAAACGTTCTCCTGTAACTGGATTTGCACATATCCGTGCGAATGGATTGATTGCTATTTCTTTACGTGATGAAGATGAACTTATTGCTGTTCGTTTAACCGATGGCGATAAACAGATCATTATTGGTACACGACAAGGTAAATTAGTTCGATTCGAAGAAACCGATATACGCTCCATGGGTAGAACTGCCGGAGGAGTGAGAGGGATTCGTTTGAAAGATGATGATTATGTAGTTGGTATGGAGATTATCGAACCTGATCAAGAAATTTTGGTCGTTACGGAAAATGGATACGGCAAACGTACTCCAGAGTCAGAATATCGCCTGCAAACTCGTGGTGGAATGGGTGTTAAAACTTGCCAAATCACAGACAAAAATGGTCCTTTGTCAGCTGTTAAGGCAGTTAATGGTACAGAAGATTTGATGCTGATCACGATTAATGGAATGCTTATCCGTATGGATGTAAATGATATTTCTAAAACTGGCCGCAGTACACAAGGTGTCCGTTTAATGAGGTTAGCTGGAGATGAGCTAATTTCTACTGTAGCAAAAGTTGAAAAAGAAGAAGATGATGATGAAGAAATTGTAGAAAGTCTAGAAGAAGGGTCTACAATTGAAATAGAGTCTTCTCTAACAGAAGAACAAAACGAATAGTAATAAAAAACACCCATAAACAATCCTGTTTATGGGTGTTTTTACGTATCTCGGTAGACATTTGCCGTATACTTTCAATATGAATATTTAGTATAATCAAAGAAATGCTTGGAAAGCGGGGGACACTAAATGAACCAAACCCTCATTAATTTAGAGGAATTGAAATTAGGTACTATAATCGCAGAAGATATATTAGTTAATACTAACTCACCTATCATTCACAAAGAGTCAAAGGTAACTAGAGAACTTATTCAAGTATTGAGTGCTTTTAATATAACTAAAGTACCGGTTGTCCTAGAAAATGTTTTTAATAGATCAGAAGAAGATATAAAAAAGTTATTTGAAGAAAAAGTAGAATCTTCTCCTATAGAAGAAAAGCCACTAGTGACTACGAGTTTTGTTCAATTATATAAAGAGGCTGTAGATAGTTTCTATAAAGAGTTTATCGGATGGGAAGCAGGCATGAAAGTAGATGTGACAAAGCTACGGAATATCATTATGCCCTTGGTCGAAAAAGCAATGGTAGAAAAGCAAGTATTTTCTCTGTTGAATATGTATTCTAAGATGGATAAATATATTGCACATCATTCTATAGCAGTTGGGATTATTTCTGGGGCAATAGCTAAAAAGTTAAATTATTCCTCCGGTCAAATAACACAAATGGCTACCGCTGGTTTAATGGCTGATATAGGTATGGCAAAAGTGGAATCAAACATACGTGATAAAAAGTCTGTTTTGACGGAATCGGAATTTTCTGAGGTAAAAAAACATACTATTTATAGTTTTCAAATGATTAAAGATAGCCCTTTATTAAAACCTGAAATGAAATTAGCAATCTTTCAACATCATGAACGTTTAGACGGAAGTGGTTATCCGAAAAGTGATAAATTGAATGATGTTTCTGTTTACTCTCAAATAATAGCAGTAGCTGATGTCTATCATGCGATGACTTCAGAACGTATTTACCGTGCGAAAAGTTCTTCTTTTAAGGTACTAGAAATGATTCGAGAAGAAGAGTTTGGAAAGTATAATATAGAAGTAGTCAATAAATTAATAGAGTTAGTAGGGTCTCTACCTATTTCAACTAGAGTTCTTCTGTCAACAGGAGAAAAGGGAGAAGTAGTTTTCTTACATAGAGATTCTCCAATGCGTCCAATGATTAGATTGATTGATGGTGGTCAAATAATAGATTTAGCTGCGAAAAGATCCATTCATATAGAGAGTATTATTAGTTAAATTAGTCTAAACTCTTTCATCTTTTATTAGTAGAAGAAAGAGTTTAATATTATTTTCCGATAATGTGTTGACATATTCCTTTTAACTTGATATTATATAGAAGTCGCCAAAACGACATGACAACAACATGAACATTGAAAACTGAACATGCAAAACGTTAAGAAATATAGCAATCAGCTAACTTAGTTAGTTTGATAGCAAAACAATTTTTGACATCATTTAATGATGATGCCAGCAAAACAAATGAGCTTTTTAAGTTCTCTATTATGGAGAGTTTGATCCTGGCTCAGGACGAACGCTGGCGGCATGCCTAATACATGCAAGTCGAGCGAATGACGAAGAAGCTTGCTTCTTCTGATTTAGCGGCGGACGGGTGAGTAACACGTGGGCAACCTGCCCTGTAGATTGGGATAACTCCGGGAAACCGGGGCTAATACCGAATAATCCATTTCCTCTCATGGGGAGATGTTAAAAGACGGTCTCGGCTGTCACTACAGGATGGGCCCGCGGCGCATTAGCTAGTTGGTGAGGTAACGGCTCACCAAGGCGACGATGCGTAGCCGACCTGAGAGGGTGATCGGCCACACTGGGACTGAGACACGGCCCAGACTCCTACGGGAGGCAGCAGTAGGGAATCTTCCACAATGGACGAAAGTCTGATGGAGCAATGCCGCGTGAGTGAAGAAGGTTTTCGGATCGTAAAACTCTGTTGTGAGGGAAGAACAAGTACGAGAGTAACTGCTCGTACCTTGACGGTACCTCATTAGAAAGCCACGGCTAACTACGTGCCAGCAGCCGCGGTAATACGTAGGTGGCAAGCGTTGTCCGGAATTATTGGGCGTAAAGCGCGCGCAGGCGGTCCTTTAAGTCTGATGTGAAATCCCACGGCTCAACCGTGGAAGGTCATTGGAAACTGGGGGACTTGAGTACAGAAGAGGAAAGCGGAATTCCAAGTGTAGCGGTGAAATGCGTAGAGATTTGGAGGAACACCAGTGGCGAAGGCGGCTTTCTGGTCTGTAACTGACGCTGAGGCGCGAAAGCGTGGGGAGCAAACAGGATTAGATACCCTGGTAGTCCACGCCGTAAACGATGAGTGCTAAGTGTTAGGGGGTTTCCGCCCCTTAGTGCTGCAGCTAACGCATTAAGCACTCCGCCTGGGGAGTACGGTCGCAAGACTGAAACTCAAAGGAATTGACGGGGGCCCGCACAAGCGGTGGAGCATGTGGTTTAATTCGAAGCAACGCGAAGAACCTTACCAGGTCTTGACATCCCGCTGACCGCTCTAGAGATAGAGTTTTCCCTTCGGGGACAGCGGTGACAGGTGGTGCATGGTTGTCGTCAGCTCGTGTCGTGAGATGTTGGGTTAAGTCCCGCAACGAGCGCAACCCTTGATCTTAGTTGCCAGCATTCAGTTGGGCACTCTAAGGTGACTGCCGGTGATAAACCGGAGGAAGGTGGGGATGACGTCAAATCATCATGCCCCTTATGACCTGGGCTACACACGTGCTACAATGGACGGTACAGAGGGTCGCAACCCCGCGAGGGTGAGCAAATCCCATAAAACCGTTCTCAGTTCGGATTGTAGGCTGCAACTCGCCTACATGAAGCCGGAATCGCTAGTAATCGTGGATCAGCATGCCACGGTGAATACGTTCCCGGGCCTTGTACACACCGCCCGTCACACCACGAGAGTTTGTAACACCCGAAGTCGGTGGGGTAACCCTTACGGGAGCCAGCCGCCGAAGGTGGGACAGATGATTGGGGTGAAGTCGTAACAAGGTAGCCGTATCGGAAGGTGCGGCTGGATCACCTCCTTTCTAAGGATAATATCGGAATACAGATCTTTATCTGTATCTTAACGTTTTGCAGTTCAGTTTTGAATGTTCATTTTTATATGAAGATTCGATACTTGTTCTTTGAAAACTGGATAAAACGACATTGAAACAATAAACAACAAGAAATTCTGTTGTGATTATTTACGTAATCACGACGTGTAAGACTTTTTAACTTTTAGGTTAAGTTAATAAGGGCGCACGGTGAATGCCTTGGCACTAGGAGTCGACGAAGGACGGCACTAACACCGATATGCTTCGGGGAGCTGTAAGTGAGCTTTGATCCGGAGATTTCCGAATGGGGAAACCCACTGTTCGTAATGGAGCAGTACATTTGCGTGAATACATAGCGCATCTGAGACACACCCAGGGAACTGAAACATCTAAGTACCTGGAGGAAGAGAAAGAAAAATCGATTCCCTGAGTAGCGGCGAGCGAAACGGGAATAGCCCAAACCAAGAGGCTTGCCTCTTGGGGTTGTAGGACACTCTACATAGAGTTACAAAGGAATGAGTTAGACGAAGCGATCTGGAAAGGTCCGCAGGATAGGGTAAAAGCCCCGTAGTCCAAAATTTATTCTCTCTTGAGTGTATCCTGAGTACGGCGGAACACGTGAAATTCCGTCGGAATCCGGGAGGACCATCTCCCAAGGCTAAATACTACCTAGTGACCGATAGTGAACCAGTACCGTGAGGGAAAGGTGAAAAGCACCCCGGAAGGGGAGTGAAATAGATCCTGAAACCGTGTGCCTACAAGTAGTTAGAGCCCGTTAATGGGTGATAGCGTGCCTTTTGTAGAATGAACCGGCGAGTTACGATTACATGCAAGGTTAAGTTGAGAAGACGGAGCCGCAGCGAAAGCGAGTCTGAATAGGGCGAATGAGTATGTGGTCGTAGACCCGAAACCAGGTGATCTACCCATGTCCAGGATGAAGGTAAGGTAACACTTACTGGAGGTCCGAACCCACGCACGTTGAAAAGTGCGGGGATGAGGTGTGGGTAGCGGAGAAATTCCAATCGAACCTGGAGATAGCTGGTTCTCTCCGAAATAGCTTTAGGGCTAGCCTCAAACGTTAGAATCTTGGAGGTAGAGCACTGTTTGGACTAGGGGCCCATCCCGGGTTACCGAATTCAGACAAACTCCGAATGCCAATGATTTATGTTTGGGAGTCAGACTGCGAGTGATAAGATCCGTAGTCAAGAGGGAAACAGCCCAGACCACCAGCTAAGGTCCCAAAGTATTTGTTAAGTGGAAAAGGATGTGGCGTTGCTTAGACAACCAGGATGTTGGCTTAGAAGCAGCCATCATTTAAAGAGTGCGTAATAGCTCACTGGTCGAGTGACGCTGCGCCGAAAATGTATCGGGGCTAAACAAATCACCGAAGCTGTGGATTGATACCTATGGTATCAGTGGTAGGAGAGCGTTCTAAGGGCGTTGAAGTCAGACCGGAAGGACTGGTGGAGCGCTTAGAAGTGAGAATGCCGGTATGAGTAGCGAAAGACGGGTGAGAATCCCGTCCACCGTATGACTAAGGTTTCCTGAGGAAGGCTCGTCCGCTCAGGGTTAGTCGGGACCTAAGCCGAGGCCGATAGGCGTAGGCGATGGATAACAGGTTGATATTCCTGTACCACCAAACCACCGTTTGAGTAATGGGGGGACGCAGAAGGATAGGGTAAGCATGCTGTTGGTTATGCATGTCCAAGCAGTAAGGTGTGAATGTAGGCAAATCCGCATTCTCTAACATTGAGCTGTGATGGCGAGGACGTATGTCCGGAGTTCCTGATTTCACACTGCCAAGAAAAGCCTCTAGCGAGGTGATAGGTGCCCGTACCGCAAACCGACACAGGTAGTCGAGGAGAGAATCCTAAGGTGAGCGAGAGAACTCTCGTTAAGGAACTCGGCAAAATGACCCCGTAACTTCGGGAGAAGGGGTGCTCTTTTGGGTGCATAGCCTAGAAGAGCCGCAGTGAATAGGCCCAGGCGACTGTTTAGCAAAAACACAGGTCTCTGCAAAACCGTAAGGTGAAGTATAGGGGCTGACGCCTGCCCGGTGCTGGAAGGTTAAGAGGAGTGCTTAGCGCAAGCGAAGGTGCGAATTGAAGCCCCAGTAAACGGCGGCCGTAACTATAACGGTCCTAAGGTAGCGAAATTCCTTGTCGGGTAAGTTCCGACCCGCACGAAAGGCGTAACGATCTGGGCACTGTCTCAACGAGAGACTCGGTGAAATTATAGTACCTGTGAAGATGCAGGTTACCCGCGACAGGACGGAAAGACCCCGTGGAGCTTTACTATAGCTTGATATTGAATTTTGGTGCAACTTGTACAGGATAGGCAGGAGCCTTAGAGCCCGGAGCGCCAGCTTCGGAGGAGGCGTCGGTGGGATACTGCCCTGGTTGTATTGAAATTCTAACCCATACCCGTAACCCGGGTAGGAGACAGTGTCAGGCGGGTAGTTTGACTGGGGCGGTCGCCTCCTAAAGTGTAACGGAGGCGCCCAAAGGTTCCCTCAGAATGGTTGGAAATCATTCGAAGAGTGTAAAGGCAGAAGGGAGCTTGACTGCGAGACCTACAAGTCGAGCAGGGTCGAAAGACGGGCTTAGTGATCCGGTGGTTCCGCATGGAAGGGCCATCGCTCAACGGATAAAAGCTACCCCGGGGATAACAGGCTTATCTCCCCCAAGAGTCCACATCGACGGGGAGGTTTGGCACCTCGATGTCGGCTCATCGCATCCTGGGGCTGTAGTCGGTCCCAAGGGTTGGGCTGTTCGCCCATTAAAGCGGTACGCGAGCTGGGTTCAGAACGTCGTGAGACAGTTCGGTCCCTATCCGTCGTGGGCGTAGGAAATTTGAGAGGAGCTGTCCTTAGTACGAGAGGACCGGGATGGACACACCGCTGGTGTACCAGTTGTTCTGCCAAGAGCATCGCTGGGTAGCTATGTGTGGACGGGATAAGTGCTGAAAGCATCTAAGCACGAAGCCCCCCTCAAGATGAGATTTCCCATTACGCAAGTAAGTAAGATCCCTCAAAGACGATGAGGTAGATAGGTTCGGGGTGGAAGCGTGGCGACACGTGCAGCTGACGAATACTAATCGATCGAGGACTTAACCAAATTTGTTTCAGTTCCAATGTCGTTTATCCAGTTTTGAGTGAACAAGCACTCTATATATGAGGGTTTCAAGATACAAGCAGTGCTAGGAAACGATTGAGAGAAGGAAGGAACGTACTAACGTACGTGACTGACAGAACGAATGAAGTTGACAACGCAATGCGGCGTATATTGAAAGCCGAAGAGTCTAGTGATGATGGCGAAGAGGTCACACCCGTTCCCATACCGAACACGGAAGTTAAGCTCTTCAGCGCCGATGGTAGTTGGGGGTCTCCCCCTGTGAGAGTAGGACGTCGCTGGGCACCAAAGAAAAAGTCGTTACCGAATAATCGGTAGCGACTTTTTTTGTATGTATTGATGGTAAGATTTAATCAATAGAGAAGTAGGATTGGTTAACCCGGTTTATTAGCTCCTTGAGTCACTCAAGACTAACAATTAAAGAAATGGAGAGCCTTTATTGCTATTCTTATAGCACATGTTGGTGGCCCTTTGAATGTATAGGTCAAGATTCTGCAATAAGCTTTACATCTATCGTCTAGTACTATGCTAGAGCTCTCCAAATGTATATTCTGGGGCTTCTAGTATAAATAAGAGGGAACACATTTCTTCACTCGATATCCCATGGTAATGATGTAACAAAGTCAGTCCGGGGTACTTCGGAAACAGAAAATTTTTTTCTCTTAAAATTCACTTGTACTTTTCTTGTAATTGTTGATTTTAATCTAAAGACCATAGTTCTTTAAGATTACTAATCTACTAAGTAGAGGTTTCAATGAAAATCTCCATCTAACTTCGTTCTAGCAAACATTTAAAGATCCCTTTACTTATGTAACTATTATGCTAGTTTAAACAGAATTTTAACTCTTTCTCATTGAAGAAAGAAAAGTCCGAATAAACATATTATTCAAGGTTTCTTGACACTTGTGTGAAGCGCTGATAACCTTGTAATAATATTTATTTAACGAGGAGGAATTCAGCGAAATGTGGGAATCTAAATTTCAAAAAGAAGGCTTAACATTTGATGATGTTTTATTAGTTCCAGCTCAATCAGAAGTATTACCAAAGGATATCAATTTATCGGTGCAATTAACGTCTAAAATTAAATTAAATATCCCGATGATTAGTGCTGGTATGGATACGGTAACGGAAGCTAAAATGGCGATTTCAATGGCACGTCAAGGTGGACTTGGAGTTATCCATAAAAACATGAGTATTGAAGAACAAGCGGAACAAGTTCAAACCGTTAAACGTTCTGAAAACGGTGTAATTACAGACCCTTTCTTTTTAACTCCAGAACATCAGGTATATGATGCTGAACATTTGATGGGGAAATATAGAATTTCAGGTGTCCCTATTGTAAACAATGAAGATGATTTACAATTAGTTGGCATTATCACTAACCGTGATCTGCGCTTTATTCAGGATTACTCTTTAAAAATAGATGATGTAATGACAAAGGAACGATTGGTTACAGCTTCAGTAGGAACAACTCTCGAGGATGCTGAAAAAATTCTTCAACAATACAAAATTGAAAAGTTACCTATCGTTGATGAAAGTGGAAAACTAAAAGGCTTAATCACAATTAAGGATATTGAAAAAGTGATTGAATTCCCTAATGCTGCAAAAGATCATCATGGACGTTTGTTAGTAGGTGCTGCAGTAGGCGTTACGAAGGATACGATGATAAGAGTACAGAAGCTTGTAGAAGCACAAGTAGATGTAATTGTTATTGATACTGCACATGGTCATTCTCAAGGTGTTATGGATACAGTAAAAGAGATTCGTAACGCATATCCGGAACTAGATATTGTTGCTGGAAATGTAGCTACTGGTGAAGCAACAAAGGCTTTATTTGAAGCAGGTGCCGATGTTGTCAAAGTTGGTATTGGACCTGGCTCTATTTGTACAACTCGTGTTGTAGCAGGTGTTGGGGTTCCTCAAATTACAGCTATATATGATTGTGCTACAGAGGCTCGTAAGGCTGGTAAAACAATTATTGCTGACGGTGGTATTAAGTATTCAGGTGATATCGTAAAAGCGTTAGCTGCGGGTGGACATGTAGTAATGTTAGGTAGCTTACTTGCTGGCACGACAGAAAGTCCAGGGGAGACAGAAATTTTCCAAGGAAGACGTTTTAAAACTTATCGTGGAATGGGATCTATTGCAGCTATGGAAAAAGGTTCAAAAGACCGTTATTTCCAAGAGGATGCAAAAAAACTAGTTCCAGAAGGTATTGAAGGTCGTCTTCCTTATAAAGGACCACTTTCTGATACTGT
Organism: Psychrobacillus sp. BM2; assembly: GCF_048572895.1. Taxonomy (GTDB): domain Bacteria; phylum Bacillota; class Bacilli; order Bacillales_A; family Planococcaceae; genus Psychrobacillus. The sequence continues at coordinate 4,047,087 of NZ_CP183878.1, forward strand.
TCACCAATTACTAGGTGGTGTTCGTGCAGGAATGGGATATTGTGGGACAGGAACTCTTGAAGCTCTACGTGAAAATGCACAATTTGTCCGTATGACTGGAGCAGGATTACGTGAAAGTCATCCGCATGATGTTCAAATCACAAAAGAGGCTCCAAATTACTCTTTATCATAAGTAATTTTGTAATATAGAAACTTTTGCACTCATTCGTCGTCTTAAACTAGGTCGAATGGGTGCTTTTTGGTGTACAAGTGTCCCTACCGTGCTAAAGTGTGATAAAATGGGCAATGATAAAAACAAAAGGTGGAGGTACGATAGTGAAGAAGGTTTGGATGACATCAATGATAAAGTGGCTAGTACTTCCGATGTTTCTTGTGTCAGTAGTATGTGGTATGCCTGCTGCTACAAAAGCAGAGGAAAGTTTGAATTTAAATGTAGATGCAGCAATTTTAATCGATGCAGAAACAGGTAAAATTCTATATGAAAAGAATTCTGAGTCATCGTTAGGTATAGCGAGTATGACGAAAATGATGACGGAGTATTTGTTATTTGAAGCAATAGAAGAGGGTAAAGTGACATGGGATCAACAATACAATGTTACTGAATATACATACAAAATCTCTCAAGATCGTCGTTTAAGTAATGTACCACTTCGTGAGGATGGTAGCTATTCTATTCGGGAACTTTATGAAGCAATGGCTATATATTCAGCAAATGCAGCAACTATTGCCATAGCTGAAACAATTGCAGGAACCGAAGAGAATTTTGTAAAGCTGATGAATGAAAAAGCAGCAGAAATGGGCTTAGAAGGCTATAAATTTGTCAATTCTTCAGGTCTAAACAATGAAGACTTACAAGGAATGCATCCAGCAAGTACCAGTCCTTCTGATGAAAACGTTATGCCTGCAAAGTCAGTAGCAACTCTAGCTTATTATTTAATGAAAGATTTTCCTGAGGTTTTAGAAACAACAAAGATTCCTAAGAAAACATTTCGTAAAGGAACTTCTGATGCAATAGAAATGAGTAACTGGAACTGGATGTTACCAGGTTTAATCTACGAATACGAAGGTGTAGACGGATTAAAAACTGGAACAACAGAATTTGCAGGTCATTCCTTTACTGCGACTGCTCAAAAGAACGGAATGCGTGTGATTTCTGTTGTAATGAAAGCGGTAGATGCGAATGGAAATGGTTCGTACAAGGCTCGTTTTGATGCAACAAGAGCCTTATTAGATTATGGTTTCTCCCAATTTTCTAAAGAAGAGATTGTTCCAGCAGGATATAAAATTCCAGAACAAGAGACATTAAAAGTAGAAAAAGGGAAAGAGGACACAGTAGCAATAGCTGTAAAGAATCCTATTTCTATGGTCGTTAGGACAAATGAAAAAGAATTGTACAAGCCCGTATTTACGGCAAGTAAAGAAAAGCTTGAAGCAGATATTAAGAAGGATACAGTTGTTGGTAAAGTTCACTTAGAGAAATCAGAAGGAACGGACTATGGCTATATACTTGATCATACAGCAGAAACGGACGTAGTAACTACTGAGGATGTAGAACGTGCTAGCTGGTTTAGTTTAATGTTCCAAGGTATTGGTAAGTTTTTCGCAAACTTATGGAATAGCACAACAGATTTTATTGGCGGATTATTTTAAATAACAAAAACACTGTAGCTCATTGGAGTTACAGTGTTTTTGTTATTTCTAAAGCATGCATTAATTGATGAATGGAGGAAGCAACCTCTTCTACTTTTAATCCTCCAAATCCTAATACAAGCTTTGGAACCGCCTTCTCCTCTAATTCTGATGAAATATATTCCTGAAGACCATATATCCGAATGTCAGCCTGCTTCGCACGGTTTACTAATTCCGTCTCTGTTTTAGTTGTATGAATGGTTAATAATATATGCATACCTGCCTGTTCTCCAGAGATTGTAACAGTAGGCTCGTATTGCATAATAGTTTTCGTAATAATCTCTAACTTGCGCTTATAAATTTTTCTCATTTTATTTAAATGTTTTGCGAAGTACCCATCCTCCATAAAGTTTGCTAGTATATGCTGATCCATTCTAGGAACCGTAGCAGAATAATAGGAAAATCGTTGTTTATATTGTAAGAGTAGTGATTTTGGTAATACTGCATAGGCTATGCGTAAGGAGGGCATTAGTGACTTAGAAAACGTACTTAAATAAATAACCCGCTCATTTTGATCGATACCTTGGAGGGCAGGAATAGGTTTACCAGTATACCTAAACTCGCTATCGTAATCATCTTCAATAATATATCGATTATCCTGCTGGTATGCCCACGCGAGTAACTGGCTTCGCCTTGTTGCCGATAATACTGCTCCTGTTGGAAATTGGTGGGAGGGAGTTACGTACATCACATTTGCAAAAGTCTGTTCTAATTTAGCTACTACGATCCCATCGTCATCTACCGGAATAGGTACAGACTTTCTACTATCTTTAAAAAACAAATGATGTGTAAGAGGATATCCAGGATTTTCAAATCCATACACCGCTTTGTCTCCTAGTAAATGAATGATAAGTGGCATAATTTGTTCAGTACCTGAGCCTAGGATAATTTGTTCAGGCGTACTTTTTACTCCTCTAGATTGAAACAAATAAGAAGAGATTTGCTGTCTCAATCCGTAATCTCCTTGAGGATGCCCTAACTGAAGAAGATCTTTGTTTTCATCGTTTACAATGTCCTTCGCATATTTTCTCCAAGTCGCAAAAGGAAATGAATCAGTATCAATTTTCCCTGGAGAAAATTCAATAGAAAAAGAAGATATATTATTTTCTTCTTGCATTATGGAGGGGCTATTCTGTTCAATGATAGCTAATTCTTCTAAACTTTGTACAAAATATCCACGTCTAGGTTCAGAGGAGATAAACCCTTCGGCGACTAATTGGCTATAGGCAAATTCAATCGTCGTTTGACTGACAGCTAAATAATCAGCTAGCTTTCTCTTTGAGGGAAGCTTAATGCCTTCTTCGATTGTACCGTTTATAATTGCTTCTTTTATAGCACGATATAGTTGTTCATATAGTGGAGTTTTTGATTCTTGTATTAGCTGAAACATTAAGAAATCCATCATTTCTCCAATCTGACCACTTTTTTTATTTGTTTTTGATAATTATTGGAGGGTCATATTTTATTATACTAAACTTTATAAAGATATTAGAAAGAAAGCAAAGATGAAAAGACGGGGTTATTTATAATGTTGCTCATTTCAACCGAAGCTAAAAGGTAAAGATGGAATTACGACATATTTTACAAGGATGATTAAGGAAAGACTTGCAAATGAGGTTTACGTATAGTAAAGTATGAGTAATTTCATGAACCAAAAACGATGATAGGAAGCAGTAACAAGCTCGTTTTTTTTAGAGAGTCAGCGGATGGTGGAAGCTGATATAAACACTTGTGAATCCGTCCTTTGAGTTGTGCGGCTGAATTATTAGTAAGTCGTGCCGGTTGAAAAGCCGTTACAGTACAAGTAAGTGGATTTAAGTCTATGACTGGATCAATCAGGGTGGCAACGCGGGTATGCTCTCGTCCCTTTTTCATGGGATGGGGGCTTTTTTGCGTTTTCGAAAATTTTAAGGAGGAATTATTTATGTTAGATGTAAAATTTGTACGAGATAATTATGAAACAGTAAAAGCAAAACTAGCTAAGCGAGGTGAAGATATTTCGGAGTTTGATCAATTCCAACCTTTAGATCAGAAACGTCGTGAATTAATTGCGAAAACGGAAGTGTTAAAGGCTGAAAGAAATGAATTTTCTCAAAAGATATCATTAATGAAAAGAAATAAAGAAAATGCAGATGATCTTATTGCACGTATGCGTGAAGTAGGGGATCAAATAAAAGCTTTAGATGATGAGTTACGAGATGTGGAAGAAAAGTTTGAATATATGATGATGCGTATCCCTAATATTCCACATGACAGTGTGCCGATTGGTGACTCTGAGGATGATAATGTTGAAATATTTAAATGGGGAGAAGTTCCTTCATTTGATTTTGAAACGAAAGCACATTGGGATATTGCAACAGATTTAAAATTAGTAGATTTTGAACGTGCTTCAAAAGTGACCGGAAGTCGTTTTGCATTTTATCGTGGTTTAGGAGCTAGACTAGAACGCGGACTGTTAAATTTCATGATGGATTTGCATGCAGAAGAGCATGGCTATGAAGAAATGCTTCCACCTTATTTAGCAAATCGTGCAAGTCTTACAGGCACTGGGCAACTTCCAAAGTTTGAAGAGGATGCTTTTCTAATTGGAGAAGAGGATTACTTCTTAATACCAACAGCGGAAGTACCTGTAACGAATTTTTATAGAGATGAAATATTAGATGGGGCGGAACTTCCGCAAGCATTCACTGCCTATAGTGCTTGTTTCCGTTCTGAAGCTGGTTCTGCTGGTCGTGATACTCGTGGATTAATACGTCAACATCAATTTAACAAAGTTGAGTTAGTTCGTTTTGTGAAGCCTGAAGATTCTTATGAGCAGTTAGAACTTTTAACTGGTCATGCTGAAAAAGTATTACAACTACTAGGTCTGCCATATCGTAAACTTCATATGTGTACAGCAGATTTAGGCTTTACAGCTGCGAAGAAATACGATTTAGAAGTTTGGTTGCCAAGCTATGGTGAATATAAAGAAATTTCATCTTGCAGTAACTTTGAAGATTTCCAAGCTCGACGTGCCGGAATTCGTTTCCGCCGTGAAGCTGGAGGAAAGCCTGAGTATGTGCACACTTTAAATGGTAGTGGATTAGCTCTAGGACGCACGGTTGCAGCTATTTTAGAAAACTATCAACAAGCGGATGGAACAGTAGTAGTTCCAGAAGTTCTAATTCCTTATATGGGTGGAAAAACAGTTATAAAATAATTATAAAAAGAACCAGATTCGCTATAAACTGCGTTTCTGGTTCTTTTTTTGCTCACGAAGATTACGAAAAAATTGAGTGAGTATATTACCACATTCCTCCGCTAAAACGCCTTCTGTCACTTCACAGCAATGATTAAATCGTTCATCATTCAATAGTCGGTAAAGAGAATCCACACATCCAGCCTTTGCATCTCTTGCTCCATAAACTACTCGAGGTATACGGGACTGTAAAATGGCTCCTGCGCACATCGGGCAAGGCTCTAAGGTAACATATAGTGTTGTTTCTTCAAGTCTCCAATTATTTAATGTTGTACAGGCATCTTGAATCGCAAGTAGTTCTGCATGTGTAGTGGCATTTAGGGTTGTTTCTCTTAAGTTATAGCCTTTTGCTATAACTTGATCCTTATGTACGATTACTGCACCTATGGGAACTTCGCCAATGGCGGCTGCTTTTTTTGCTTCTTCTATGGCTAAATTCATATAATACTCGTCCATACTCATCGACTCCTTTTGCATAGTGTAGCATGTTTTTTTGACAACATGCATACTCTATGATGAAGGAGTGATGCATTGATCCATATAGTTAAACAGGGAGATAGTATTTATGCAATCGCCAAACGGTTCGGAACAACAGTAGAAAGTATAGTAACTATTAACGAAATTCCTGATCCTGATGTATTAGTAGTCGGTCAGGCGCTAGTACTACCATCGACCCCAAGTCCAAATAGACCTACCATTGAAACAAATTTATACGTGGAATGGTATACTGAATTACCCTCGGAACGTGTGCTAGAACAAGTAGAGAAAGTGGCCTCAAATTTAACTTATATGATGCCGTTTTCGTATGAAGTGCTACGAGATGGATCATTAACGAAGATGAATTGGAGTACATTAAGTGAGATTGCAAAAGAGCATCAGGTAGAAACAGTTATTGTCATAGCGAATATCGAAAATTATGCGTTTAATAGTTCCCTAGCTCATACTATTTTTACAGATGAAAAAGTAAAGATGAACTTATTTGAACAATCGGTGGCAGAGGCAGAAAAAAGAGGAACTACTCATATTCATATAGATTTTGAGTATATGGATGCTGAGGACAGAGAAAATTACGTGAACTTTATAAAAGAATTCAAAGAATTTGCCAAAGGGTATGTAATATCCGTAACACTTCCTCCTATAACAAGTGCCGATCAACCAGGAAAATGGTATGAAGCATTTGATTATAAAGCATTGGGTGAAGTGGCAGACTTTGTTGTCATTATGACTTATGAGTGGGGATATAGTGGGGGACCACCAATGGCAGTTTCACCAATTGGACCTGTTCGCAGAGTATTGGAATATGCAAAAACAGAAATAATTCCAAGTAAAATTATGATGGGGCAGAACTTGTATGGATATGATTGGACTTTACCATATAAAGTAGGAAATCCAAATGCTAAAGCAATAAGCCCACAGCAGGCAATTCAATTAGCCAAGGATCGAAATGCGGCAATTGAATACGATCAAAATGCGCAGGCACCATTCTTCCATTATTGGCAGGATGGTATTGAACATGAGGTATGGTTTGAAGATGCACGATCTATTCAAGCTAAGTTCAAACTTTTGAAAGAATTACAGCTACGAGGAATTGCATATTGGCACAGTGGTTTTGATTTTCCACAAAATTGGTATTTACTTCACGAAATGTTCCAAGTGAAGAAAATATAGAGCAAATTAGCCTTTCCTTGGAAAGGTGGATTTGCTCTATTTTTCATTTTCAGCGTGTGTTAAAATAGAAGATACGACTTGAAATCTTAGAGTGAGGTTAAACTTATGTCCATTCCATTTATAACGGTAGAAGGTCCAATAGGGGTTGGTAAGACTTCCTTAGCCAAAGCTATTGCGACTAAATACCAATTTGAATTATTAAAAGAGATTGTGGATGAAAATCCTTTTTTAAATAAGTTTTACGAGGATATTGCAGAATGGAGTTTCCAAACAGAGATGTTTTTTCTGTGTAATCGTTATAAACAATTAAGTGATATAGAGAAAAAATATTTATCAAATGAAAATCCAGTAGTTGCAGATTACCATATTTTCAAAAATCTAATTTTCGCAAAACGTACGTTGAGTGAAGTAGAATATGAAAAGTATGAATCTATCTATCAAATTTTGACGAAAGATATGCCGGTTCCTAATATGGTCATATATATAGATGCAAGTATAGATGTACTTCTCGGGCGAATTGATATGCGCGGAAGAGATTTCGAAAAAAAAATTAGCCCTGACTATTTAGAGCAGCTCTCAGCTGATTATCGTATGTTTATCAATAACTTCGAGAAAAAGCATCCAGAAGTACCCGTTCTTCGATTTAATGGAGATGAGATAGATTTTGTTCAAAATGGACAGGACCTACAAATAATTTTAGAAAAAGTAGATGCAACATTACATAAAAGGAGTTATTAAAACAATGAGTTTAAGAGAGAAGTATGGCATACCTTCTAGTGCAGTTATTACAATCGCAGGAACTGTGGGTGTAGGTAAATCAACAATGACTAAAGCATTAGCAGAAGCGTTACATTTTAAAACATCTTTTGAAAAAGTGGATACAAACCCTTATTTAGATCGTTTCTACGAGGATTTTAATAAATGGAGCTTCCATTTACAAATCTACTTTTTGGCTGAGCGGTTTAAAGAGCAAAAAAGGATGTTTGAGTATGGCGGAGGATTTATCCAAGATCGTTCTATTTACGAGGATACAGGAATATTTGCACAAATGCATAAGGAAAAAGGTACGATGGATCCAGTGGATCATGAAACGTATACAAGCTTGTTTGAAGCGATGGTAATGACACCATATTTTCCACATCCAAACTTACTGATTTATTTGGAAGGATCAATGGATGACATTATTGATCGGATTCATGATAGAGGTCGCCCAATGGAGCAGCAAACACCTATCTCTTATTGGGAAGAGATGCATGGGCGATACGAGAAATGGATTGATGCATTTAATGGTTGCCCAGTACTTCGTTTAAATATTAATGATTATGATATTTTGACAAACCCAGATGACGTAGAGGCAATCTTAGAACGTATTGGTCACTTCATGGAACAAACAGCTATTATTCGTAAATAAACAAAATCCTCCTGTATCTTATGCAGGAGGATTTTTATATAAGTTATTTTCTTAACAAAAAAAGAAGATAACGAAATTCGCTACCTTCTCAATATTCTGAACACTATGTTGTAAGAAAAATTCGTTACCAACGTAACGAATTCAATCTCAAATTTATGCGTGTGTGTATTTAAAATGGAGGAGGAAGAGGGATTCGAACCCCCGCGCGGTATGACCCGCCTGTCGGTTTTCAAGACCGATCCCTTCAGCCAGACTTGGGTATTCCTCCGAAGTACAAGAACTAATTTATCACGGATAAAAATGAAAGTCAACATATTTTTATTAAATTTCTGTTGTTCTAAGTAGAAATTTTAAATGATATTTATTCGAACTTTCTTGAAAAAGAAAGCAAATTGTAGCACAAATATTTTAAATGTTTTCCTATCAGTTACAAAAAGATAGTAATGTAGATAAAATTTATATATGCGTTATCATTGATTTTTGTCTATAAAAAAAGTATACTAGTAAATGCCGTGCTAGGTGGGAAGGTAGCGGTGTCTTGTAACTCGCAATCCGCTCTAGCGAGACTGAACTCCTTCTCTGAGGTTGAATACATGTAGGGTCTGGTATTTGCACGTGATGTTGACGTTTGGGTCCTGCGCAATGGGTACCCATGAACCATGTCAGGTCCGGAAGGAAGCAGCATTAAGTGGTGTTTTCTCATGTGCCGCGGGGTAGCCTAAACCGAGTTAACGACAAAGGTGCCGCTTATGTGTTTCAATCGAAGGAAGGTGCACGGCTTTTATTTTAAATTTCAACTCATTTGTCTAAGAGACAAGTGAGTTTTTTTATTTGGAAAAAAATCTACTATACACAAATAAGCGAACTCTATTAGGCTTTATGTTATAATAGAGATCATTAACAATTAGAAATGAGAAGGAGGGAAATTAGTGTCGTATCAAGCCTTTTACCGTGCTTATCGGCCACAATCGTTTGCGGAAATGTCCGGTCAAACTCATATTAAGCAAACTCTTCAAAATGCCCTCCTTTATAACAAAACAACACATGCGTATTTATTTTCAGGACCACGTGGAACAGGTAAAACAAGTGCAGCAAAAATTTTTGCGAAGGCTTTGAACTGTGAAAATGGTCCAGCAAAAGAACCTTGTAATACATGTGAAACATGTAAAAGTATAACAGAAGGTTCGAATACAGATGTGATTGAATTTGACGCAGCTTCTAATTCACGGGTAGAAGAAATGCGCGATATTATTGAAAAAGTTCGGTTTGCCCCTTCTAATGCTAAATACAAAGTGTATATCATCGATGAGGTGCATATGCTCTCCACAAGTGCATTCAACGCATTACTGAAAACATTAGAAGAACCACCAACACATGCCGTGTTCATATTGGCAACAACAGAGCCGCATAAAATTCCATTAACTATTATTTCTAGATGTCAGCGTTTTGATTTTAAACGAATTACATCAAGTGATATCGTTTCTCGTATGGAAGAAGTTTTAACGGATGCTAAAATTGAATACGATGAAGATGTACTAAAAATTATTGCGCAAGCAGCCGCAGGTGGTATGCGTGATGCACTTAGCATGCTGGATCAAGTCGTGTCATTCAGTGCAGATAAAATGACGATTGAAGATGCACTACTTGTAACTGGTTCAATTGGACAGGACGTGTTTTTTCAATTAGCAGATGCTTTGATAGACAAAGATATAGCAAAGGCACTAGCATGCATAGAAAAGCTAATAGAAGATGGCAAGGATCCAGTTCGATTAACAGAGGATTTTATAACTTTCTATAGAGACTTGCTTGTTTTACTTGTTGCTCCAGAGCAAACTGAATTACTAGAAATTGCAACAGGGGACTCTATGTTTTTAGAGCTTGCTTCTAAGTTTCAAGTAGATGCCTTATATAAAGGTATTTCCATCTTGACGAATACACAACAAGAGATGCGTTTTTCCAATCACGCGAAAGTGTATCTAGAAACAGCGATAATTCGAATGGCACATGTGCCAGTGGAAGGAACGTTCTCAAATGAGAGCAACTCGGAATTAGAAACAAAGGTGAAATTACTAGAAACTCAATTGCAACAATTGCAACAGCAATTAAGTCAAGGAACGTTTTCGCAAGCTAACACTGGAACACAAGATCAACCGAAGCGTCAAAGACAAAAGTCATCTGGTGGCGTTAAAGTGTCAAGTGGTCGAATACAAGAAATCTTGAAAACAGCCACAAAAACCGATATCCAAACGATTAAATCTCAGTGGGCAAATATTTTACAACAATTACAAAAGTCTCATGCAGCATTATTAAACGATGCAGAGCCAGTAGCAGCATCTTCTAATGCATTTGTGTTAAAATTCAAGTATGATATACATTGCCAAATGGCTATGGAGAACAAAACATTTTCCACTTCATTTCCCCAGTTAATTGCTAACCTGACTGGGACTATGTATGAAGTTTTATACGTACCAGAGGAAAATTGGTTGAAGATCAGAGAAGATTTTATTAAACAAAATGGTTTAAAACAAGGCACTCAAGAGAATGAGGAAGAAAATCTGTCTGAACCATCAGGCTCGATGGAACTATTACAAACGATGGAACAGGTAACAGAGGATCCGCTGATAGTGGAAGCAGAGAAATTGTTTGGAAAAGAATTTGTAGAAGTACATGATGACTAAGGAGGAAAATAATTATGCGTGGAATGGGAAATATGCAAGGTATGATGAAACAAATGCAAAAAATGCAAAAGAAGATGGCGGAGGCACAAGAAGAGTTAGCTACACAACGATTTGAAGCAGTTGCTGGTGGTGGTATGGTGAAAGTTGTAGTTTCTGGACAAAAAGAAGTATTGGAAGTAGAACTAGATCCAGCAGTTGTAGATCCAGATGATATTGAAACGCTTCAAGATTTAATCGTCATTGCTACAAACGAAGCGATAAAAAAAGCAGAAGATACAGCGAACTCCACAATGGGTCAATTCACGAAAGGATTGAACCTTCCTGGCATGTTCTAGGAGGAATTATAAATGCATTATCCTGAACCGATATCAAAACTAATTGATAGTTTTATGAAATTGCCAGGAATAGGGCCGAAAACCGCGGCCCGTCTGGCTTTTTTTGTCTTAACCATGAAAGAAGATACTGTTTTAGATTTTGCGAAAGCTTTAGTTGATGCCAAACGAAATTTAAGTTTTTGTTCTGTGTGTGGGCATATAACAGATATTGATCCTTGTCATATATGTCAGGATCAGCAAAGAGATGCATCTTTAATCTGTGTGGTTCAAGACACAAAAGATGTAATTGCGTTGGAAAAAATGAGAGATTACAATGGACGATACCACGTACTTCACGGTGCGATTTCTCCTATGGATGGAATAGGTCCAGAAGATATCAACGTACCTTCACTTTTGAAAAGATTACAAGATACCGAAATAGAAGAGCTAATATTAGCTACTAATCCTACAATAGAAGGGGAAGCAACGGCGATGTATATTTCACGTCTTGTCAAACCGTCTGGTATTAAAACAACAAGAATTGCTCATGGTTTACCTGTAGGTGGAGATTTAGAGTATGCGGATGAAGTAACTCTGTCTAAAGCTCTAGAAGGTCGTCGAGAGTTGTAGGGGGATGGGTTACTGTGATGTTTTCTAAAAAAGGAAAACTGAAAAAAGAATTTGATGAGCAATTTGTAACGCTCATGAAAGACACAAAAGAAGAGTGGCAGCAAGCTCAGTTAATAGAGGATTATTTAAATGACTATGATTTAGAGGCAGTTGCTAAAAGGAAAATGGCAGAAAGTATCCACTTCTATTTATATAAAGAAGCAAGGATTCGAAATGTCGTTCTAAAATAGCATAATAGATGTACTAGCTACATATAATGATAGATATGATTTTATGGAGGGTGTAACTCATGAAGTTTATTATCATTATATGTTCGCTTGTGCTGTTATCTTTTTTGTTATTTAGAAATTCATTTCCAAAGTTTTTTGAAGGTGTGTCTATTTTATTATTTCGTTTAGGTTTTTCTGTACTATTGTTATATGGAGTGCATTTATTACTTGGTTCGATAGGTTATGCAATACCCGTAAATTTGTTCACAGGGGCTGTTGCAGCAGCGTTAGGCATACCCGGAGTAATCTCCGTTGTAGCGATTTCTATGTTAATTTAAAAAAAGTTTTTAAAAAGTGTTGACTTCATTAAGTAAAGCGAGTAATATTGTAGAAGTCGCCAAGAGGTAACACATTCTGGTAGACAACATGAACATTGAAAACTGAACATGCAAAACGTTAAGAAATATAGCAATCAGCTAACTTAGTTAGTTTGATAGCAAAACAATTTTTGACATCATTTAATGATGATGCCAGCAAAACAAATGAGCTTTTTAAGTTCTCTATTATGGAGAGTTTGATCCTGGCTCAGGACGAACGCTGGCGGCATGCCTAATACATGCAAGTCGAGCGAATGACGAAGAAGCTTGCTTCTTCTGATTTAGCGGCGGACGGGTGAGTAACACGTGGGCAACCTGCCCTGTAGATTGGGATAACTCCGGGAAACCGGGGCTAATACCGAATAATCCATTTCCTCTCATGGGGAGATGTTAAAAGACGGTCTCGGCTGTCACTACAGGATGGGCCCGCGGCGCATTAGCTAGTTGGTGAGGTAACGGCTCACCAAGGCGACGATGCGTAGCCGACCTGAGAGGGTGATCGGCCACACTGGGACTGAGACACGGCCCAGACTCCTACGGGAGGCAGCAGTAGGGAATCTTCCACAATGGACGAAAGTCTGATGGAGCAATGCCGCGTGAGTGAAGAAGGTTTTCGGATCGTAAAACTCTGTTGTGAGGGAAGAACAAGTACGAGAGTAACTGCTCGTACCTTGACGGTACCTCATTAGAAAGCCACGGCTAACTACGTGCCAGCAGCCGCGGTAATACGTAGGTGGCAAGCGTTGTCCGGAATTATTGGGCGTAAAGCGCGCGCAGGCGGTCCTTTAAGTCTGATGTGAAATCCCACGGCTCAACCGTGGAAGGTCATTGGAAACTGGGGGACTTGAGTACAGAAGAGGAAAGCGGAATTCCAAGTGTAGCGGTGAAATGCGTAGAGATTTGGAGGAACACCAGTGGCGAAGGCGGCTTTCTGGTCTGTAACTGACGCTGAGGCGCGAAAGCGTGGGGAGCAAACAGGATTAGATACCCTGGTAGTCCACGCCGTAAACGATGAGTGCTAAGTGTTAGGGGGTTTCCGCCCCTTAGTGCTGCAGCTAACGCATTAAGCACTCCGCCTGGGGAGTACGGTCGCAAGACTGAAACTCAAAGGAATTGACGGGGGCCCGCACAAGCGGTGGAGCATGTGGTTTAATTCGAAGCAACGCGAAGAACCTTACCAGGTCTTGACATCCCGCTGACCGCTCTAGAGATAGAGTTTTCCCTTCGGGGACAGCGGTGACAGGTGGTGCATGGTTGTCGTCAGCTCGTGTCGTGAGATGTTGGGTTAAGTCCCGCAACGAGCGCAACCCTTGATCTTAGTTGCCAGCATTCAGTTGGGCACTCTAAGGTGACTGCCGGTGATAAACCGGAGGAAGGTGGGGATGACGTCAAATCATCATGCCCCTTATGACCTGGGCTACACACGTGCTACAATGGACGGTACAGAGGGTCGCAACCCCGCGAGGGTGAGCAAATCCCATAAAACCGTTCTCAGTTCGGATTGTAGGCTGCAACTCGCCTACATGAAGCCGGAATCGCTAGTAATCGTGGATCAGCATGCCACGGTGAATACGTTCCCGGGCCTTGTACACACCGCCCGTCACACCACGAGAGTTTGTAACACCCGAAGTCGGTGGGGTAACCCTTACGGGAGCCAGCCGCCGAAGGTGGGACAGATGATTGGGGTGAAGTCGTAACAAGGTAGCCGTATCGGAAGGTGCGGCTGGATCACCTCCTTTCTAAGGATAATATCGGAATACAGATCTTTATCTGTATCTTAACGTTTTGCAGTTCAGTTTTGAATGTTCATTTTTATATGAAGATTCGATACTTGTTCTTTGAAAACTGGATAAAACGACATTGAAACAATAAACAACAAGAAATTCTGTTGTGATTATTTACGTAATCACGACGTGTAAGACTTTTTAACTTTTAGGTTAAGTTAATAAGGGCGCACGGTGAATGCCTTGGCACTAGGAGTCGACGAAGGACGGCACTAACACCGATATGCTTCGGGGAGCTGTAAGTGAGCTTTGATCCGGAGATTTCCGAATGGGGAAACCCACTGTTCGTAATGGAGCAGTACATTTGCGTGAATACATAGCGCATCTGAGACACACCCAGGGAACTGAAACATCTAAGTACCTGGAGGAAGAGAAAGAAAAATCGATTCCCTGAGTAGCGGCGAGCGAAACGGGAATAGCCCAAACCAAGAGGCTTGCCTCTTGGGGTTGTAGGACACTCTACATAGAGTTACAAAGGAATGAGTTAGACGAAGCGATCTGGAAAGGTCCGCAGGATAGGGTAAAAGCCCCGTAGTCCAAAATTTATTCTCTCTTGAGTGTATCCTGAGTACGGCGGAACACGTGAAATTCCGTCGGAATCCGGGAGGACCATCTCCCAAGGCTAAATACTACCTAGTGACCGATAGTGAACCAGTACCGTGAGGGAAAGGTGAAAAGCACCCCGGAAGGGGAGTGAAATAGATCCTGAAACCGTGTGCCTACAAGTAGTTAGAGCCCGTTAATGGGTGATAGCGTGCCTTTTGTAGAATGAACCGGCGAGTTACGATTACATGCAAGGTTAAGTTGAGAAGACGGAGCCGCAGCGAAAGCGAGTCTGAATAGGGCGAATGAGTATGTGGTCGTAGACCCGAAACCAGGTGATCTACCCATGTCCAGGATGAAGGTAAGGTAACACTTACTGGAGGTCCGAACCCACGCACGTTGAAAAGTGCGGGGATGAGGTGTGGGTAGCGGAGAAATTCCAATCGAACCTGGAGATAGCTGGTTCTCTCCGAAATAGCTTTAGGGCTAGCCTCAAACGTTAGAATCTTGGAGGTAGAGCACTGTTTGGACTAGGGGCCCATCCCGGGTTACCGAATTCAGACAAACTCCGAATGCCAATGATTTATGTTTGGGAGTCAGACTGCGAGTGATAAGATCCGTAGTCAAGAGGGAAACAGCCCAGACCACCAGCTAAGGTCCCAAAGTATTTGTTAAGTGGAAAAGGATGTGGCGTTGCTTAGACAACCAGGATGTTGGCTTAGAAGCAGCCATCATTTAAAGAGTGCGTAATAGCTCACTGGTCGAGTGACGCTGCGCCGAAAATGTATCGGGGCTAAACAAATCACCGAAGCTGTGGATTGATACCTATGGTATCAGTGGTAGGAGAGCGTTCTAAGGGCGTTGAAGTCAGACCGGAAGGACTGGTGGAGCGCTTAGAAGTGAGAATGCCGGTATGAGTAGCGAAAGACGGGTGAGAATCCCGTCCACCGTATGACTAAGGTTTCCTGAGGAAGGCTCGTCCGCTCAGGGTTAGTCGGGACCTAAGCCGAGGCCGATAGGCGTAGGCGATGGATAACAGGTTGATATTCCTGTACCACCAAACCACCGTTTGAGTAATGGGGGGACGCAGAAGGATAGGGTAAGCATGCTGTTGGTTATGCATGTCCAAGCAGTAAGGTGTGAATGTAGGCAAATCCGCATTCTCTAACATTGAGCTGTGATGGCGAGGACGTATGTCCGGAGTTCCTGATTTCACACTGCCAAGAAAAGCCTCTAGCGAGGTGATAGGTGCCCGTACCGCAAACCGACACAGGTAGTCGAGGAGAGAATCCTAAGGTGAGCGAGAGAACTCTCGTTAAGGAACTCGGCAAAATGACCCCGTAACTTCGGGAGAAGGGGTGCTCTTTTGGGTGCATAGCCTAGAAGAGCCGCAGTGAATAGGCCCAGGCGACTGTTTAGCAAAAACACAGGTCTCTGCAAAACCGTAAGGTGAAGTATAGGGGCTGACGCCTGCCCGGTGCTGGAAGGTTAAGAGGAGTGCTTAGCGCAAGCGAAGGTGCGAATTGAAGCCCCAGTAAACGGCGGCCGTAACTATAACGGTCCTAAGGTAGCGAAATTCCTTGTCGGGTAAGTTCCGACCCGCACGAAAGGCGTAACGATCTGGGCACTGTCTCAACGAGAGACTCGGTGAAATTATAGTACCTGTGAAGATGCAGGTTACCCGCGACAGGACGGAAAGACCCCGTGGAGCTTTACTATAGCTTGATATTGAATTTTGGTGCAACTTGTACAGGATAGGCAGGAGCCTTAGAGCCCGGAGCGCCAGCTTCGGAGGAGGCGTCGGTGGGATACTGCCCTGGTTGTATTGAAATTCTAACCCATACCCGTAACCCGGGTAGGAGACAGTGTCAGGCGGGTAGTTTGACTGGGGCGGTCGCCTCCTAAAGTGTAACGGAGGCGCCCAAAGGTTCCCTCAGAATGGTTGGAAATCATTCGAAGAGTGTAAAGGCAGAAGGGAGCTTGACTGCGAGACCTACAAGTCGAGCAGGGTCGAAAGACGGGCTTAGTGATCCGGTGGTTCCGCATGGAAGGGCCATCGCTCAACGGATAAAAGCTACCCCGGGGATAACAGGCTTATCTCCCCCAAGAGTCCACATCGACGGGGAGGTTTGGCACCTCGATGTCGGCTCATCGCATCCTGGGGCTGTAGTCGGTCCCAAGGGTTGGGCTGTTCGCCCATTAAAGCGGTACGCGAGCTGGGTTCAGAACGTCGTGAGACAGTTCGGTCCCTATCCGTCGTGGGCGTAGGAAATTTGAGAGGAGCTGTCCTTAGTACGAGAGGACCGGGATGGACACACCGCTGGTGTACCAGTTGTTCTGCCAAGAGCATCGCTGGGTAGCTATGTGTGGACGGGATAAGTGCTGAAAGCATCTAAGCACGAAGCCCCCCTCAAGATGAGATTTCCCATTACGCAAGTAAGTAAGATCCCTCAAAGACGATGAGGTAGATAGGTTCGGGGTGGAAGCGTGGCGACACGTGCAGCTGACGAATACTAATCGATCGAGGACTTAACCAAATTTGTTTCAGTTCCAATGTCGTTTATCCAGTTTTGAGTGAACAAGCACTCTATATATGAGGGTTTCAAGATACAAGCAGTGCTAGGAAACGATTGAGAGAAGGAAGGAACGTACTAACGTACGTGACTGACAGAACGAATGAAGTTGACAACGCAATGCGCCGTATATTGAAAGCCGAAGAGTCTAGTGATGATGGCGAAGAGGTCACACCCGTTCCCATACCGAACACGGAAGTTAAGCTCTTCAGCGCCGATGGTAGTTGGGGGTCTCCCCCTGTGAGAGTAGGACGTCGCTGGGCACCAAAGAAAAGGTCGTTACCGAATTATCGGTAACGACCTTTTTTGTATAGTTTTTTCATTATTATTAATAGATATTCAAAGAAAAACCTGTCAGAAATAAGTTGCCTACCGTCTTTACTGGGAATTATTCATGTATAATAGAAGAAAGAAATTAGAACGTATAGTGAGGTAATATAATGCAAGAGAAAAGACCATTAGTCGAGGCATTGGAACAATTTCATAAGAAAAAGCCGATTTCTTTTCATGTGCCTGGACATAAGCATGGACTTTTATCCAATTTGCCACGACTTATTAAAGACTCGATGCTGTATGACTTGACTGAATTAAATGGACTGGATGATTATCATCAGCCAGAGGAAACTATTAAAGAAGCAGAGCAATTACTAACTAAGCTATATAACACAGATAAAAGTTTCTTTTTAGTGAATGGCACGACGATTGGAAACCTAGCTATGATTTATGCAACTTGTCGGTATGGAGAGCAAATTATTGTACAAAGGAATGCACATAAATCTATTTTTCATGCTATTGAATTGGTTGGGGCAGAGCCTATTTTTGTATCCCCTGAATGGGATGAACAATCAAAAACGGCATCCTATGTATCATTAGAGGTAATCGAAGAAGCAATTCAACAGTTTCCTTTTGCCAAAGCAGTTGTCTTAACCTATCCAAATTATTATGGGGTTTCCTCTCCGGACTTAGAGAATATCATCAGACTATGTCATAGACTAGAATTACCTGTGTTAGTAGATGAAGCCCATGGTGCACATTTTCATGCACATAATGGATTTCCAAATTCAGCGTTAATGTATGGAGCTGATGTAGTTGTTCAGTCAGCACATAAAACGTTACCAGCTTTAACAATGGGTTCATTTTTACATATTCGTTCTCAATTGATTGATAGCCAAAAAGTAAATAAATACTTAAGAATGCTGCAATCGAGCAGCCCTTCTTATTTAGTCTTAGCCTCTCTTGATGATGCAAGAAGTTATGTGGAAAGATATAGCCCGATGGATTTTAAGCAGTTGATGGATAAAAGAGAAGTGTTTATCGAAGCTTTAGAAACTATTCCGTTAATCGAAGTGGTTCAAGTAGACGATCCATTAAAACTATTAATACGTGTTGGAAAGTATTCAGGTTTCCAGGTACAGCAAGCTTTTGAGAATCAAAATGTATATGTGGAGCTAGCGGATATATACCAAGTCCTGCTCATTCTCCCGTTACTTAAAGTTGAACACGAATATGCATTTGCAGAGATAAGAAAGCGAATAAAATATGCTATAGATAATCTAAAAAATGAAATTCCAGATCTTATGAATAATAATTTGTATCATATAGAACAAAAATCTATTTCTACTTTGCAGATGAATATGGAGTTGCTAAGTGAAAAACAAGGGGAATGGATTCCTTATGTACGAGCGATTGGAAGGATAGCTAAGGGGATGATTGTTCCTTATCCTCCAGGTATCCCGTTAATCTTACCGGGCGAAAAAATTACGGTTCCCATACTTACCGAATTAGAAGAGTGGATTCAAAAAGGTGCATTGTTTCAAGGAGAACATCGATTAGAAGAAAAGTTAATATTTGTAGTGGAGGAGTAACTGTGCAAAAAAGAGGGTATTTTATAACAAGTGAGGGTCCAGAAGGTGCAGGGAAAACAACTGTTATGAATTTATTAGGAAAACGATTAATGGAAGAAGGCTACGATGTTGTAATGACAAGAGAGCCTGGAGGAATTATGATTTCCGAAAAGATTCGTAACATAATTTTAAATAATGAGCATACAATGATGGAAGGCCGTACTGAAGCATTATTATATGCTGCTGCAAGAAGACAACATTTAGTAGAGAAGATTCTACCTGCTTTAGAAGCTGGAAAAATTGTGATTTGTGATAGATTTATTGATAGCTCACTAGCATATCAAGGTTTTGCTCGTGGTATTGGAGTAGAGGAAATATGGGCTATTAATAAGTTTGCTATTGGAGACACAATGCCGGAAAAAACAGTTCTATTTGATGTGGATCCTGAGGTGGGGTTATCTAGAATTAACGCACATAAGGACCGAGAAAAAAACCGATTAGATGTGGAAAATTTAGCATTTCATCAAAAGGTACGAGCTGGTTATTTAGCGTTAGTTGAAAAGTATCCGGAACGTATACAAGTAATTGATGCCTCTCAATCGGTAGAGAAAGTGTTAGAAGAAACATATACAGTCATCAAGCGGGAATTAGAAATTATTAGATAATTCATGGTATAATAAAAGAAAAAATACTAATAGGGGTGAGTATCGATGAAATTGATAGTAGCAGTAGTTCAAGATCAGGATAGTAATCGGTTGTCTAATGCATTAACAAAGGCAAAGTTTAGAGCAACAAAACTGGCAAGTACAGGTGGTTTTTTACGGTCCGGAAATACTACATTTCTAATCGGTACTGATGACTCACTAGTAGCTTCTGCTCTAGAGCTAATAAGAGACAACTGTAGAGCGAGAGAGCAAATGGTAGCACCAGTATCTCCAATGGGAGGAAATGCAGACTCTTATATTCCATATCCAGTCGAGGTTGAGGTTGGAGGGGCTACTGTATTTGTACTCCCAATTGAACAATTCCATCATTTTTAACAATGAAGGAAGGAGTAGTAAACAGTGAAGATTAACCAAGATATGCGTGTTGGTATAGATAGTATTCGAAAAGATGCCATGCAGAATGGAAATCAGTCTGTTAAATTTGGTCAAATGATTACAAAACATGAACAGCGCATGCAGACGGATACTATGACAAGACTTCTCGGAGATATTTCCACAGCAGGGGATCGTCTAGCGCGCTCTCGAAACTTACGTGATATGGCCAAGTTTAAAATGCTTATCCGAAAGTTTTTACATGAAGCTGTCGATTTTGGAATGGGATTAAAACAGTCTCATACATGGAACCGTTTTGGCGAAGGAAGAAAGTTGAAACTGGTGGAAACTATTGATGAAAAATTAGTTGAATTAGCGGAAGAAATTTTAAACCAAGAAAAAAGTTCTATAGACTTGTTAGATAAAATCGGAGAGATAAAAGGCTTACTTATTAATTTATACACGTAAGTTTCCCGTGTTTTCGCATAATGCGAAACGCGGGATTTTTCACAAGAAAGTATATGTTTATAACTCTTATTTGCTTTGCTCCAAAATCAGTCAGGACTTGCATAAGGGATAAAGCTTTTCTTTAGAAAGTGGTGAAAATGATGGAAAACTGGTCGATTGAGGGTGTAGAAAGATTGCAACCCACCGTAGTCAAACAATTACAAATGATTGTATCTAAAAATCGAATCGGACATGCCTATATCTTGGAAGGGGCTAAAGGAACTGGGAAAGAGAAAGTCATGCAATTTTTTGTTCAGCTTCTTTTTTGTGAAGATCCAGTAAATAATGTTCCATGTGAAACATGTCGATCATGTAAAAGATTAAAATCCTTCAATCACCTTAACTATATGCAACTAGAACCTGATGGACAGTTCATAAAAAAAGGACAAGTAGATGAACTGGTTCATGCATTAAGTAAAACTACTATTGAAAAGCAACGAAAGATTTATGTAATACATCATGCAGACCAATTAAATGCAAGTGCTGCAAACACGCTATTAAAGTTTTTAGAAGAGCCTCAAAGCGAGATAACAGCCATTCTATTAACCGATAGAATGCATGCTTTACTTCCAACTATTCGATCCAGATGTCAGCATTTAAGTTTATCTCCAATGCCTACTGCTATCTTAAAACAGAAGTTAATAGAAGAGGGAATCACTGATTCTATGGCTTCTACTGTTTGTAAAATGACGAATCAAGTAGAAGAAGCAATTAGTTTGGCGAAAGATGAGCAGTTTGGACTTGTAAGGAAATCAGTGTTAAAATTGGTTGAAGCGAATGGAAGAAGTGTTCAGGATGCATTGATGTGTATTCATGAAGATTTTGGATCATTGCTTAAAGAGAAAGAGCAGGCCGAACAAGCGTTAGATTTACTACTATTTGCATATCGTGATATAGTAGCTATAAAAGCAAGTCCCATCGCAGATTGTACTTTTCCAGATATGATTTCTTATTGGAAACAGATTGCCCTGCAAACAACGTATGAGCAATTATCGAAGCAATTAGAAATGATTTTACATGCAAAGCAAAACTTGCATAAAAATATGAATCGGACACTGATGATGGAGCAGTTAATGCTTAACCTGCAGGAGGGATTTACTTTTGTATAATGTTGTAGGAGTCCGCTTTAAAAAAGCGGGTAAAATATATTATTTTGATCCAGTGGATTTTGCTTTAGAGAAAGATGATTATGTAATCGTCGAAACTGCAAGAGGAGTAGAGTATGGAAAAGTGGTGGTTCCGATTAAGCAAGTCGGAGAACATGACGTTGTACTTCCTCTAAAACAAGTAGTAAGGCCTTCTTCGGATAAAGATCGTATCCAAGTAGAAGAAAATAGGTTAGAATCAGCTCAAGCACTTGCGCTAGGGACTGAAAAGATTATCGAAAGAAATCTTGAAATGAAGTTGGTAGACGTTGAATATACATTCGACCGGAATAAAATTATTTTTTATTTTACTGCAGAAGGTCGCGTAGACTTTCGGGATTTGGTAAAAGATTTAGCCTCAGTATTTAGAACTCGTATTGAACTTAGACAAATTGGAGTTCGTGATGAAGCAAAAATGTTAGGTGGTATAGGCCCATGTGGTCGTATGCTTTGCTGTTCTACATTTTTAGGAGATTTTGAGCCAGTTTCTATAAAAATGGCGAAAGATCAAAACTTATCACTGAATCCATCTAAAATTTCTGGACTTTGTGGTCGACTTATGTGCTGCTTAAAGTACGAGAACGATGAATACGAGACTGCTAGAGAACAAATGCCGGATATTGGAGACAGAGTTGAAACACCTGATGGGTTAGGTAGAGTAGTGAGTATGAATATTTTGGAGCGAGTTTTACGTATAGAACTACCTGATCCACAACGTGTTCTAGATTATACGTTAGAAGAAATTACAAACCATGCAACAAATCAGGTGCAATGGTCGGGGCAATGAGGTGAATGTGTGATGGACCGCAATTTTTTTGATACAATTATAGATTTTGAAAAACAATTAGAGTCCACGCAGCTGCAATTTCGCGCTTTAAAAGAATTTGTGGCGATAATGGTTGAAGAACGTGAAGCGCTACAACAAGAGAATAATCATTTAAGACAACGACTCGATGAAATGCATGAAAAAGAAATGATGCTCGAAAAAATGAGAGATGAGAAATTGAACAAGTTTGATGTAGGAGAGGGCCATGATAATTTAGCTCGACTTTATCAAGAAGGCTACCATGTATGTCATGTTCACTTTGGAAGCTCTCGTAAAGAAGAAGATTGTCTATTTTGTCTTTCATTTTTAAATAAACAAAACAGCTAATCAATTGACTGATGCCACTCCATAAGTGGGTGTCAGTCTTTTATTTTGCTTGGGGGTAAAAGTTATGGAACAATGGTTAAAGGATGACGAAAGGCTCGATTATTTATTGGCAGAGGATTTACGCATTATTCAAAGTCCTTCTGTCTTCTCCTTTTCTTTGGATGCAGTATTGCTATCAAGATTTACATATGTACCGATTAAAAAGGGGAAAATTGTAGATATTTGTTCAGGAAATGGGGCGATCCCATTATTTCTAAGTGCTCGAACAAATGCTGAAATTATAGGAGTGGAATTACAAGAAAGATTAGCAGATATGGCTACAAGAAGTGTTCAGTTCAATAATCTCAACGACCAAATTACTATTATGGAAGCAGATGTAAAGGGTATTGCTAAAGAGATTGGTTCCGAAAAATTTGATGTTGTTACTTGTAATCCTCCCTATTTTCCAGCGCATGAGGCAAGTGAGAAAAACTTAAAAGAGCATTTAGCGATTGCCCGACATGAGATTTATCTTACCTTGGATGAAGCAGTTCAATCTGCAAGCGAGTTATTAAAACAGGGTGGGAAAGCTTCCTTTGTTCATCGTCCTGGAAGACTTCTCGATATCGTAACTGCAATGAGAGCTAATCGATTAGAGCCAAAAAGAATTCGTTTTGTCTATCCAAAAGAAGGAAAAGAAGCTAACACATTGCTGATTGAAGGTATAAAAGATGGAAAGCCTGACTTGAGGATATTGCCGCCTTTATATGTGTATGGAGATGATGGAAAATATACGCAAGAAGTAAAAGAGATGCTGTATGGAAAAGAGTGAAAAACAGCATACTTTTTACGTGTTAGAATGTAAGGACGGATCTTATTATGCTGGTTATACGAATAATTTAGAGAAAAGAATAAAAGTACATAATGAAGGAAAGGGAGCAAAGTATACACGTGCCAAGCGGCCAGTTAGTTGTATATATAGTGAATTGTACGAAACGAAGCAAGAGGCTATGCAAGCAGAATATGCTTTTAAGCAGCTGACGAGAAAACAAAAAATAAATTATATGGGGGCAAGTAAATGATGAAATCTCAAAAATCGACCGAGCATGAACATAGTAGCTGCTTGTATTTAGTTGCAACACCCATTGGTAACTTAGAAGACATGACGATGAGAGCTATTCGGATATTAAAAGAAGTAGATATTATTGCAGCAGAGGATACAAGAAATACAAAAAAACTGTGTAACTACTTTGAGATTTCGACGCCACTAATAAGTTATCACGACCATAACCTACAAGCTGGTGGAGAAAAACTATTGGAGTTGTTGAGAGAGGGAAAACGTATAGCGTTAGTTAGTGATGCGGGTCTTCCTTGTATTTCCGATCCTGGTGCAGATATTGCTGCTAAAGCAGTAAAAGAAGGATTTGCTGTTGTGCCAGTCCCTGGAGCAAATGCTGCACTTAGTGCACTAATTGCATCCGGACTGACAACACAACCATTTTTCTTTTATGGCTTTTTAAGTCGCAATAAAAAAGAAAGAAAAGTAGAAATTGAAAAGCTACAAAAAAGACAAGAGTCCGTTATTTTATATGAGTCACCACATCGCTTAAAGGAATCTTTACGGGATATGCAGTCTATCATAGATGGGACACGCAAGATTGTATTAGCACGAGAGCTAACTAAGAAGTTTGAAGAGTTTTTAAGAGGTACGATTGACGAAGCTATTGAGTGGGTGGAACAGGCAGAAATTCGAGGAGAGTTCTGTATTGTGTTAGAAGGAAATGAAAATGCAGTAGAAATAAGTGAAGAAACACCATGGTGGTCAAAACTAACAATGGAAGAGCATGTGGACCAACTAATAGAAGAGAAACATTGTACTTCAAAGGAAGCTATTAAAGAAGTGGCGATCCAAAGAGGCCTATCTAAAAGAGAAGTCTATCAAAATTATCATATAGATTAGCAATGCACAAGCTTCTATGCCAGCCCCGACAATCTTGAAGCGACTCGAGGGGATAGGCGCTGGAGCTAGACATCTAAAAAGAACCGTAAACTAAAAAGTTTACGGTTCTTTTTAATAATTATTTTAGGTTACTTTGAATCTCTTTGATTAGTAATTCTGCACCTTCTGGGCTTAGAATTAGTTTTCCACCAACTAGACGTAGGTTATCATCTGATACTTCACCAGTTACAGCACAAGTCATATTTGGCATATATTTTTTTAAAATAATTTTATCATCATCTACATAAATCTCTAATGCATCTTTTTCAGCAATACCTAACGTGCGACGTAATTCAATTGGAATAACTACACGACCTAATTCATCAACTTTACGTACAATACCTGTAGATTTCATAAAAAATTGTTCTCCTCTCAAGAGTGCATATTTTTCGCCAAGATTCGACATAAACCTCTTTTATGTAATATATCATACCAAGTACTACCATTTTCGTCAATAATTAATGCTTTAGCGAAAGAGAGTAATGTAATAGTATTTTGATGTTTATTTAACTTTTTATTAAAAATACGTTTCTTTTTAAGGTAAATAGGAATTATTTTGATATATTATCTAGTTTTTTGAAATTTATTACTTGGCAATTTTCATTCGACAAATATGAATAAATGAATTGATTGAAACAAACTCTTCATTTCGATAGAATAAAGAATAAAGAGAATCAACATTGGAGGCATCTTTACATTGAAAGATCAACAGAAAACATTCTATTTAACAACGCCAATTTATTATCCGAGTGGTAAGTTTCACATTGGGACTGCCTATACGACCGTTGCTTCCGATGCGATGGCCAGATATAAAAGACTTAGAGGATATGAAGTTCGTTTCCTAACAGGAATGGACGAGCATGGACAAAAAATTCAAGAAAAAGCACAAGAAGCAGGAAAAGAGCCTCAAATTTATGTAAATGAGATTGCGGAGGCAGCCAAAAAGGTATGGGCTTTAATGGACATTTCTTATGATGACTTTATCCAGACAACTGAAGAGCGTCATACAAAAATAGTGGAGAAAATATTTCAAAAGTTTTTGGATAATGGAGACATTTATAAGGGAGAATACGAAGGATGGTATTGCACGCCTTGTGAGTCTTTCTTTACTGAGACACAGTTAATAGAAGGAAACTGTCCAGACTGCGGTCGTCCAGTTCAAAAGGTTAAAGAAGAATCATACTTCTTTAATATGAAAAAATATGCTGATCGTTTATTGGCGTATTATGAGCAAAACGTGGAATTTATAGAGCCGGAGTCTAGGAAAAATGAAATGATCAATAACTTCATTAAACCAGGTCTAGAAGATTTATCGGTATCTAGAACATCCTTTGATTGGGGAATCAAGGTACCCGGAGATCCTAAGCATGTAATCTATGTGTGGGTAGATGCCTTAACTAATTATATTACCTCACTCGGTTATCTATCAGATGATGATTCTCTATTCCAAAAATTTTGGCCCGCAGACGTCCATGTAGTAGGTAAAGACATTGTCCGTTTCCATACAATTTACTGGCCAATATTCCTAATGGCTTTAGATTTACCACTACCTAAGAAGGTTTTTGCTCATGGATTTATCATGATGAAAGACGGTAAAATGTCTAAGTCGAAAGGAAATGTGGTATACCCAGAAATGTTAGTAGAGCGTTATGGGTTAGATGCAACACGCTATTTCCTTTTACGTGAACTTCCTTTTGGTCAGGATGGAGTATTTTCTCCGGAATCGTTTGTAGAGCGGACAAACTTTGATCTTGCGAATGATTTAGGGAATCTGTTGAATAGAACTGTTTCTATGATCAATAAATACTTTGATGGGAAAATTCCTGTAAGTCAAAGTGAATTGACAGAGTTTGATGCAACGTTACAGAATTTTGCCAGAGAAACAATAGAAAAATATGAAGCAAACATGGAAAAAATGCAATTTAGCTTAGTGCTTGGAGATCTATGGGCTTTAGTATCACGTACAAATAAGTATATTGATGAAACTCAACCCTGGGTACTTGCAAAAGACGAATCCACTAAAGGACAATTGGCTTCGGTTATGACTCACTTAGCAGAAAGTCTTCGTCAAATAGCAACACTTGCTCAGCCATTTATGACGAATAGTCCTAAGCAAATTGCAGAGCAGCTTGGTTTTACAGAGGATTATTTGCAGTGGAATCATTTAGGCTCGTTCAATGTTATAGAGGATGGTACAACAGTAATAAAAACAGGAGTTCCAATCTTCCCAAGATTAGATGTAGATGTTGAGGTTGCTTATATTCGTGAGCAAATGCGCGGATCAGTTCAAACTCCTCAGGAAGAGGAAAAAGAAGAAGAACCTCAATCAGAAGAAATTTCCATCGATGACTTTTTCAAGGTAGATTTACGCGTCGCAACTGTTTTATCGTGTGAAGCTGTACCTAAAGCAGATAAATTATTAAAGCTGCAATTAGATATGGGCTATGAACAGCGTCAAGTAATTTCCGGTATTGCTCAGTATTACAAACCTGAAGACGTCATAGGTAAAAAAGTAATTGTAGTAGCAAATTTAAAACCTGTGAAGCTAAGAGGAGAGTTATCTCAAGGAATGATTCTTGCTGGTGAAAAAGATGGGTATTTGACACTTGCTACAGTGGATGAAAAGCTTGAAAATGGCGCTCAAGTGAAATAATGGTTAAAATAGACCTGTCGCATTATAGGCAGGTCTTTTTGTTTTAAATAATATGTTTAGATATTATTTCATACTACATATATTTTTTTGAATCTTGTTATTACTAAAGAAAGACCAATTAAATATTTATACAATAGTATTGCAGAGAATGTAATATACCCATTAAAAGGAAAGGGGAAGATAAAATGTTTATCGATACACATGTACATTTAAATGCAGATCAGTATGAAGAAGATTTACAGGAAGTGATTAATCGTGCCTTGGAAGCCGATGTAAAAAAAATGGTGGTTATTGGATTTGACCGTATCACCATTGAAAGAGCTATGAAGCTAGTGGAGGAGTATTCTTTTCTTTATGCTGTAGTTGGATGGCATCCAGTCGATGCAATTGATTGTACAGAAGAGGATTTGAAATGGATTGAAGAACTGGCAGGGCATGAAAAGGTTGTTGGAATAGGGGAAATGGGATTAGATTATCATTGGGATAAATCTCCTAAAGACGTTCAACAAGCGTTGTTTCGACAACAAATACGTCTAGCTCAGAAGGTAAATTTACCAATTATTATTCATAATCGTGACGCTACAGAAGATGTAATTCGTATTTTACAAGAGGAAGAGGCACATCTTACAGGTGGTATCATGCATTGTTATGGAGGAAGCGTTGAAACAGCAAAACAATGTATAGAGATGAATTTTATGATTTCACTTGGAGGACCGGTCACATTTAAAAATGCAAAGAAACCGAAAGAGGTAGCAACAGAAATTCCATTAGAATACTTATTGATCGAAACAGACGCACCTTATTTAGCACCACATCCACATCGAGGAAAAAGAAACGAACCTGCTCTTGTGACACTTGTAGCGGAAGAAATAGCTAATCTAAAGGGAATTACAGTGGAAGAGGTGGCAGAAGCAACAACGAAAAATGCGGAAAAATTCTTTAAAATAACGGAATAAATAAGAAGTTGTAATATTCTATAAAAGAGGTATATATTTTACATGTTTTTATCTCAGAAGAAATCTTAACTGTTGACAAGCCCTTTAGGACTCTATATAATCACTTCAGTGAACAAGGAGGCGTTTTTCATGACAAATAAATCCATGAAAAACCTGTTCTTTCATTCATTGAGGAGCAAGCAAACCTTAGTAACTGTAGCATCTTTACTATTGTTTCTTGCAGTCGTTTCTTTCGTTTTATTCGAAGGAACAAAGAAAACTGTTGCTTTAACAGTTAATGGTGAACAACAAGAAATATTAACGCATGCAAATACAGTTGGTGAATTATTAGATAATCATCAAATAGCAGTAGCCAATGAAGACTTTTTATATCCCTCAGTGAACACATCAATCAAAAATAATTTGTCGATTGAGTGGGAGCAGGCAAGACAAATAGAAATTACGGTAGATGGAAAAATTCAAACACTTACAACTACTGAAGAATTAGTTTCAGAAATACTCGCAAAGGCAAATGTTGCAGTTACTGAACATGATGCGATAACACCTGCTGCGGATGCGGAGGTTGGACCCGAGAACAAAATTGCTATTGAAAAAGCATTTGGAGTAACGCTTTTAGATGGTGGTGAAAAGAAGAAGGTATGGTCCACTTCGACTACGGTCGCTGACTTTTTAAAACAACATAACATTCAATTGAGTGAATTCGACCGAGTAGAACAGAAAATGGAAGAAGTAGTAGTCCCGAATTCTGAAATACAAGTAGTGCGAGTAGAAAAGGTCACCGATGTAGTTGAGGAAGAAACAAACTTTGCTGTAGAAACGAAAAAAGAAGACTCGCTATTAAAAGGGAAAGAAAAAGTAGTACAACTCGGCGTAAATGGAACTGTTTCACGGACTTATGAAGTAGTGAAAGAAAATGGTAAAGAGGTCTCTCGTAATATGGTGAGTGAGAAGACTATTAAAGAACCAACTAAAAAAGTAGTAGCAGTCGGAACGAAAGTAGTGACTGCTAGTGTTTCACGTGGAGAAAATTCTTCCGCAGCTCCATCTGGTGGAAAAGAATTTTATGCGACTGCGACAGCCTATACTGCTAATTGTAATGGTTGTTCTGGCGTAACTGCGACAGGCGTTAATTTGAAATCTAATCCTAATGTGAAGATTATTGCTGTAGATCCTAGTGTTATTCCACTGGGTTCAAAAGTATGGGTAGAAGGCTATGGCTATGCAGTAGCTGGAGATACCGGTGGAGCTATCAAAGGAAATAAGATTGACTTATTCATGCCCTCTAAATCTAAGGCATATGACTTCGGTCGCCAAAAAGTACGTGTGAAAGTTTTGAACTAATCATAGCAGCTTTCCCTTTCGTTGATTGGGAGAGCTTTTTTGCGTTATGATAGCTATAGTAGAAAGACAGAAAAGAGGAAACCCGGTTGCAAGTAAAAGAAATAATAGTTGTTGAAGGAAAAGATGATACAACAGCCATAAAACGTTCTGTAGAAGCAGATACTATTGAAACAAATGGTTCAGCCATTTCTAAAGAAACACTTATGAAGATCCAACATGCACAGGATAAGCGTGGAGTCATTGTCTTTACTGATCCAGATTATCCTGGAAGACGTATCCGTGCTATTATCGAAGAGCAGGTTCCAGGTGTGAAACACGCATTTTTGTCCAAAGAAAAAACAATTGCGAAAAACGGAAAAGGTTTAGGGATTGAACACGCTAAGGACGAAGATATTCGGGATGCTCTTTCTAATGTTTATACCCCAAAATCAGACAAAGAAACGTTTTCTGAAATACCCCTATCGATCTTAGTTGAAGGACAATTAATAGGTCATCCCCATTCGAAGGGAAGACGTACCAGATTGGGAGAGCTATTGAAAATAGGCTACACCAATGGAAAACAGCTACAAAAGAGACTATCCATTTTTCAAATTAGTCAGCAGCAAGTAGAAGAAGCGATTGCACAACTCGATATGGAGGAAAAATAATATATGCAAAAAGATATAGCAACACCAATACGTACACAAGAAATTTTAAAGAAATACGGGTTCTCATTTAAAAAAAGCTTAGGGCAAAACTTTTTAATTGATCCGAATATCTTACGTAATATTGTGAGTCATGCAGATCTTACGAAGGATTCAGCTGCAATTGAAATTGGACCTGGGATTGGAGCATTAACTGAACATTTAGCGAGAACTGCAGGAAAAGTTGTTGCATTTGAAATTGACCAAAGACTTCTACCAGTTTTAGCAGATACTTTATCTCCATACGATAACGTAGAAATTATTCATGCAGATATTTTAGAAGCAAATGTTCGACAAATATTTGAGGATCAGCTTCAAAACTACAAAGATGTTATGGTTGTCGCCAATTTACCTTACTATGTAACAACGCCAATATTGTTGAAACTATTAATGGATCGTCTTCCTATACGTGGGATGGTTGTCATGATGCAAAAAGAAGTGGCTGATCGAATCACCGCATCACCTGGAACTAAAGCATATGGGTCTTTGTCCATTGCTATTCAGTACTATATGGAGGCAGAAATAGCCATGATTGTCCCTAAAGCGGTGTTTATGCCACAGCCAAACGTAGATTCTGCAGTTATTAAACTTACTCGCCGTGAAGCACCACCAATCCAAGTAATTGATGAGGAATTTTTGTTTAAAGTTTCCCGTGGTTCTTTTGTTCAAAGAAGAAAAACAATTATTAATAACCTACAATCATCACTGCCCAACGGAAAAGCAAAGAAAGATCTTATCATTCAAGCTTTAGAAAAAGTAGGTGTTGACCCAACGAGACGTGGGGAAACTTTGAGCATTGAAGAGTTCGGAAAATTATCCAATGAACTATATGAAGAATTTCATTAATCATACTTGTTACAAAATCAGTAATATTTATAAATAAAATGAGTATGAATGACAAATAAAAACGTTGACAACTATATAGAATGATTGTTAAAATATTTTGTTTGACAAATTTTTAAAACGATGGTAAGATTGTAATCAGTGAGGTGTATGCGAAATGCCAAAAACTTTAGCTGATATTAAGAAGTCATTAGATCATCATTTAGGCAAA
Organism: Psychrobacillus sp. BM2; assembly: GCF_048572895.1. Taxonomy (GTDB): domain Bacteria; phylum Bacillota; class Bacilli; order Bacillales_A; family Planococcaceae; genus Psychrobacillus. The sequence continues at coordinate 4,078,552 of NZ_CP183878.1, forward strand.
CGTTTGCAATTAAAAGCAAACGGAGGACGGAAGAAAACAATTGAGCGTGCGGGTGTACTTAGAGAGACATATCATGCAGTATTTGTTATCGATTTGGATCAAGATGAAAACTCTTTTGAACGTGTATCTTATAGTTATGCAGATGTTTTGACCGAAGCAGTAGAAATCACTATTTTTGACGAAGCAAATAATTTGATAGTTGTAAAATGATTATTTAGAACTTTTATTTCTTATTTTTATAATTTTAAAAACCCTTTTTCTATTTTATTTATTAGAAAAGGGGTTTTCTTTTGGTTTGCGGACATACTAAAAAAGCTAGTTGTTCCAAAGGAGGATTCACCTATGTCTAGAAAAGGGATAATGTCTAAAGAATTAAAAGAAGAGATAGCCAAAGATCTTGGATTTTATGAGGTAGTCAAAACCGAGGGCTGGGGAGGAATAAAATCACGTGATGCAGGTAATATGGTGAAGCGAGCAATTGAAATGGCTGAACAGCAAATGAAATCACCAAAGTAAATAAGCATGTACCATATTATTCATAGTACAAATGCACACGAGAGATAAAACTAAAGAACAACTAGCAGATAGAATAGGCGGAGCAATCCGCCTTTTTTTTAATAAAATTATAAAATTTTGTGAATGGAACTCAGTATCCGGCTATTTTGAAGGATAAGGTCTATAGCAACAAGTCTGTCCAAAGCCTGCCGAAAACAACTGAAACAGTTCTTGACCTTAAAGTGTGCCTGTACTTTACTTAGTATCCATAGTTCTGCCAGCAATGATAAAAAAGAAGTAGTCTCATAGACCATTAATTTAGATTATACGTAAGCTTTGCTTTTCTTCTGCTTATAACCTATAGTTTCACCAAGTATGCAAGCTGAATCTCACTTCCGTATTTGTTATGCACTGTGGTAAAATAGGGGACAACATATTTGGGAAAAGGAGCAGATGAAATGTATTACGTAAAAGCACCTGCTAAAATAAATCTAACATTAGATGTACTACATAAGCGTCCAGATGGTTACCATGAAGTAGAAATGATTATGACAACAGTGGATTTAGCAGACCGTATAGGGTTAGAGTTAAGAGAAGATGGAGCAATACATATACTATCTGTGGACCGCTTTGTTCCAAATGATCATCGGAATCTAGCATATCAGGCTGCAAAGATTCTAAAAGATATTTATCGAGTGAAAAAGGGAGTTTCTATTACAATCGAAAAGAATATTCCTGTAGCGGCAGGACTAGCTGGCGGTAGTAGCGATGCAGCAGCAACCTTAAAAGGATTAAATATTATATGGGAATTAGGTCTGTCTTTAGATGAACTTGCCGAGATAGGAACAAAGATTGGCTCCGACGTGGCATTTTGCGTTTATGGCGGAACGGCTTTAGCGACAGGTAGAGGAGAGAGAATACAGGAACTTCCCTCTCCTGCTAATTGTTGGATCATCCTTGCGAAACCGACACTTGGGGTATCGACTGCGGATATCTACGGTAATCTAAAAGTGAATGAAATAAAACATCCGAATACAGCTAAAATGATTGAATCTATTCAGCAGAAGGACTTTGATCTAATGTGTGCTTCTGTAGGAAACGTGTTGGAGGATGTAACACTCAAGCTATATCCAGAGGTTGCTGGTTTAAAAGATCAGATGAGGAGATTCGGAGCCGACGCTGTTTTAATGAGTGGAAGTGGCCCAACTGTATTCGGGATTGTTGATCATGAGACGAGAGTACATAGAATATATAATGGTCTCCGTGGATTCTGCGACGAGGTATATGCAGTTCGTTTAATGGGTGACCGGGAACCACTTGCTTAAATCCGGATGTTTGTGGTAAGTTTTCTATAAAACATTCGTCTTTGGAGGTGAAGGTATGAAATGGAAAAGAAGTGAGCGACTTGTAGATATGACACAGTATCTTATGGAGCATCCGCATAAATTAATCCCTTTGACATTCTTTGCTTCTTTATATCAATCTGCTAAATCTTCCATAAGTGAGGATTTAACCATTGTGAAAGAAACATTTGAAGAAAGAGGCAGAGGTTTACTTGTTACTGTTCCAGGTGCAGCGGGTGGAGTCAAGTTTATTCCAACGATGACAGATGAAGATGTCTTAGAAATAGCGGGAGATTTAATGACTCAGCTTTCTAAAGTGGATCGATTATTACCTGGCGGGTATTTGTATATGACGGACCTGTTAGGAAACCCATCGCTGATGAATAAAATCGGTAAAGTATTTGCGTCTGCATTTGCTAATGCAAAAATTGATGCCATTATGACGGTAGCTACTAAAGGGATACCAATTGCCCATGCTATCGCAAGACATTTAAATGTACCTGTAGTCATTGTGCGAAGAGACAGTAAAGTAACGGAGGGTCCGACAGTAAGTATAAATTATGTATCGGGTTCGGCAAGACGCATCCAAACGATGGTTCTTTCCAAAAGAAGTATGGAAAAGGGACAACGTGTTTTAATCACTGATGATTTCATGAAAGTCGGAGGCACGATTAATGGGATGCGGAGTTTATTAGAGGAATTCAATTGTGAGTTAGCCGGAATTGCAGTGTTGGTAGAAGCAGAGCATCAAGGGGAACAATTGGTAAAAGATTATTTGTCTTTAGTTAAGCTTCACGAGGTCAATGAAAAAGATGGTACAATTGCATTGACACAAGGAAATTACTTTGAGAAAGGTGGCAAATTAGATGAAAGCAGTATCAACAACTAATGCACCTGCAGCAATCGGTCCATACGTACAAGGCGTGATTGTGAATGGAATGTTTTACAGTTCAGGTCAAATCCCATTAACTCCTTCAGGTGAAGTAGTGGAGGGCTCTATTACAGAACAAACTGCGCAGGTTTTTGCTAATTTAGAGGCAGTACTGACGGAAGCTGGCTCATCCTTATCGCAAGTAGTAAAAACATTAGTCTTTTTAAAAGATATGAATGATTTTGCTCAATTTAATGAAGCTTATGATAAACATTTTGCTGGCCACAAGCCTGCACGTTCTGCCGTAGAAGTTGCAAGACTACCAAAAGATGTAAAGGTAGAAATCGAAGTAATCGCGGTAGTAGAATAGTTAGATGGAAGGTGTTTTCTTCGGAGAACGCCTTTTTTATTTGTCCATTTTATGGAATGTTGCGATAAGTAAAATATATTATTTAAAATATTAAAAATATTCTTATTTGAAAGAAGGAATTTTGAAGTTTTTGTGGAATAATAAATAGATAGAGATATTTGTAACTTAGAAAAAAGGGTGGTGAGAGAATGGAAGTTACGGACGTAAGATTACGTAAAGTAGTGACTGATGGTCGTATGAGGGCTATCGCTTCCATTACGTTGGATAACGAGTTTGTTGTGCATGATATTCGAGTAATAGATGGAAATAATGGTTTATTTGTAGCGATGCCAAGTAAAAGAACAACAGAAGGCGAATTTAGAGATATCGCTCACCCAATTAACGTTGGAACGCGCACGAAAATTCAAGAAGCTATCCTTTATGCTTATCATTTAAGTAGTGAGGTTGAAGAGAAAATTGGTGAGCCAACTGTATAACGGGAAAGTAAAACCATTTCTTTAAGAGAGATGGTTTTTTGGTGTCAAAAAGTAAAATTAAAGCTTCATTTTTCACGAACGTCAGAAAAACAAGTCTAATTTAGCTAATTTTTTAAGAAATTCAACTATATTACTTGTTTTGTCATGTATTTGTCAAGAGATATTTCCTTGAAATCTCGCCTCATTTCGGCTATAGTCAAAAGAGTAAATTAGCCCACTGGAGGGAACTTAAAAAATGACAAATACTTATGCGGTTGTATTAGCTGCCGGTAAAGGTACACGTATGAAGTCTAGTTTATATAAAGTATTACATCCTGTATGTGGGAAGCCAATGGTAGAACATGTTGTTGCAAACATGGAACAACTTGGCGTGGAAAAAATCGTTACAATCGTAGGACACGGAGCGGAAGATGTACAACGTGGACTTGGGACAAGAAGTGAATATGCTCTTCAAGAAGAACAGTTAGGAACGGCTCATGCTGTTTTACAGGCTGAAGAAGTGCTAAAAGATTTATCTGGAACAACAATTGTTATCTGTGGAGATACGCCACTTATCACGCCAAAAACAATGAATGATTTGTTAGAACACCATAACGCAACCGGAGCAAAAGCAACTATTTTAACAGCAATTGCAGAAAATCCAACTGGTTACGGTAGAGTTATTCGTTCTGTTGATGGTAGTGTTCAAAGTATTGTAGAACAAAAAGATGCTTCTGCAGAAGAACAACTTGTACGTGAGATTAACTCGGGGACATATTGTTTCGACAACGAAGCACTATTTAAATCATTAAAGTTAGTTAATAATAATAATGCACAAGGCGAATATTATTTGCCAGATGTCATTGAAATCTTACAAAAAGAAAATGAAACTATCTCAGCATATGCTGCACAGGACTTCGAAGAAATTTTAGGCGTGAACGATCGCATCGCTTTAGCTCAAGCAGAAGAGACTATGCGTTTACGTATTGCACAACATCATATGCGTGAAGGCGTCACAATCATAGATCCTAGAAATACATACATCAGTAGTGAAGCCGTTATTGGAGCAGATACAGTTATTCAACCTGGAGTTATCATTGAAGGAAAAACAACTATTGGCATGAACTGTACGATTGGTCCGAATAGTCACATCGTATCTAGTGTTATTGGGGATGAAACGACCATACACTCGTCTGTTGTATTATCTAGCGCAGTCGGTGACCATACCTCAATTGGTCCGTTTGCCCATATTCGTCCGCAGTCCAATGTTGGGGATGATGTGAAGATTGGTAACTTTGTAGAAGTGAAAAAGTCAACAGTAGGCAACGGAAGTAAAGTTTCTCATTTAAGCTATATGGGTGATGCTTCGATTGGAACTAACGTCAATATTGGTTGTGGAACAATTACAGTGAATTATGATGGAAAAAATAAATTTACTACAACGATTGAAGACGATGCATTTGTCGGTTGTAATTCTAACTTAATAGCACCAGTAACCATTGGCAAAAAAGCTTATGTGGCGGCTGGATCAACTATTACAAAGGATGTACCTGGTGAAGCACTTGCAATTGGTAGAGCACGACAAGAAAATAAAGAAGGCTATGTCAACAAACTAAATTTAAAATAACCCATTATCCAGGAGGATTATCATGCCAGAACAATATGCAAATTCGAAGTTGAAAATTTTCACATTAAATTCCAATAAGGAATTAGCAGAAGAAATCGCAAAAGAAGTAGGAGTACCTCTAGGTAAAAGTACAGTAACTAGATTTAGTGATGGTGAAGTACAGATCAATATCGAAGAAAGTATCCGCGGATGCGATGTATTCATTGTTCAATCAACTTCAGGTCCTGTCAATGAGCATCTGATGGAATTATTAATAATGCTTGATGCACTAAAACGCGCTTCAGCTCGCACAATTAGTGTAGTAATCCCTTATTACGGATATGCACGCCAAGACAGAAAGGCACGTGCTCGTGAACCAATCACAGCTAAACTTGTAGCAGATTTATTAACAACTGCGGGTGCAACTCGTGCAATCGTTCTTGATCTACATGCTCCACAAATTCAAGGATTCTTTAATATTCCGATAGATCATTTAGTTGCCGCTCCAATATTATCCGATTACTTCTTAGGCAAGAACTTCGATCCAGCAGAGTTAGTTATCGTTTCTCCCGACCACGGTGGAGTAACACGTGCCCGTAAAATGGCAGATCGTTTAAAAGCACCGATCGCGATTATAGATAAACGTCGTCCACGACCAAATGTGGCAGAGGTTATGAATATTGTAGGTAACGTAGAAGGAAAAACGGCTATCTTAATCGATGATATTATTGATACAGCCGGAACAATTTCCATCGCAGCGGCGGCATTGATGGAAAGTGGAGCTAAAGAAGTATATGCTTGCTGTACGCATGCAGTGCTATCTGGTCCGGCCATTGAACGTATTGATAACTCAGTTATTAAAGAGCTAGTGATTACAAACTCTATTCAATTAGCGGATGATAAAGTGTCACCGAAGATTAAAGAATTGTCTGTTGCCAAATTATTGGGCGATGCAATTGTACGAGTTTTCGAAGAGAAATCAGTTAGTACGTTATTTGATTGATCTCTAATAAATGTTTGAATTCTACTGAAGATGGGTATTTCTATTTATAGAACGCACTTCGGGAGGATGGAGAATATTATGAGTACAGTTGTAAAAACACAAAAACGTGATAAAAAAGATAATGCAAAACTTAGAAACAGTGGGTTTATCCCAGCGATTGTATACGGTTTTGAAACAGAATCCCAGTCAATTGCTGTTAATGAAAAGGACTTTTCAAAAACACTTCGTGAGGTTGGTCGTAATGGTGTCATGAAGCTCGATGTTGATGGTAAATCAGTAAATGTTGTGTTGAGTGATTATCAGATGAATATTCTAAAAGGACAAATGATTCATGCGGACTTTTTAGCGATTAATATGAAGGAAGAGTTAGAAGTAAACGTTGCAGTTAACGTGACGGGAACTTCAGTTGGCGTTTCAGAGGGTGGTATGCTTCAACAGCCAAATCGTGAGGTTACTATTACAGTGAAACCTTCAGATATTCCGGATGGCATTGATATTGATGTATCCGGTATGGCTATCGGAGATACGTTGACGGTAGCAGATGTTAGAGATAAAGTTGGATATCCAATAACGAATGAAGATGACTATACACTGGTTACAGTATCAGCACCTCGAGTGGAAGAAGAAACTGAAGAAACTGAGTCTGAATCAGAAGAAACAACAACAGAAGAATAATAAAACAAAAGAGGTTGTCCTAAGGCAACCTCTTTTGTTTTGAATATGGTAAGATTAACTAAAACTTGTAATAAAGGAATGGAACAAAGATGAAAATTATCGTTGGTCTTGGAAACCCTGGAAAACAATATGAAGCCACCCGCCATAATATTGGATTTCATGTAATTGATGAACTTTCTAAACGATTAAATATAGCCCTTACACAGTCTAAATTTAATGGGATGTTTGGGGTAGGTCATATTGGTACTGAAAAGGTTATGCTTTTAAAACCATTGACATATATGAACCTTTCTGGTGAATGTATTATACCGATGATGGATTACTACGAAGTAAATGATGATGAAATAGTCGTTATTTATGATGATTTAGACTTACAGGTTGGCAAATTACGTCTACGGCAAAAAGGTAGTGCAGGTGGACATAATGGTATAAAATCTATTATTCAACATTTAGGTTCTCAGGAATTTAATCGAATCCGTATTGGAGTGGACCGTCCTAGAAATGGGATGAAGGTTCCAGACTACGTACTATCCAAATTTAATGAAGATGAAAAAATAGAAATGATACAAGCCGTGAAGAATAGTGCAGATGCTTGCGAAGATTGGTTAACAAAAAAATTTCTAGATGTAATGAATACATATAATGGTGCATAAAAAGTGTTGAAAAGGTCTATACTTCCTAAAAAGGAGGTTTTTATGGCCATGCCAATTCGTTATAAATGTCGCCATTGTGAAACAGAAATTGGGCAGTTGCCATTTGATCACATAGATAACCAGTTTCTACAAAAACATGAGCTTACGCAAGAAGAACAACATATATATATTGAAAATGGAGCAGAGGGAGACTACACTGTACAGTGTATTTGTGAGGAGTGTCAAGATTCTCTTCAAAAATTTCCAAATTACTACGCGTTAAAAAAATGGATACAGTAAATGCTTTGGCACGTTTTCGTGCACAAAGCCTTTTTCTATTTAGATTGGGGGTACACAGATGGAACCTTTAAGTAACTTATTGATGGAAGATACACAAATACAAAAGCTAGTAAAAGAGTTGGAGAGTGGTAAAGACCAACAGTTAATAACCGGTCTTACTTCTAGCGCTAGAGCTGTATTTACCAACATGCTCTATACCACACGACAGGGAGCTATTCTGATCGTAACGCCTAATTTACTGCATGCTCAAAAACTAACCGAGGATTTAGTAAAACTAATTGGTGAGGATCTTGTCCGTTTATATCCCGCAGATGAGCTAATTGCAGCTGATATATCTATTACTAGTCCAGAACTTCGCGCGCAAAGACTAGAAGCATTAGATCACATGTTAACGCATGATAATGGTGTTTATATTGTTCCTATTGCAGGTCTAAAAAAACATATGCCGACCAAGAAAGATTGGCAAGCTAGTAGTATTTCTATTACAGAGGGTGAAGAAGTTAACCTAGATTCTTTCCTGCAAAGACTAGTGAATATGGGATATGTGCGTCAGCCAATGGTTACTGCGCCTGGAGAATTTGCTTTACGAGGCGGAATTATCGATATCTATCCACTATATCTAGAAAACCCTATCCGCATAGAATTATTTGATACAGAAGTGGACTCTATTCGTACATTTTCTGCAGAAGATCAGCGTTCGTTAGAAAAACGGAAAGATATACGAATTCTACCAGCAAGCGAATATGTGCTAACGGAAGAAAAGAAACTTCTGCTAGCCCATAAATTGGAAGAGGCATTAGCGGAGAGTTTAGAAAAGGTTAAAATTCCAGAAATAAGAGATCTTTTCTATCAAAATATTCAGCAAGATATTGAATTGTTAAAGCAGGGCGAGCAACCAAAAGAATATATGAAGTACGTATCATTATTGGAAGAGAATAATAGTTTTTTAGGAGACTACTTTAACGAAAATGGAATGGTTTTATTTGATGAGCTTGGAAGAATTCAAGAAGTGACAGAGACTTTAGAAAGAGAAGAAAATGATTGGATCCTTTCTTTGTTAGAAGAAGGAAAAACTGTACACCGTGTAAAACCTTCTTTCCGTCTAAAAGAAATTATTCAGATGTTTTCCAACGGAAAGCTGTACTTTTCTTTGTTTTCTCGTACTTTTTCTGGAATTACGATTAAAAAAAATATTAGTTTTTCTTGCAAACCGATGCAAAACTTTCATGGGCAAATGCATTTATTGAAAAATGAAATCGAGCGATTTACTCAAGGAAAGTTCCGCTTATTTATACTTGCAGATGGCAAAGAGCGAATTCAAAAAATACATGCAGTGTTAGAAGATTACGAGATTACTTCGCAAATTGGCGCTTCGGCTAGTGATATGAAATCACCTGGTATTTTTATAGTGGAGGGAGATCTAGAAGCTGGTTTTGAACTTCCATTACAACGAATAGCTATTATTACCGATTCCGAACTTTTTAAACAAAGGCATAAGAAAAAAGCGAGAGCTCAAAAGGTAACCAATGCTGAGCGTATTAAAAGTTACTCCGAGATAAAACCTGGAGATAATGTTGTACATATACACCATGGAATTGGGAAATATATTGGAATCGAAACATTACATGTAAATGGAATTCATAAAGACTACCTGCATATCCGTTATCGTGGGGAGGATAAACTATTTGTTCCTGTCGATCAAATAGATCTGATTCAAAAATATGTTGCATCTGGTGAAAAGGATCCAAAGCTTCACAAACTCGGTGGAGCAGATTGGAAGAAGACCAAAACAAAGGTATCCGCAGCGGTTCAAGATATCGCTGATGAGCTAATAAAGCTATATGCCAAACGAGAAGCAGAAGTCGGATATGCATATGAGGCAGATAGTGAAATGCAGCAGTCATTTGAAGCGGCATTTCCTTATGAGGAAACGGATGATCAGCTTCGTACTATTCAAGAAGTGAAAAAAGATATGGAAAAATCTCGACCAATGGACCGTCTTGTTTGTGGTGACGTAGGCTACGGGAAAACAGAGGTAGCCATACGCGCTGCATTTAAAGCAGTTATGGAAGGGAAGCAAGTAGCTTTTCTTTGTCCAACAACCATATTAGCGCAACAACATTATGAGACAATGTTAGAACGCTTTCAAGATTTTCCGATTGAAGTAGGTCTGCTAAGTCGTTTCCGTAACAAAAAACAGCAAACTGAAACGATTAATGGATTGAAAAAAGGGTTAGTTGATGTAGTAGTAGGTACTCATCGAATTCTGTCCAAGGATGTGGAATACCGCGATTTAGGTTTACTCGTTGTAGATGAGGAACAAAGATTTGGCGTAAAGCATAAAGAACGGATAAAACAAATAAAAACAAATGTAGATGTCGTGACGTTGACCGCTACACCTATCCCTCGAACATTGCATATGTCGATGATTGGAGTACGTGATTTATCTGTCATTGAAACACCTCCTAAAAATCGTTTTCCCGTACAAACCTATGTGATGGAGCAAAATGGTGCACTTGTCCGTGAGGCAATTGAAAGAGAGCTAGCACGAGGGGGACAGGCATTTTATCTATACAATAGGGTCGAAGATATTACGAGAAAAGTGGATGAAATACAAATGTTAGTTCCGACTGCAAGAGTAGGATTTGCGCATGGTCAAATGAGTGAAACCGAGCTAGAGTCAATTATTATTAGCTTCATAGAGGGAGAATACGATGTTTTAGTAACTACGACTATTATTGAAACTGGTATTGATATTCCAAACGTTAATACACTTATTATCCAAGATGCAGATAAAATGGGACTATCGCAACTATATCAATTACGCGGTCGTGTAGGACGATCCAATCGGGTTGCTTATGCCTACTTAATGCATCAAAGAGACAAGGTGCTGACGGATGTTGCAGAAAAAAGATTGCAGGCCGTTAAAGAATTTACAGAGCTTGGTTCTGGATTTAAGATTGCCATGCGGGACTTGTCTATTCGAGGGGCCGGAAACTTATTGGGCTCTCAACAACATGGATTTATAGACTCAGTCGGCTTTGATCTTTATACGCAAATGTTAGAAGATGCAATTGCAGAAAAACGCACAGGTATTAAAAAAGAGGATTTACCAGATATAGAAATTGCATTATCTACGGATGCTTATATTTCAGATGAATATATTCCAGATGGATATCAAAAAATTCAAATGTATAAACGTGTCAAAGCAATGGAAAAAGAAGAGGAATATTTCGACCTCATAGATGAATTACAAGACCGGTTCGGAGATATTCCTCTCGAAGCGGAAAAATTACTTCGTATTGCACGTATGAAAATTTGGGGTATAGCGGTAGGTGTTCAATCTATTAAGGAAATAAATAAAGTTGTGTCAATTTCATTAAGTGCTGAGGGAACTAAGGATATTAATGGGGCAAAACTTGTAGAAGAGTCTATGAAATACGGACGGGCGGTTGGTTTTAATATGGACAACGGCAGTCTTGTACTGACAATTGATGAACGTAAAACTGGCAAATTCAATCCATTTGATGTATTAGAAGAAATGATGAGATTGTTACCCGAGTCTAAAAAAGAAATAGAAGAGGTCAAATAGCTTTTTGCATATTTTTTGGTAATATGATGCATACTATGGCAGAAATGAACTTTAATTTCCAATCTGTCGAAAGTGAGGCATATTACATGAAAGCAACTGGCATCGTACGTCGTATTGATGATTTAGGTAGAGTAGTAATTCCGAAAGAAATACGTCGAACCCTTCGAATCCGAGAAGGAGATCCATTGGAAATTTTTACGGATAGAGAAGGAGAAGTAATCTTAAAAAAATATTCACCTATCAGTGAGCTTGGGGATTTTGCGAAGGAATATGCAGAGACCCTATATGAAACGTTAGGTACTCCAGTATTAATAAGTGACCGCGATGAAATGATTGCAGCAGCGGGGCTTTCAAAGAAGGATTACTTGAATCGTAGACTAAGCCCAGATGTAGAAGACATTATTGGTAAGCGCTCTATTGTAATAGAGAAACATGAAAATTCGGTTGAATGGATTCCAGGAGTAACTGAATCAGTTAAATCCTATTGCATTGCACCCATTATTGCTTCAGGAGATCCTATAGGAGCTGTATTCATCATTTCGAAGGTACACTTTATTGGAGAATCCGAACTAAAGGCAATTGAAACTGCCGCAAATTTTTTGGCAAAACAAATGGAAAGTTAAAAAAGTCTTCCTCTTCCACAAAAGAGGAAGATTTTTTTTTTTGAAAAAGCCCGTATAAATATTAAGGTGAGTATTATTTAAATCCCAATGGGTTCTTCTCATTTAAAATGTGAATTACTAAAATGTATTTGGTGAAATTATCCTTTTCGCAAGTAAAGGGTAATTGTGAGCAAGTAAATCTTGTACGACAGCAAGTAAGCCACAGAGGAATGCAAGTAAACAATAGATTAGAGCAAGTAAAAATAAAATACGAGCGTCTTACGCATTTCTTAGTGTCCAGACTCCAGCGCCTTGTACCTCGAGGCGTTTCAGTGTACACATAGGCGTTTGCGCTTTTCTAAATAGATAAGAAGGTTTATAAAAATATAGTATGAACGCTGGATTTGGGCCCTTTTAAAAATGATAATACGACTGATTTCCGTTTCAGGTGGAAGAAAGCAGATTATCTTTTATACTAGTGGAAATAAAGAAAAGTAGTAAGGGTTTGACTCATAAAGAAGCGAAGTAGCGAACGAAATTGCATCTTCGAGAGCTTCTTCTATAAATAGGAAAGCAGCTTTTCTCTAGTTATCCAAAAACGCACTAACCTGTTTCTAAGAGTTGTAGGAGGGCGACGGACAGGCAAACGCCATAAGATTACCGAAAAAAGTGCTATTGGTTGTGACGGATGTCACAACCAATAGCACTAAAAAATTAACCCGGTAATAATATAGCAAAACGTCTGTCCAAAGCCCTTCGAAAGCGATAGAAACAGGTTTTGATCTTAGAGGACTGAGCTTTTTTTGTCCGGTTTTTCTTATAGTGTCCAGACTTCAGTCGCCAGTCGTTCGAGACGCTTCGGGATTATCAGTAAAGGCAAAGTACGCCTTTATTGATAATCCTTCCAGCGCTTTTCACAACTAAACGGGCGCCTTTCGCATTTCTAGTGGTGTCCAGACTTCAGCGCCTTGCACCTCGAGGCGTTTCAGAAAGTCGGATAAAGGCAAAGTACGCCTTTTCCGCCATTCCTCCACGCTTTTCGGAGGCCCACAGGACGTGGGTCATGCAGTCGTTGCGACACGATGTTGCGATCTTAGACTGTATTCCTTTATAGGCGCTTGCGCTTTTCTGGGTAGTGTCCAGACTCTAGGCGCCAGTTGTTCGAGTCGCTTCAGAATTTCGAGAAAGGCAAAGGACGCCTTCCCCGAAATTCTTCCAGCGCTTTTCACAACTAAACGGGCACCTTCCGCATTTCTTAGGTTGTCCAGACTCCAGCGCCTAGCCCCTCGAGTCGCTTCAAGATTTCAGTAAAGGCAAAGTAACGCCTTTACGTGAAATCCTTCCAGCGCTAGTCGGGGCTATCGTAGGCGCTTCCGCTTTTCTAGGTTATAATATTCCTATCGTATTATGGGAGTAGGATTGGTTATGGGTAATGAATGGAATATGAAAAATTATATGAAGGGTGCAGCTATGCTGACGATTGCTGCTATTATCGTTAAGCTACTTAGTGCCGTTTATCGGGTGCCTTTTCAAAACTTAGTAGGGGATGAAGGGTTTTATATTTATCAACAGGTGTATCCGTTCATTGGCATTATCACTACTTGGACTTCGTTTGGTTTTGCGGTGGCATTGTCCAAAATATTATCGGATTATAAAGCACTTGGAAGAAACGACGCCATTCCAAGGATAAAACAGATTGCTTTTTATTATATTGGATTTATTTCTATAATATTTTTTATTTTATTGTTTCTGGGGGCTGGATATTTAGCGGAGGCAATGGGCGATGCAAATCTTGCACAGTTATTAAAAGCTGGTTCTTTCGTAATTTTGCTGATGCCAATGCTTGCTGTATTAAAGGGAGACTTTCAATCAGATGGCCGCATGCAGCCAGTTGCCTATGCGCAGGTGGTGGAGCAGGCAGTCCGAGTTTTTGTTATTTTATTCGGTACTTGGCTTATCGTCTCTAATAGCTTTGATCTGTATAAGGCGGGAAGTATGGCTATGTATGGTGCAGTGGCAGGTGAATTAGCTGGCGTCATACTACTTTCCTTTATTTATTGGAAATCAATGAATAAAACAAAGAAAAAGAAGGGCAAACAAGATGTACCTTTGTGGCCTATCATAAAGAACTTAACACTCATTAGTTTAAGTGCTAGTATAAGTGCCTTATTATTCCTACTGTTTCAGCTGGTCGATTCGTTTACAGTTTTTCAAGCCCTTATAGAAAGTGGCATGGATAGACAGCAGGCAATGGAGAAAAAAGGAGTTTATGATCGAGGGCAACCGCTCGTCCAATTAGGAATTGTTATAGCCTCCACACTTTCCTTGGCTATCGTTCCGCTAGTAGCACATCGGATGAGTAAAGGTTCTGGGAGAACTGCAGTCCCTTTCATGCAACTAACATACCGCGTGGCTTTTACATTTGGGGTTGCTGCAGCGATGGGGCTGATCATAGTTCTTCCATACGTAAATGAAATGCTGTTTCAAACAAAAGAGGAATCCGCAACTTTAATGGTTTTTTCTTTTCAAATTGTATGGATGTCTTTAATCCTTACTTTAATGGCTATGTTACAGGGAAGTGGAATGGTGAAGGTTCCTACGTTTTTTTTATTGCTTGGAGTTTTGAGTAAGTGGCTGTTAAATAGTCTGCTAGTTCCTATGTATGGAGTACTAGGAGCTGCTATCTCAGGGAATATTAGTTTAGCGCTTATATATGTGTTAATGTGTTATTATTTTAAAAAGACTTGGAAGATCCAATTTGCTCCTGCAGTTTTCTATAAAGGAATTACAAAAGCCACCATTTTGATGATAATATGTGTAGTTGTATATGTAATACTAGGAGATACTCTGTTATTTTATAATCTCTCTAGTAGACTTCAATCGGTCGTGATTTCGCTGACCGCAGTCATGCTCGGAGCTGGGATTTTTTTAGTAAGTATAGCAAAAAGACGTGTAATAGCAGAGAAAGAGTGGTTTCTGTTGCCATTTGGTAGAAGGATGGCCACTTTTCAGCTTTGGTTAAATAAAGAAAAGTAAGGTTGTGAGTAAGGTGAATGAAATTACGATAATCGGTCTAGGAGCAAGTGATTTAGATCAGCTTCCATTAGGTATATATAAAAAGCTAAAAGCCGCTGAGTATTTATATGTTCGAACAGAGCAGCACCCAGTTTTGGAAGAGTTAAGAGCGGAAGGGCTTTCCTTCACAAGTTTCGATGCTGTGTATGAAAAAAATGATCAATTCGAAGGTGTCTATGAAGAGATTGTACGACAGCTTCTGCAATTAGCAGAGGAAAATTCGATTATGTATGCTGTACCTGGGCATCCATTAGTTGCCGAACAAACTGTTCAGCTTTTAATCGAAGCAGAAAAACACGGGAAGATTAAAATTCGTATAGAAGGTGGACAAAGTTTCCTAGACCCCATTTTTAGTGCTTTACGAATTGACCCAATTGAAGGGTTTCAATTACTAGACGGAACTAGCTTCAAGCGCGATGAAGTTCAAATGAATGCCCATGTTCTTATTGGACAAGTATATGATGCATTTAGTGCATCCGAAGTAAAGCTAACTCTTATGGACAAATATCCAGATGATTATGAGGTAACGATTGTCACAGCTGCGGGGTCTTCCACTGAAAGTTTAACGAAGGTTCCACTATTTGAATTGGATCGAGTGATGAAATTAGATAATTTAACAACATTATACGTTCCGCCAATTCATAAAAAAGAAAATCGCTTAAAAGAGTGGCAAACACTTCGTCAAATTGTAGCTGAACTGCGTGGCCCTAACGGGTGTCCTTGGGATAGGGAACAAACGCATACATCTTTAAAGAAATACGCCGTAGAAGAGGTCTATGAGCTTCTGCAAGCAATTGACGAGGAAGATGATGATCATATCGTAGAAGAGTTAGGGGACGTCCTATTACAAGTGTTTTTACATGCCCAAATAGGGGAAGATAACGGATACTTTAGTATGGAAGATGTATTGAACTCTGTTGCAGCGAAAATGATTCGTAGACACCCTCATGTATTTGGTGGCGTAAAAGCTGATAGCACGGAGGAAGTTCTGCGTAATTGGCAACAAATAAAGTCGGAAGAAAATAGAAACTCTTCGGATTCCTTATTGGAGGGTGAAATGCGAGCAGATTCATCCCTTCTTACTTCTTTTAACTATCAAAAGAAAGTTGCGAAGGTCGGTTTTGATTGGCCAGACGTATCTGGGGCTTGGGAAAAGTTTGAAGAAGAGCTCGATGAGTGGAAGACAGAGTTAGCAGAGGGTACGAAGGACTCCCAAGTAGATGAATTAGGTGATGTGTTATTTACTATTGTAAACTTAGCGCGTTTTTATAATTTATCTCCGGAGCAGGCGATGATTGAGGCTAATAAGAAATTTAAACGCAGGTTTCAATTTATAGAAAAGAGTGTAAAGGACGGAAAAGGGGACTTTTCTCATTACACCTTAGAAGAACTAGACCAATATTGGAAAGATGCAAAAAAATTAGAGGGGTAGTGACAAAATGAGATTAGATAAATATTTAAAGGTTTCAAGACTTATTAAGCGTAGAACTTTAGCGAAAGAAGTAGCAGACCAAGGTAGAATAACGATTAATGGGAAAGTAGCAAAAGCAAGCTCAGATGTAAAGGCTGGTGACGAACTGTCGATTAGATTTGGACAAAAGGTAGTAACTGCAACGGTTGATGCGGTTAGAGACTCTGCGAAAAAAGAAGAAGCTTCATTGATGTTCACGATTACTAAAGAAGAGAGATTAGAAAAAGTAGATCCAGAATTTATTGATGACGAAGATTAATAAGAAAAACCGGGCATAAACACCCGGTCCTCTGAGGTCAAAACCTGTATCTATGGTTTCCAAAGGGTTTTGGACAGACGTTTTGCTATATAATTACCGATTGAATCTTTAGGTACGCTAGTTGGTTGTGACGTCCGTCACAACCAACTAGCGTACTTTTTTTCGATAATTTTATGGCTTGTGTCCCGCATTAATGGGCAGTAGAGAACTGCCCGTAAAAGCCCGAATGGTTCAGTTCGACAGGATGTTGGTCACTCAGGCATTGCCGCACGACGCGGCGTTATTTGCCTGAGTTCAGTTTTTAAATCAGTGGGGAATGAAGCCCCACTAATTGAAGTTTCACTTTATCTGTCCTTCACCCTTTTACAACTTTTAAAAACAGGTTAAGGCATTTTTGGATAACTAGAGATAAGATACTTTCTTATTCATAGAGTAGATGAAAGATGACAGTCTAAGTACGCGACCTCGTGTCGCAACAACTGCCTGACCCGCATCGTGCGGGCCCGAAGATGCAATTTCGTTCGCTATTTCGCTTCTTTATTGGAAAAACACTTACTATTTCTCTTTATTTCCACCAGTATTTACCTTCTTCATCCATCATTCCTTTGTCTCCACACGGAAATCAGTAGTATTATTCGAATTCAAGTACACTGGAATCTAGACGAATACCAAATAGAACTTAAATAGTTTCTTTTAAAGTCAGAAAAAAAGCATGGTAGTTGTCATGCTTTTTTTTTATGCGCATACAATAAAGTAGGACAAGGAGAGGAGAGAGTATATATGCAATATCAAGCAGAAAACCAAACTATTACAATTCCATCGGGGGACCACTTAATTTCGCTAAGAAATCGTAAGCGCATGGACCTGACATCTGTAAAATCTATAGAAAAATTCGATCAACAAGAATTTTATGTGAGAACTTCTCAAGGTATACTTCACATCAAAGGGGAAGACTTAAAAATTGTCCATCTGGATGTTGATAAAGGATTACTAACTTTGGAAGGAATCGTTCGGGCGATGCAATATGATGAAGAGCAAAGTTTAGACGGCGCTAGAGGATTACTTCATAAATTATTCGGATGACACTCTCATTACAATTCTTTAGTCTGTTACTAATGGTCTTTAGTGGGGTATTGGTAGGAGCTATAATCGAAGGAACGCGCTTTGTGACGGGAAGTTTCCCTAGGCGTTCCTACGTTTATAAATATCGTATTGTTTTTGAAATATTTGTTTGGATCACTCTTGGACTAGGATCTTTTTATATACTTTTTGAAGTACGAGATGGCGTATGGAGAATTTATGATCCGCTTGCACAAATAGTAGGTATTCTCTTATACGACCAACTATTTCAGCCTGTATTTCGCCTGTTAGGTAGAATATTTTTACGTTTGATCATCCAACCAATTTGGTGGATAATTCGCTTTATCTGGATATTGGTCTATAAAATCATTCATCTTGTATGGGTACTCATTTCATTTATCTTCAAACCATTTCGTTTTTTGTTTCTAAAAACGTGGCATTTGGCCCTTCAGAAAAAGCCGAACTTCCGTTATAATAGAAAGTACACAAAAAAATTGAAATAGTTTGATAGGAGAGAGCAAATGGGAGAGAAGCAAAGAAACATACCTGTACGGAAACAAATTGCATCGATTAATACTGATTATGTTCGCTCTATCGAACGCCAAGAAAATCGAAACAAAGCAAAAAAGGTTCGTTTAGCAAGGCGATTAGTATTATTTACAATTTTATCTGTTGCTTTAGTTGGATTCTTAATATCTACCTTACTGAGTAGTAAAAGTGCGTATGAAGAAAAACAATTACAAAAAGAGCAAGTGGCTCAAGAGTTGGAACAAGTGAAAGAAGAGCAAGAAATTCTTAAAGTGCAAATTTCAAAGCTGAACGACGATGAGTACATTGGCAAACTATTAAGAAAACAATATTTCCTTTCCGAAGAGGGTGAAATTATATTTACTTTACCTGGAAAAGAGAAAAAATAACTTAAAAAATTCAAAAGCAAAAGAGTAGTCTTATTGACACTCTTTTTTTGTTAGCTATAATGAAGGTAGGGATTTGTATGTAAAAACCATATAAATTCGAAAAAGAGTCGCTTAAATTTTAAGGAGGAGCATTTTTTTTATGTCAATTGAAGTAGGCAGCAAGGTAGAAGGTAAAGTAACAGGAATCACAAATTTCGGAGCATTCGTCGAACTACCAGGAGGCTCAACAGGTCTTGTTCACATTAGTGAAGTGGCGGACAATTATGTAAAAGATATTAATGAGCATCTGAAGGTTGGAGATGTTGTTGAAGTTAAGGTGATGAATGTTGAAGCGGATGGCAAAATCGGATTATCTATTCGAAAAGCAAAGCCTCAAGCGGAAAGACCAGAGAGACCCGAACGTCCTCAACGTCCACGTGGTGGCAATAATCGCCCAAATGATCGCGATCGTCCAATGAAAGAGAATTTTGAGCAAAAAATGACTAGATTCTTGAAGGATAGCGAAGATCGTTTGTCTACGTTAAAGCGCGCGACAGAGTCTAAGCGCGGTGGCAGAGGCGCTAAAAGAGGATAATTTGCTGTCTGTTTTATAGGTAGAAAAAATGTCATATAGATAAAAAGGTGTTTGGCTTTGCTAACACCTTTTTTTTGTACACAAAATCTGCAACGGAGCATATTCTTAAGATAAGATATAATAATTTATTTGTAATAATATCTGTATTATTGGAGTTTTGATCTTTTAGGGGGTTTTTTGATGGATGCAATGGATGTACTAACGAATATAGAACATGTAAAAGCATATTATCAGCCGATTTTTAGTGCGGACGAACATATTGTAGTTGCTTATGAGGTTTTAGGAAAGCTTGTAAATGGAGAAAAACTTATCAACTTAAACACTTTTGCATATGACGAGGATATTCCAGTAGAGTATCGATTAGAAGTCGAACATAAAATTCTTCACTTAGCCCTCTCAGAGTTAACGGAAAAGGCAAAAGACTATGATATATACTTACCATGCAACGCAAATTTACTCATACTAGATTATGGAGAGAGTTACTTCGATATTATTAATGAATATGTCCCAGAAGATTCACTTTCGCGAGTTGTACTAGTCCTGTCAGAACATGATTATAAAGGTGATTTTAGTCAACTTAGTAATATACTCAGATACTACCGTACATACGGTGTGAAAATAGCTATTAATCAAGTAGGCTCGGAAAGTCATATAGATTATATAAAGATGCTGTCACCAAATATATTAAAAGTAAATATTGAAAAACTGAGCTATGAGTCGTGGAGTGCACAAAATGATTTATTTACATCTTTAGGATCGCTGGCTCGTAAAATAGGAGCAAATATGTTATTTGAAGGAATCGATAGTGTGCATCAACTTCAATTTGCTTGGAAAAATGGTGGGAGATATTATCAGGGGAAGTATTTAGCGGATGCTCAGACAGATACAATTTCAAGAGATCTGTTAAAAGATCATTTCAAAGAAAAGTGTCAGCAATTTATTACGACAGAAAAGCGGTTACTTGAACAAAAATACAATGAATTGAAAAATCTGCAGAATATGTTAGAAAAAGCAGTTGTACGTATAAATCCAGCTAGCAACAATATAGCGCAATTATTATTACTTGCGGAAGAGTTAGATGATTGTTCATTCCGTATATATATTTGTGATGAAGATGGGTTCCAACTATCTCCAAATATTATGCGTGTCAACAAGAAATGGGATATCCAAGAAGATGCTGTCCATAAAAACTGGAGTTGGCGTCCATACTTTTTAAAAACCATTATAAAAATGCGTAATGATCAAAGTGGTGAGTTTTCGGATATGTATAGCGATATTGTTACGGGAGAAATGATGCGTACATTTTCCATTCCACTTAATATTAGTGAGTATTTGTTTATTGATATATCATACGACTATTTGTTTACACATAATATTTTCAGGTAAAATATACAAATAAATGGGGGTTATCCCGTGATGAAAGAAGAATTACTAAATGCACATGGTGAATATATCAATTGGTTGGATTCTCTAGATACATTAGATGAAACAAGAGCAACTGCTCCTTATGCCGAAGGAAAGTGGTCACCGAATGAAATAATAATGCATCTTGGGGAATGGGATCGATTTACGTTTGAAAAACGTTTGCCAAATATGAAAGAAGGTGAAAAGCTTGAAAGGTTTCCAGACTTCGAAACATTTAATGCAAAAGCCGCAGCCCTTGCTCATAAACAAACATTTAAAGCAACCCTTTCTTATGCAAAAAAACAGCGTCAACATATTATTGAAAAGCTTCAGCAAACGGACGAAATAGAATGGGACAAAGCTTTTTATATTGGAGAGAGTAAATCCTCTATTCGCAGCTATTTCATGGATTTTTTAGAGCATGACGAACATCACAGGAAACAAATCTCCTCTATATAGATGAATCTCCAAAATGCTTTACTGCATCTTGCATGACTTCGACAAAATGTTAGTTTGCAAAACATATAAAAGCAGTTCCTAAAAAAGGAACTGCTTTTTTTTAGATGACCCCTACGGGATTCGAACCCGTGTTACCGCCGTGAAAGGGCGGTGTCTTAACCGCTTGACCAAGGGGCCGTAAAATATGGCGGCCGAGGGGATCGAACCCCCGACCTCACGGGTATGAACCGTACGCTCTAGCCAGCTGAGCTAGGCCGCCGTTTTTAACGAACAAATTATATATTACAAGCGTTTTGCCGATGTGTCAATGATTCTTTAAAGGAATTTTAAAAAGATTAAAAGAAAGTTTGTTTTGAATGTTTAAATTATTTAGATTATTAGCTGATGACGTCGAAAAGTTATTTAAAGTATATGTCAGAAACAGACATACTTTTTGTAGTGATACTAGGTATACTTCCATCAATAGTTGAATAGGAGGTATTCGCTTTGAAGACGGTTTATGAACAGGAACAAAAACGCGGTATATCGTTGAGAAGATTCATGGAGGGATTGAAAGCCAAAAGGATTACACTTTTCTTTTCCATAATTTTCCTACTACTCTCATTTTTTCTGGCACAAGTTGTATTGTTCGAGGCCACGGTTCCATTTTTTCTTCCTCTTTGGGCACTAGTTAATCTAAGATTTCAACGTTTTGTACCTTGGGCGGTTGCAGGCGCTATACTAGGTAGCTTTACTTTAGGGTTTGGACAAGTCATTATTCATGCAATACAGGCATTAATATTTCCGTTCTATCAAAATCGATTTATTAATAAAATTCCTTTACCTGTATTTGTACTGATAGATGTCGTGTGTATACAGATTGTATGGCAATTTGTTTCATATGGTGGAGAGATTCCAGTTTCTATTTGGTTAGCCATTGCATATGAAGGCATATTAAGTTTGTTTATGACAATATTTTTATTTCAGTTATTTCTTCCATTTCCAGATTTATTGCATAAAAGGTGGACGACAGAAAGAATGGGGGCAGCTTTACTCATAGGAGCACTTGTGTTAACAGGAATGTCTTCATATATATTTGGATATGTTTCTATTCCGCTTATGGCAGCCCATCTAGTAATTGCGGTATCCGCCGCTATTGGTGGTGTCCAACTTGCCACAGTAGTTGCAGTTCTTTCCGGTACAATATTAAGTATTTCTAAACTTAGCTTTAGCGGAATGATTGCGGTCTACGCAGTAACAGGCTTCTTAGCGGGACTGCATAAGCCTTTTGGAAGGCTATGGCAAGCCTTTAGTATGCTAGGGGCAACATTTTTCTTTATTTTATATGATCGTACACTACCTCTAGACTCTGTTTATATAGGATCGCTTGTTGTTGCCTCTTTATTATTTTTTATTGTTCCTTCTTCGTGGATTAAGCAATTGAAGGATCAGCTATATCCTGATACAACGAATGTTCTGTTAAGAAGACAAAAGTGGATGACGGAAAAAGTAAATCATCAGCTACAAGAGTTTCAGCATTTTGTCGATTTTATTACGCGTTTTATATCAGAGAGATTTGATACGAAAGCGTTGAGAAAAGATGAGAAAACAGAGCCGCTCCCTATTTGTCGTTCGTGTTTTCAATACGAAAAGTGTTGGGGAGAGAAATCTAACGGGATGCCAATGTTGATAAAGGAGTGGGAGGAACAGCCTAAAAAGTCCAGAATGCAAACAGAGACTAGAATTCAGTATAAATGTGTAAAACCAATTCAAGTGATGCATGAGCTGAAGGAAAAAGAAGCTAAACAACAGCTCACATATGAATTACAGCATGGGAAAAAGATGTTTGCGCTCAAATTAAAAGATATGGGCAATCACATGAGTGGGCTGATGAGCAACTTAGAAAACAATATAACTATGTACTCATCTCATGAAGAAATGATCAAACAAAAATTCCTGCAAACAAATATTCCTTTCTTTCAAATAGATGTACTGAGTATAGAGATTGGACAAATGGAGATTGTTTGTTGTTTACCTATTGAAGCAAGAGCAAAAATGGTAGGAGAACGTTTAATAGTGCCACTTTTATATGACCTTTGGAATGAACCGTTTGAAATTACATCAATGAAAGAAATACATCACCCTTATGAACATATTCAACTGACCTGTAAATCGTCCGTTCGCTTTCAAATTACGCATGATGTGTATACATCATCTAGTAAAAATACAATCTATTCAGGTGATGCCCATGCAGTGTTCCCGTTACATCCAGGTTTGATGGCTGTTATTTTATCAGATGGAATGGGGAATGACGTAGAGGCACATCGAGAAAGTAGACGTGTCATGCAATTCATGAGGGAATGTTTAAATAAAAAAATGGATCCAGAAACAACGATGCATACTCTCCATTACATGATGAGCCTACAAAATGATAATGATAGCTATGCAACAGTAGACTTGGCACTGATAGATTTACAAAAAGGAGAGTTATGGTCTTGGAAGGCCGGAAGTATGTCGACATATCTCATACGTGGAAATGAAATGAGAAAAATAGAAAGCAAACACGTCCCATTTGGATTCCTGCCGACCTTCTCTATTGAGGCTAGAAAAATGGATCTGAAGGACGGGGATGTGTTGGTCATGTTATCAGATGGTGTATTCTCAGGGAACACGACTGTCGAAAAACAGGAACAATATTACCAAAAAATATTACAGGACCCAACAATGAATGCGGAGCGCTTTGTGAAAATGTTAGAAGAAACATACTCACTACCGGGAGACGATCGAACCGTTATTTTCATGCAAGTAGAGCATGTAGTACCAGAGTGGTCCCTCTTCACACCACGTCAAACAGCCAAATACCATGAAAAAATGGTACAATAAAAGAAAAGCGGAAGCGCCTATGTCTGCCATGAAAATCGTTGGAAGAATGTCGGTAAAGGCGTCCTTTGCCTTTATCCGCCATTCTGAAACGACTCGAGGGGCAAGGCGCTGCAGCTGGACAAGAAGAAGTTTGCAAGGGATAAAGTACCGACAAAGTAAATGTCCACCTAGACTGGTGGACAATTTACTAGCAGAATGATTAATAATTGAGGTGGAAAAATGCATCCTTTCATTATAAAAGTAAAAAAATATATAGATAAGCATCAGCTGATTCAAAGTGGGGATCGTCTTCTTCTAGCTTGTTCTGGGGGAGCAGATTCTGTTGCTGTGGTACTTACATTTTATGAACTTAAGAAAGTATATAATGTACATCTAGGAATTGTTCACACGGACCACCAGCTTCGCGGAGAAGAATCAGCTGAAGATATGCTCTTCGTAGAACAACTGGCAAAAAGGTTAGATGTGCCTTTTTATGGAACTACACTAGAAGTCCCTTCTAGAGTGGAAGCGGAGGGTGGAAATGTTTCGGTGATATGCCGTGAAGAACGGTACGCTTACTTTGATACTGTTATGAAACAGGAACATTTTGATAAGCTGGTATTCGGACATCACGCAGATGACCAGATAGAAACAATAATTATGTCATTAGTAAGAGGGTCTTTAGCATCCTCTCTCACGGGAATACCAATAACAAGACCATTTTCCAGTGGTAGCATCATTCGTCCATTCTTAAGTGTAACGAAGGAAGAAATATTCGATTTTGTTCAGTTTCAAGAGCAATCCTTTAGACATGATCCAAGTAACGATAAACATACATATACAAGAAATCGTTTGCGTCATACCGTGGTGCCTCTTCTACGCCAAGAAAATGTCCATGTGGCAGATAATATCCGGACGTTCGTTGAAAAACAACAACAAGATGATACTTTTTTACAGACACTTGCTAGAGAAAAATTTGACCAGCTTGTAACAGTAAAGAGCGAATCGCACTTTTTTATGGATACAAAACAATTTAGTGAAATTGCAGTTGCTTTACAAAGAAGAGTGATTCTAATACTATTAAAGTATCTGTATGATAGCTCCAATACGCTATTAAATAATCGCTTAATTGAATCTATTTTAACTGCTTGTAATGAGCAGGATGGTAATACAGTGATTCATTTGCCAAATGATTTTTTCCTCATACGTCATTACAGTCAAGTTCAGTTTTCCCCTACTCCGCTACAAACTCTACCAATTCGAAGTCAAATAATTGACGAAGATTGTTGGAGGACAGTTGGTGCTGGTTATTCTATATACCTGACTAGAAACTTAAATGAGCAGGTTCCTTTCGATGAAAAGTGGTTTATCCAACTGGAAAACGATTCATTACCTCTTTCTATACGATCAAAGATGGAAGGAGACCGAATACATTTAAAAGGAATGTCTACTCCAAAAAAAGTTTCACGATTATTTATTGATGAAAAAATTTCGACTGAAAAACGAGTGGTTTGGCCAATACTTATATCATCTAAAAATGATATAATGGCTGTAATAGGTCTTCGTTACGGGAAGCAATTTGAAAAGAAAAGAAATACGCAAAATTTTGTATTATATGTAAAGAGTTATTAAGCCATAGGAGGATTAACCATGTTAGAAAAGGATATTTTAGAAGTCTTGTTATCTGAGGAACAAATCAATCAAAAAACACGTGAATTGGGAGCTTTGTTAACAGAAGAGTACAAAGATCAATACCCACTTGCTATTGGGATTTTAAAAGGTGCAATGCCTTTCATGTCCGATTTGATGAAACGTGTAGATACATACATTGAAATGGATTATATGGATGTATCAAGCTACGGAAATGCAACGGTTTCTTCTGGAGAGGTTAAAATCGTAAAGGATTTAAACACAAGTGTTGAAGGTCGGGATATTTTAATAATTGAAGACATAATTGATAGTGGGATGACATTAAGTTACTTAGTAGATCTTTTCAAATATCGTAAAGCAAAATCAATTAAAATTGTTACATTATTAGACAAACCAACTGGAAGAAAGGTAGACTTAAAAGCAGATTTTGTAGGCTTTGAAGTACCAGATGCATTTGTAGTTGGATACGGGTTGGATTATGCTGAAAAATATCGTAACTTACCGTATGTTGGTGTATTGAAGAAAGAAGTTTATAGTTTTTAGTTTTTAATCTAGTTAGAAGGCTTTTCATTGTACGTTCAAAAAACCGTATGATAAGATAATCATTAGTTTTTCTGTTTACCTTGTGAGGAGGCTGGGAATGAATCGAGCATTGCGCTACGCCATATTATACTTATTAATATTTTTTGTAATCGTTGGGATTTTTGCTACGTTTAATACGAGCAATACAACGACTAAAAATATTAAATTTAACGATTTTATGACTTCTTTAGAAAAAGGAGAAATAACAAGTGTTACGTTACAACCTGAATCGGGTGTGTATTACGCTGAGGGTGAAATGAAAGGCTATGAAAAAGGAGAAAAATATTTAGCGATTCTTCCTTATAATAGCGAAGATTTACAAACAAAAATTTATACATTGGCAGCATCCAATTCAGTAGACATTGAATATAAGGAAACCCCTAAAACAAGTGGTTGGGTTCAATTCTTCACAGGATTATTGCCGTTCTTAATTATTATCATTTTATTCTTCTTCTTATTGAGCCAATCACAAGGCGGTGGTAACCGTGTGATGAACTTCGGTAAGAGTAAAGCGAAGTTATACGATAATGATAAGAAAAAAGTTAGATTTAATGATGTTGCTGGTGCAGATGAAGAAAAAGCTGAACTAGTAGAAGTAGTAGATTTCTTAAAGGATCCACGTAAGTTCGTAGAAATTGGAGCTCGTATACCTAAAGGGATTCTATTGGTAGGACCTCCGGGTACTGGTAAAACATTACTAGCTCGTGCAGTTGCGGGTGAATCTGGCGTGCCGTTCTTCTCTATAAGTGGATCGGACTTCGTTGAAATGTTCGTCGGAGTAGGGGCCTCTCGTGTACGTGATTTATTTGAGAATGCGAAGAAAAATGCACCATGTATTATCTTTATAGATGAAATTGATGCAGTAGGTCGTCAACGTGGAGCTGGACTTGGTGGGGGTCACGATGAACGTGAGCAAACACTAAACCAATTGCTTGTTGAAATGGATGGTTTTGGGGCAAACGAAGGTATTATTATCATCGCTGCAACAAATAGACCAGACGTATTGGACCCGGCACTTCTTCGTCCAGGTCGTTTTGACCGTCAAATTACTGTAGGTCGTCCGGACGTTAAAGGTCGTGAAGCAGTACTTCAAGTACATGCTCGTAATAAGCCGCTTGATGAATCGGTGGACTTAAAAGCAATTGCTCAACGCACACCAGGATTCTCTGGAGCAGACTTAGAGAACTTATTAAACGAAGCAGCTTTAGTAGCAGCTAGACGTGATAAGAAAAAAGTCGATATGCGAGATATCGATGAAGCTACAGACCGAGTTATTGCAGGTCCAGCTAAAGCAGGAAAAGTTATTTCTGAAAAAGAACGAAATATTGTTGCGTTCCATGAAGCGGGACATGTGGTTGTTGGGTTAACTTTAGACGATGCAGAAATCGTACATAAGGTGACAATCGTTCCTCGTGGTCAAGCGGGTGGCTATGCAGTAATGCTTCCTAAAGAAGATCGTTATTTCATGACAAAACCTGAGTTACTAGATAAGATTTCTGGACTACTTGGCGGTCGAGTAGCGGAAGATATCATTTTCGGTGAAGTTTCTACCGGAGCTCATAATGACTTCCAACGTGCGACGGGCATTGCTAGAAAAATGGTTACAGAATATGGGATGAGTGACAAGCTTGGACCAATGCAATTCGGTCAAGCACAAGGAGGCAATGTCTTCTTAGGTCGTGATTTTAACTCAGAACAAAATTATTCGGATGCAATTGCATATGAAATTGACCAAGAAATGCAAATAATGATTAAAGATCAATATGCTCGTACGAAACAAATATTAACGGAAAAACGTGATTTATTAACATTAATCGCCAAAACGTTACTAGAGGTAGAAACATTAGATGCTGCTCAGATTAAGCATTTAGAAGAGCATGGTACACTTCCTGATCGCTCTTATGAGGAGTTAGATCAAAAAGCTGCTATAGAGCTTAAAAAAGAAGAAGTATCGGATGCAGTAGGTGCTCCCGCAGATCCATCTATTAGTGACTTGCCAAAAGAAGAGGGCTCGCTGAAAGAAACAGAAAGCCCAGTTCAAGAAGAACGTAGAGATTAATAGAAAAGAATAAAAGCTGATTGCCTCCTTTACACTCGAGGCAATCAGCTTTTTTCTTCGTCTCTATATATGGTATGATGTGTGGGAAACTCAACAAAAAAGTGAGGAAAAGCTAGATGATACTTGTCTTAGATACAGGAAATACTAATATTGTGTTAGGAGTTTACGAAAAAGATAAGCTAATCCATCATTGGCGGATGGAGACGGATCGGTTAAAAACAGAAGATGAATATGGAATGCAGGTGAAGTCGCTATTTTCTCATGCTAACATTTCCTTTGATCAAATAGAGGGTATTATTATTTCATCCGTAGTTCCACCTATTATGTTTTCATTGGAAGCGATGTGCAAAAAATACTTTGGCATCAAACCACTTGTCGTGGGTCCTGGAGTAAAAACGGGACTAAATATTAAGTATGAGAATCCACGTGAGGTTGGGGCGGATCGTATAGTAAATGCAGTAGCTGCTATTCATGAATATGGAAGTCCATTAATCATTGTGGATTTCGGAACAGCTACGACTTATTGTTTTATCAATGAACGAGCAGAATATATGGGTGGGGCTATTGCTCCGGGTATTGGTATCTCAACAGAAGCCCTTTTTAACAGGGCAAGTAAGCTTCCACGTATAGAGTTAACAAGACCTGAGAATGTCATTGGAAAAAATACGGTTTCCGCAATGCAAGCAGGAATAGTGTACGGTTATGTAGGGCAAGTTGAGGGTATCGTGAATCGTATGAAAAAAGTATCGAAGCAAAACCCAAAAGTAATAGCTACAGGTGGTATGGCTTCCTTAATCGGGGATGAAACAACTATAATGGATGTTATTGATCCATTCTTAACGTTGAAGGGTTTATATTTAATATATCAACGAAATAAAGATGAAAGAGGTAATAAATAAATGAGTGATTATTTAATAAGAGCTTTAGCTTTTGAAGGAAGTGTGCGTGCCTTTGCTGCTCGTACAACTGACACAGTAGGGGAAGGGCAAAGACGTCATGGGACTTGGCCGACTGCATCCGCTGCACTTGGAAGATCGATGACGGCTGCACTTATGATGGGTGCTATGCTAAAAGGGGAAGATAAGATAACGGTAAAAGTAGAAGGTAATGGTCCTATTGGTCCAATGATTATTGACAGTAATGCCAAAGGGGAAGTGCGAGGTTATGTGACTAATCCTCAAACCCACTTCGAACTAAATGAGCACGGAAAATTAGATGTACGTCGCGCAGTAGGAACAGAAGGTACGCTTACGATTGTAAAAGACTTGGGCATGAGAGACTTTTTTACTGGACAAGTGCCAATTATTTCAGGTGAATTAGGCGAAGACTTCACCTACTATTTTACTGTTTCTGAACAAGTTCCTTCTTCTGTTGGACTTGGAGTGCTTGTAAATCCAGACAACTCTATCTTGGCTGCTGGAGGATTTATCATCCAACTAATGCCTGGAACAGATGATGAAACGATTACAGTGATTGAAGAACATTTATCTAATATGGAACCTGTTTCTAAACTAATCGAAAGAGGCTTAACTCCAGAAGAAATACTATTTGAAGTTTTGGGTAAAGAAAATGTACAAATCTTAGATTCTGCTCCTGTTTCATTTGAATGTAATTGCTCCAAAGAAAGATTTGGAAATGCTATTATTACACTTGGTGAAAAGGAAATTCGTGAAATGATCGAAGAAGATGGAGGAGCAGAAGCACACTGTCATTTCTGTATGGAGAAATACAATTATTCAGTAGATGAATTGGAGTCATTTATCGATGAAATCAACGCGTGATCATGATAACGCTCAAACAAAAAAACGTTTAAAAACTAAACCGGTCCTAGTAGTACTGAGTATTCTTCTCATAGGTAACTTGCTATGGTTCATCGCATGGTTAATACCGAATGATACAAGTAAAACCAATGATACAGAAGAAGTAGCATCCATAGCAGGCAAAGTCATCACGAAAGAACAATGGATGGCTTCTATGGAGTCTATTTATGGAAAAGAAGTACTACTAGATATGGTGAATGCAGAGGTTATGGAAGCGGCAGCTAATGAATATAACATTAAAGTAACGGATGCAGAAATAGACTTAGAGCTCGCTTTAATCCGTTCTACACAAGATGGTACTTCCATGCAATCCTATGACGAAGAGGTTGTACGTAAGGATATTCGCTCCCGTTTAATCTTAGAAAAAGTATTAGCGAAAGATATTGTCATTGAAGATGCTGCAATCAAAGAATTCTATGACAATAACAAAAATCTATACAATACTTCCACGTCTTATCGAACAAGTGTCATTTATGTTAGTACAGAAGCTGAGGCAAACGTAGTTGTGAAAGAACTTGAAAATGGTTCGTCCTTTGAAGGGCTAGCAAGAGAACGTTCTGCTGATGCAAGCTCAGCTAGTCTCGGTGGAGATATCGGATATGTATCAGAAGGAAATGAATCAGTGGATAAAGCCTTAGTTAGTGCAGTACAGAGTATCGATAAAGGTAAATGGAGTAAACCTATAGCTTTAGGTGATGGTAGTTTTGCAGTGTCGATGGTGAAAAGTGTATTTGAAGGTCAATCCTTTACATATGCTGATGTAAAAAACCATATCCATCGAGAGCTTGCCATAGACCAGTTGCCCCAATCTGTTACCCAGGAAGCTTTTTGGAAAGAATTTGATGCAGACTGGGTTTATAGTGAATGATTAATAGAACTATGGTGGTTTTCAAAAAAGAATAACCAGCTTATCCAATACCCTTCCGTTTACTTCAACAATGGAAGGGTTTCATTTTATGTTTTAACCAATTATCTAACGACGATATGACTTGACCAAACATTTGAAATATTTGAATGTAATTTTATTGACAATTCTTCTGATTCATTGGTATGATTAAAAAAATAAAACCTATTAGACAAGTAGGAATTGGGAGTGGGAAAATGACGAAGTTAGCGCAATCTGTATTGGATTTAATCGGAAAAACACCAATCGTAAAATTAAACCGTGTAAGCAACCCTGAGGATGCAGAAGTGTATGTAAAACTTGAATACTTTAACCCGGGTAGTAGTGTAAAAGATCGTATCGCACTTGCCATGATCCAAGCTGCTGAAAAAGAAGGTAAATTAACGGAAAATGGAACGATTATTGAACCTACAAGTGGTAATACAGGTATAGGTCTTGCGATGATCGCAGCAGCAAAAGGATATAATGCTGTATTAGTTATGCCAGACACTATGAGCCTTGAGCGCAGAAATTTACTTCGTGCATATGGAGCTGATCTTGTATTAACTCCTGGAGCTGATGGGATGAAAGGTGCTATTGCAAAAGCGGAAGAGCTTGCAAACGAAAATGGATGGTTTATGCCACAACAATTCAACAATGAAGCTAATCCAGAAATTCATCGTTTAACAACAGGTCCTGAAATCGTAGAAGCATTTGATCGATTGGATGGATTTGTTTCAGGCATTGGTACCGGTGGAACAATCACTGGAGCAGGTGGAGTGTTAAAAGAAAAATTCCCAGATATTCATATTGCGGCAGTAGAACCAACAGATTCAAACGTTTTATCTGGCGGTAAACCAGGTCCTCATAAAATTCAAGGTATTGGTGCAGGATTTATACCGGAAGTTCTAGACACCGAACTATACGACTCAATTATTCAAGTATCAAATGATGACGCATATGCAACCTCTCGTGAAGTAGCGAAATCAGAAGGTATTCTTGGTGGAGTTTCTGCAGGAGCAGCAATTTATGCGGCTCTTCAACTTGCTAAAGAACTCGGAAAAGGTAAAAAAGTATTAGCGATTATTCCAGATAATGGTGAACGCTACTTAAGTACTCCTTTATATCAATTCGAGGATTAATCTAAAAGAATAGAAAACTCGAAGAGAGGAAGCGGCTAATGCTTCCTCTTTTTTCTCTGTAGGAAAGTATATAAACTACTGCGTAGGCAATGGGATCAATAAACTTTATAGAATAAAAATACTATTTATTTCCGTTACAGGTGGGGGAACAAATGCTAAGGGCGCCACATCTCAAAGGGAAGGCAATCTAAGGGCGCCACGTCCTGCGGCAACGATAGTATAACCCACATCCTGTTGGCCACCGCGGGGTGAGCGATGAGTTATCACCGTCGCTGACGCGCCGCTTTGATATCTCATCTGTCTCACTCATCGCGATGAAGTCGCCACCTTTCACTGCAATCAATAAGTGAATACTACTCAAATATAAAATTAAGTATAGGTTATCGCTAAGATAAAAGGATGGGGCAAACTTTTAGTGATTATCTTAAGTTACTTGTGATCTTATCTGAATTATAAATGCTATCTAATAATAGATGAAGGAAGCAGAATTTAATTTATACGATGATAATAGAGAAAGGCCATTTATCATTCCTTATACTAAGTGGTTATTGTTGATTGGAGCGCAGGGCGACGACTCCTGGGGGAACAGCACGAGCGAGAGACTACAGGCTCGAGCCGTGCCCCCGGAAAGCGTTCGACCGGAGCGGAAATCAACAGCATATCTAAGTTTTGGTTTTAATGGATCGAAACTTTTTTTACCTGGTTTTTCTTAAAATCTTTTTGAAAAGTATGTCCTTTACTTTTCTTAGTAGCGAGAAGTAGTAGTTTCAAGTTAAGATGAAGTCAAATCGTTTTTAGGGGGATTTGAGAAAGTGAATATCAAACTCGAAACACATACTTTTCATATGTCGAAGGAAGCTTTTTTCTATGCATATAAAACCTTAACCGAAAATGAAATGTACCATATATTTTTAGAGAGCGGCAGAGGAGGTCATTTATCTGTTGCAGCGTGGAATCCGATAGCTGTGGCTAAATCAGTAGAAAATGGATTGCATATTCATTGGAGAAGCGGAGAGCAAGAATTTCGTGCAGGAGAAGCGCTAGAGAACCTGGAAATGCTCGTCGCTGAATATAAACTACCTGCTCGGCAGGACTTACCAGACTTTCAAGGTGGCGCCATTGGTTTTATTGGCTATGATTATGCAAGGAAAATAGAAGTTTTACCGAATTTGGCTGAGGATGATTTACATATACCAGATATCTATTTCCATATATACGATTGTTGGGCAGTTTTAGATGTAAAAACAGAACTAGTCACGTTAATGAAACTATCTACATGTGATGTAGATTTAGTGAAGCTAGAGCTAGAATACATAGATGCCGCTAAAAAGGGAGTGGATTTAAGAATGTTCCATCCTGGATCTGCAATGGAAGTAGTGGAAGATCCCGCTGAATTGCATGTATCGGTAAGCTCAGGTGAATTTGAGTCTGCCGTACTGAAAATTCAACAATATATAGCGCAGGGTGACGTCTTCCAAGTTAATCTATCTGTTAGACAATCAAAGCAATTGAAAGTAAGTCCAATAGTGATGTATGAGGCGTTGCGCGCATTCAATCCTTCTCCTTATATGGCCTTTATACAAGCACCTGAATTTTCGGTTGTCTCTGGATCCCCCGAATTATTAGTGAAGAAAAAGGAAACGGAATTATCTACGAGACCAATAGCTGGGACAAGACCACGTGGTAAAAGCGATGCGGAAGATATAATACTGGCAAATGAACTGATAGAAAACGAAAAAGAGCGGGCGGAGCATGTCATGTTGGTCGACTTGGAGCGAAACGACATTGGTCGTGTTTCGTCCTATGGAACGGTTGAAGTGGATGAGTTTATGGTTATTGAAAGATACTCCCATGTGATGCATATTGTTTCTAATGTAAAAGGGACGCTTCGATCTGGTACAACTAATGCAGAAATCATCCGGGCGATGTTTCCGGGAGGTACGATTACCGGAGCACCTAAGATTCGGACAATGGAAATAATTGAAGAGCTAGAGCCGGTTCGTAGAGGTTTATATACAGGATCAATTGGTTGGTTAGGATTTTCGGGAGATTTAGAATTTAATATTGTGATCCGTACTGCATTTATTCAAAATGGGATAGCTCATATTCAAGCGGGGGCTGGCATCGTAATTGACTCAGTACCGAGTGCCGAATACGTGGAATCATTAAACAAAGCAAAAGCAGTATGGCAGGCGAAGGCTATGGCAGAAGGAGGGTACAAATGATTTTAATGATTGATAACTACGATTCTTTTACGTACAATCTCGTTCAATATATTGGAGAATTGGGAATCGAAGTGAAGGTAGTTCGCAATGACGAACTAACAATAGCTGCTATTCAAGAAATGAATCCTCAAGTCATTGTTGTGTCGCCTGGTCCACGTACACCAAACGACGCTGGTATTAGTTTGGAGGTAATCACATTTTTCGCAGGAAAAATCCCCATTTTGGGTGTTTGTTTAGGTCATCAGGCTATTGGCCAAGCATTTGGCGGAAGGATTATTCGCGCTGATAGATTGATGCATGGGAAGGTCTCTCCTGTTTTCCATGATAGTAGAGGTGTAAATGCCGATATGCCAAATCCTTTTCTTGCAACAAGATATCACTCCTTACTTGTGGAAAGAGAATCGTTACCGGATTGTTTGGAAATAACTGCTTGGACGGAAGAAGGAGAAATTATGGGACTTCGCCATAAGAAGTATGCTTTAGAGGGTGTTCAATACCACCCTGAGTCAATAATGACGGAGGAAGGTAAAAGGATCATCCGTAATTTTGTTGAAACATATAGTTTTATTGCCGGGGAGAGTAGATAAATGGATGCTTGGAAGAATGGAAGGCTCTACCGGGCAGACGAGTTAATGGTATCGGCATATGACCATGGCTTTTTATATGGACTTGGCTTTTTTGAAACGTTTCGAACATATAGCGGAAAGGTTTTTTTATGGGATGCCCACTGGAATCGTTTGTGTCGGGCACTTGCAGATTTCCGAATAGTGATGCCTTATGAGGAAAATGAGCTATTATTTGCGATAGAAGCACTTACAGAAGCGAATAATAGGGAGGATGGCTATTTTCGTTTGAATGTTTCAGCTGGCATCCATGATATTGGTCTACAACCGGCACGCTATAAGAAGCCGACTGTTATTTTATATCGCAAGGCATTACATATAGCACCTAGAGGCACAGAGAAATATGCTATTTGGCTAGATACTGTAAGAAATACTCCAGAAAGTGGCATACGTCATAAATCTCATCACTATGCCAATAATGTACATGCTAGATTCGAAGTAGAATCACTAGCTTCTTGTGAAGGTTTTTTCCTAACAGCGGAAGGATTTATAGCAGAAGGGATAACTTCCAATATCTTTTGGTCGATGAATGGGAAGTTGTATACCCCGTCCTTGGAAACAGGAATTTTAGCAGGTACGACCCGTGAGTGGGTAATGAAATCTTCTTTATTTGAAATAGAAGAGGGTTTATTTAAGAAAGAAGTATTAGAAAAGGCGGATGAGGTATTTATTACAAATGCCGTTCAAGAAATTATCCCAATTAAACAATTAGAATCCCTCTTGTTTTTAGGTAATAGTGGACCAGTTTACAAGAAATTGCATGATGCTTATATAAGATGCATACAGCAAGAAAGGATCGAATGATGAATTTGCATAATAATAGCGGTAGATTTGAAGCGGGTGGAGTTACATTAGACTTCCACAAGGAAACAATAGTGATGGGTATATTGAATGTTACGCCTGACTCTTTTTCGGACGGCGGTAAGTTTAATGAAATAGAAGCAGCGGTTGCAAGAGCAAAGCAAATAGTAGCGGATGGAGCAAAAATTATAGATGTGGGCGGTGAGTCTACTAGACCCGGTTATACGCTTATTTCGGATGAAGAGGAAATCGCACGTGTTGTACCTGTCATTAGAGCGATAAGAGCAGAGGTAAATGCAGTAATTTCAATAGATACATATAAATCAGCAGTTGCTAAGGCTGCCGTACTTGCAGGTGCACATGTGATAAACGATATTTGGGGAGCGAAGAGAGACCCTGAAATAGCGAAGGTTGCTGCAAAGCATGGAGTTCCTATAATATTGATGCACAACAGAGATAACGAAGAATATACAGACTTTTGGTTAGATGCAAAACAAGATATAGAAGAAAGTATTCAAATAGCGAAAGCGGCTGGAGTTCCGGATGAACATGTATGGCTCGATCCAGGTATTGGCTTTGCCAAATCAACCACTCAAAATATTTGGATGATGCAGCATTTGAATGATTTAGTGGAGATGGGCTATCCCGTATTATTGGCAACATCTCGTAAACGATTAATCGGCAACGTACTGAATCTTCCTGTTGATGAACGGATGGAAGGAACTGGAGCAACGGTTTGCTATGGTGTTCAGCTTGGATGTCATATGGTACGCGTACATGATGTAAAAGAAATGACGCGTATGACCAAAATGATGGATGTGTTGATTGGAAAAGTGAGGTATATAGAAAGTGAGGCCTAACCTAAATGGATTATATACATTTGAATGACTTAGAATTTTATGGATTTCATGGAGCATTACCAGAGGAAACGAAGCTGGGTCAAATATTTCGAGTGACCATCACTTTAGCATGCGATTTAAAAAAAGCCGGTGAAACTGATAATTTAGAGGAAACCGTAAATTATGCAGAGGTTTTTGAATTATGCAAGGAAATTGTAGAAGGTAAACCGTATTTATTAATAGAAGCAGTCGCTGAAAAAGTTGCTTCATCTATTTTGGAGACATATCCAGCGAAGGTTAGCGGCTGCCGTATCCAATTAGTAAAACCGAACCCACCGATTGTCGGGCACTATGCTTCTGTAGCTGTCGATATTACTAGAGGAACATTATGATGAACACGGTTTTTATATCGCTCGGATCTAATATAGGGAATCGTTTTGGGTATCTTCAGCAGGCGGTACGTTTGTTGCAGCAGGTCGAACGGATGAATGTGGTCAATGTATCTTCGGTTTATGAAACAGATCCAGTCGGATATGAGGATCAAGCGGCATTTTTGAATATGGTAGTGGAAATCAAAACTTCATTGACTCCGCATGAAATATTAAAAAAGTGCAATGAAATAGAAGCCCAATTAGGACGAACAAGAGAGATTCATTGGGGACCTCGGACCGTAGACCTTGACATTTTGTTGTATAATGAAGAGAATATGAAAACGCAGGACCTTATAATTCCACATCCTCGGATGATGGAAAGAGGCTTCGTGCTTATACCACTTGTGGAATTACAAGTAAATTTAGTAGATCCACAGTCTAAGCAGTTAATAGCAGATGTTGCGCATGTTCAGAAAGAAGGCGTCCATTTATGGAAAAGATTCGATGGGGTCGACGCATTCGTGCATTTCGCAGGTTAAAAATGGTGAAGCAAGTTGAACTTGCAAAAGAAATGGAAATGTCTGTGTCTATACTTGGTCAAATAGAACAAGGTAAGCGAGTTCCGAGTGAGGAGCAATTAGAAAAAATTGCCTCTATACTTCATATACAAGTAGAAGAATTAAAAGGAGAAAAAGAGGTAGGTGAATAACGATGACAAATGCATCAACAAAACCATTTAAAATAGGTAATCACATAATGGATAATCGAGTAGTATTGGCACCAATGGCTGGTATTTGTAACTCTGCATTCCGATTGACAGTAAAAGAATTCGGAGCAGGCTTAGTATATGCGGAGATGATCTCGGATAAAGGGATTGTACAGAAAAACGAAAAAACATTGAGTATGCTTTATATTGACGAGCGTGAAAATCCACTGTCACTTCAAATTTTCGGTGGAGAGAAAGAAACACTTGTCGAAGCAGCTAAATATGTTGACCAACATACATCAGCTGATATCATCGATATTAATATGGGCTGTCCTGTAAACAAAATCATTAAATGTGAGGCAGGAGCTAGAATGCTTCTGGATCCTAACAAGATCTATGAAATGGTAGCGGCAGTAGTGGATAATGTAAAAAAACCAGTTAGTGTAAAAATGCGTACTGGTTGGGACGAAGAGCATCTTTATATGGTGGAAAACGCTCAAGCAATTGAACGTGCTGGTGGATCAGCGGTAGCTGTGCATGGTCGTACACGCGTTCAAATGTATGAAGGACATGCAAACTGGGATTTAATACGTCAAGTGAAAGAGGCAGTGAATATTCCTGTTATCGGAAATGGTGACGTAAATACACCACAAGACGCAAAACGTATGCTAGATGAAACAGGTGTAGATGCAGTTATGATTGGTCGCGCTGCACTTGGTGATCCGTGGATGATTTATCGTACAGTAGAGTACTTGGAATCTGGTCTGTTAAAACCAGAACCAACTGTACAAGAAAAAATGGACATATGCTTACTACATTTTGAACGCTTAATGGCCCTAAAAGGTGAAAATATTGCGGTTAGAGAAATGCGCAAACATGCATCTTGGTACTTAAAAGGTATTCGAGGCAATGGAACAGCAAGAAACAAGATTAACCAAACAGAGTCTGCACAAGAGTTAAGAGACTATTTACGTAACTTTGCAGAAGAATCTTCTAAAGAATACGAGGCTGTAAAGTCTAGCGTGATTTAATCGGTAAAACAAAGGGCTGTCACTATAGGTGGCAGCTTTTTCCGTTTTAAAGCATAATCAGAATAATAGAAAAAGTTTTCTTCTATTAGAAAAAGATGAATAGAATGCAGAAATTGTGTACAATAAATGCAACGTGAAAAAGTAATTACGGATAATAGTTAGTGGAGGAGTGACGAACATGTCTAATATGGAAGAATTAAACGATCAACTTTTGGTGAGAAGACAAAAGATGACTGCAATACAAGAAAAAGGATTAGATCCTTTTGGTAGTAAATTTGAGCGTTCGCATTTAAGTAACGAAGTAGTTGCTGAGTATGATCAATTTACAAAAGAACAATTAGAAGAAACACTTCATGAAGTGGTCATTGCTGGTCGTATCATGACTAAACGCGGAAAAGGGAAAGCTGGATTTGCTCATATTCAAGATCTTGGCGGCCAAATTCAAATTTATGTACGTAAAGATGCAATTGGTGATGATGCATATGAATTATTTAATACAGCTGACTTAGGAGATATAGTGGGTGTACGTGGAAATGTATTCCGTACACAAGTTGGAGAGCTATCTGTAAAAGCAACGGAGTTTACTTTTCTAACAAAATCTCTACGCCCGATGCCAGAGAAATTCCATGGCTTAAAAGATGTAGAGCAACGTTACCGTCAACGTTATTTAGATCTAATGACTAGTGAAGAAAGTAAAAATACATTTATAACGAGAAGTCGTATTATTCGTGCTATGCGTCGTTACTTAGATAACGAAGGTTACTTAGAGGTGGAAACACCAATGTTACATACAATAGCAGGTGGAGCAGCGGCACGTCCTTTCATTACTCATCATAATGCGTTAGATATGGAATTATATATGCGTATTGCAATTGAATTACATTTAAAACGACTTATTGTAGGTGGATTAGAAAAAGTCTATGAAATTGGTCGCGTATTCCGTAACGAAGGTGTATCTACCCGTCATAACCCAGAGTTTACAATGATTGAATTGTATGAAGCTTATGCTGACTACAATGATATTATGAACTTAACGGAGAACTTAGTTGCTCATGTAGCACAAGATGTTTTAGGAACAACTACAGTGACATACGGTGAAGATCAGATTAATCTTGCCCCGGGTTGGAGACGTTGGCATATGGCTGATGCAGTGAAAGAAACTACTGGTGTTGACTTCTGGGCAGAACTAACGAAGGAAGAGGCGCATGCATTAGCTAAGGAGCATGGAGTAGAAGTTAAACCTTCTATGGAAGTAGGGCATGTATTAAATGAATTCTTTGAACAAAAAGTAGAAGAAACATTAGTGCAACCAACATTCATCTTTGGACATCCAGTAGAGGTATCTCCACTTGCTAAGAAAAATCCTGAAGACGGTCGCTTTACTGATCGTTTTGAATTGTTTATTGTTCGTCGTGAACATGCAAATGCATTTACGGAGTTAAATGACCCTATTGATCAACGTCAGCGCTTCGAAGCGCAAATGGTAGAAAAGGAAGCCGGTAATGATGAAGCTCATGAAATGGATGAAGATTTCTTAGAGGCGTTAGAATATGGAATGCCTCCAACAGGCGGTCTTGGAATCGGAATAGACCGATTAGTAATGTTATTAACTAATTCAGCATCTATCCGCGATGTACTATTGTTCCCAACAATGCGTCATAAAGATTAAGATAGATGAATGCAGATTGCGAGTGACCACTATTGGTGGTGGCTCGCTTTTTATATTTTCACTATATATTGTGTAAGTAATGATCTTTAAAAGTTTTTAAAGAAAAGTTGAGAAAACCACTTGCCATAACGATTTACAGGTGGTATAGTTATCAAGTTGTCATTTTCATTAGTGACTTACACGAAAAACAAATAAAAAAAGTTGTTGACAACGATATCAGGATTTGATATGATATTAAAGTCGCTAAAACGACATCACAAACTGAACATTGAAAACTGAACATGCAAAACGTTAAGAAATATAGCTAATCAGCTAACTTAGTTAGTTTGATAGCAAAACAATTTTGACATCATTTAATGATGATGCCAGCAAAACAAATGAGCTTTTTAAGTTCTCTATTATGGAGAGTTTGATCCTGGCTCAGGACGAACGCTGGCGGCATGCCTAATACATGCAAGTCGAGCGAATGACGAAGAAGCTTGCTTCTTCTGATTTAGCGGCGGACGGGTGAGTAACACGTGGGCAACCTGCCCTGTAGATTGGGATAACTCCGGGAAACCGGGGCTAATACCGAATAATCCATTTCCTCTCATGGGGAGATGTTAAAAGACGGTTTCGGCTGTCACTACAGGATGGGCCCGCGGCGCATTAGCTAGTTGGTGAGGTAACGGCTCACCAAGGCGACGATGCGTAGCCGACCTGAGAGGGTGATCGGCCACACTGGGACTGAGACACGGCCCAGACTCCTACGGGAGGCAGCAGTAGGGAATCTTCCACAATGGACGAAAGTCTGATGGAGCAATGCCGCGTGAGTGAAGAAGGTTTTCGGATCGTAAAACTCTGTTGTGAGGGAAGAACAAGTACGAGAGTAACTGCTCGTACCTTGACGGTACCTCATTAGAAAGCCACGGCTAACTACGTGCCAGCAGCCGCGGTAATACGTAGGTGGCAAGCGTTGTCCGGAATTATTGGGCGTAAAGCGCGCGCAGGCGGTCCTTTAAGTCTGATGTGAAATCCCACGGCTCAACCGTGGAAGGTCATTGGAAACTGGGGGACTTGAGTACAGAAGAGGAAAGCGGAATTCCAAGTGTAGCGGTGAAATGCGTAGAGATTTGGAGGAACACCAGTGGCGAAGGCGGCTTTCTGGTCTGTAACTGACGCTGAGGCGCGAAAGCGTGGGGAGCAAACAGGATTAGATACCCTGGTAGTCCACGCCGTAAACGATGAGTGCTAAGTGTTAGGGGGTTTCCGCCCCTTAGTGCTGCAGCTAACGCATTAAGCACTCCGCCTGGGGAGTACGGTCGCAAGACTGAAACTCAAAGGAATTGACGGGGGCCCGCACAAGCGGTGGAGCATGTGGTTTAATTCGAAGCAACGCGAAGAACCTTACCAGGTCTTGACATCCCGCTGACCGCTCTAGAGATAGAGTTTTCCCTTCGGGGACAGCGGTGACAGGTGGTGCATGGTTGTCGTCAGCTCGTGTCGTGAGATGTTGGGTTAAGTCCCGCAACGAGCGCAACCCTTGATCTTAGTTGCCAGCATTCAGTTGGGCACTCTAAGGTGACTGCCGGTGATAAACCGGAGGAAGGTGGGGATGACGTCAAATCATCATGCCCCTTATGACCTGGGCTACACACGTGCTACAATGGACGGTACAGAGGGTCGCAACCCCGCGAGGGTGAGCAAATCCCATAAAACCGTTCTCAGTTCGGATTGTAGGCTGCAACTCGCCTACATGAAGCCGGAATCGCTAGTAATCGTGGATCAGCATGCCACGGTGAATACGTTCCCGGGCCTTGTACACACCGCCCGTCACACCACGAGAGTTTGTAACACCCGAAGTCGGTGGGGTAACCCTTACGGGAGCCAGCCGCCGAAGGTGGGACAGATGATTGGGGTGAAGTCGTAACAAGGTAGCCGTATCGGAAGGTGCGGCTGGATCACCTCCTTTCTAAGGATAATATCGGAATACAGATCTTTATCTGTATCTTAACGTTTTGCAGTTCAGTTTTGAATGTTCATTTTTATATGAAGATTCGATACTTGTTCTTTGAAAACTGGATAAAACGACATTGAAACAATAAACAACAAGAAATTCTGTTGTGATTATTTACGTAATCACGACGTGTAAGACTTTTTAACTTTTAGGTTAAGTTAATAAGGGCGCACGGTGAATGCCTTGGCACTAGGAGTCGACGAAGGACGGCACTAACACCGATATGCTTCGGGGAGCTGTAAGTGAGCTTTGATCCGGAGATTTCCGAATGGGGAAACCCACTGTTCGTAATGGAGCAGTACATTTGCGTGAATACATAGCGCATCTGAGACACACCCAGGGAACTGAAACATCTAAGTACCTGGAGGAAGAGAAAGAAAAATCGATTCCCTGAGTAGCGGCGAGCGAAACGGGAATAGCCCAAACCAAGAGGCTTGCCTCTTGGGGTTGTAGGACACTCTACATAGAGTTACAAAGGAATGAGTTAGACGAAGCGATCTGGAAAGGTCCGCAGGATAGGGTAAAAGCCCCGTAGTCCAAAATTCATTCTCTCTTGAGTGTATCCTGAGTACGGCGGAACACGTGAAATTCCGTCGGAATCCGGGAGGACCATCTCCCAAGGCTAAATACTACCTAGTGACCGATAGTGAACCAGTACCGTGAGGGAAAGGTGAAAAGCACCCCGGAAGGGGAGTGAAATAGATCCTGAAACCGTGTGCCTACAAGTAGTTAGAGCCCGTTAATGGGTGATAGCGTGCCTTTTGTAGAATGAACCGGCGAGTTACGATTACATGCAAGGTTAAGTTGAGAAGACGGAGCCGCAGCGAAAGCGAGTCTGAATAGGGCGAATGAGTATGTGGTCGTAGACCCGAAACCAGGTGATCTACCCATGTCCAGGATGAAGGTAAGGTAACACTTACTG
Source organism: Psychrobacillus sp. BM2 (assembly GCF_048572895.1). GTDB lineage: Bacteria > Bacillota > Bacilli > Bacillales_A > Planococcaceae > Psychrobacillus. The sequence goes on from NZ_CP183878.1 coordinate 4,121,895, forward strand.
GAGGTCCGAACCCACGCACGTTGAAAAGTGCGGGGATGAGGTGTGGGTAGCGGAGAAATTCCAATCGAACCTGGAGATAGCTGGTTCTCTCCGAAATAGCTTTAGGGCTAGCCTCAAACGTTAGAATCTTGGAGGTAGAGCACTGTTTGGACTAGGGGCCCATCCCGGGTTACCGAATTCAGACAAACTCCGAATGCCAATGATTTATGTTTGGGAGTCAGACTGCGAGTGATAAGATCCGTAGTCAAGAGGGAAACAGCCCAGACCACCAGCTAAGGTCCCAAAGTATTTGTTAAGTGGAAAAGGATGTGGCGTTGCTTAGACAACCAGGATGTTGGCTTAGAAGCAGCCATCATTTAAAGAGTGCGTAATAGCTCACTGGTCGAGTGACGCTGCGCCGAAAATGTATCGGGGCTAAACAAATCACCGAAGCTGTGGATTGATACCTTTGGTATCAGTGGTAGGAGAGCGTTCTAAGGGCGTTGAAGTCAGACCGGAAGGACTGGTGGAGCGCTTAGAAGTGAGAATGCCGGTATGAGTAGCGAAAGACGGGTGAGAATCCCGTCCACCGTATGACTAAGGTTTCCTGAGGAAGGCTCGTCCGCTCAGGGTTAGTCGGGACCTAAGCCGAGGCCGATAGGCGTAGGCGATGGATAACAGGTTGATATTCCTGTACCACCAAACCACCGTTTGAGTAATGGGGGGACGCAGAAGGATAGGGTAAGCATGCTGTTGGTTATGCATGTCCAAGCAGTAAGGTGTGAATGTAGGCAAATCCGCATTCTCTAACATTGAGCTGTGATGGCGAGGACGTATGTCCGGAGTTCCTGATTTCACACTGCCAAGAAAAGCCTCTAGCGAGGTGATAGGTGCCCGTACCGCAAACCGACACAGGTAGTCGAGGAGAGAATCCTAAGGTGAGCGAGAGAACTCTCGTTAAGGAACTCGGCAAAATGACCCCGTAACTTCGGGAGAAGGGGTGCTCTTTTGGGTGCATAGCCTAGAAGAGCCGCAGTGAATAGGCCCAGGCGACTGTTTAGCAAAAACACAGGTCTCTGCAAAACCGTAAGGTGAAGTATAGGGGCTGACGCCTGCCCGGTGCTGGAAGGTTAAGAGGAGTGCTTAGCGCAAGCGAAGGTGCGAATTGAAGCCCCAGTAAACGGCGGCCGTAACTATAACGGTCCTAAGGTAGCGAAATTCCTTGTCGGGTAAGTTCCGACCCGCACGAAAGGCGTAACGATCTGGGCACTGTCTCAACGAGAGACTCGGTGAAATTATAGTACCTGTGAAGATGCAGGTTACCCGCGACAGGACGGAAAGACCCCGTGGAGCTTTACTATAGCTTGATATTGAATTTTGGTGCAACTTGTACAGGATAGGCAGGAGCCTTAGAGCCCGGAGCGCCAGCTTCGGAGGAGGCGTCGGTGGGATACTGCCCTGGTTGTATTGAAATTCTAACCCATACCCGTAACCCGGGTAGGAGACAGTGTCAGGCGGGTAGTTTGACTGGGGCGGTCGCCTCCTAAAGTGTAACGGAGGCGCCCAAAGGTTCCCTCAGAATGGTTGGAAATCATTCGAAGAGTGTAAAGGCAGAAGGGAGCTTGACTGCGAGACCTACAAGTCGAGCAGGGTCGAAAGACGGGCTTAGTGATCCGGTGGTTCCGCATGGAAGGGCCATCGCTCAACGGATAAAAGCTACCCCGGGGATAACAGGCTTATCTCCCCCAAGAGTCCACATCGACGGGGAGGTTTGGCACCTCGATGTCGGCTCATCGCATCCTGGGGCTGTAGTCGGTCCCAAGGGTTGGGCTGTTCGCCCATTAAAGCGGTACGCGAGCTGGGTTCAGAACGTCGTGAGACAGTTCGGTCCCTATCCGTCGTGGGCGTAGGAAATTTGAGAGGAGCTGTCCTTAGTACGAGAGGACCGGGATGGACACACCGCTGGTGTACCAGTTGTTCTGCCAAGAGCATCGCTGGGTAGCTATGTGTGGACGGGATAAGTGCTGAAAGCATCTAAGCACGAAGCCCCCCTCAAGATGAGATTTCCCATTACGCAAGTAAGTAAGATCCCTCAAAGACGATGAGGTAGATAGGTTCGGGGTGGAAGCGTGGCGACACGTGCAGCTGACGAATACTAATCGATCGAGGACTTAACCAAATTTGTTTAACGTAACAATGTCGTTTATCCAGTTTTGAAAGAATAATTTTTTTAAAATAACTCTTGTAATATTCTACAGAGTTGGTATAATAAGACTTGTCTTTCAATAAGTTATTCAAGTCTAGTGATGATGGCGAAGAGGTCACACCCGTTCCCATACCGAACACGGAAGTTAAGCTCTTCAGCGCCGATGGTAGTTGGGGGTCTCCCCCTGTGAGAGTAGGACATCGCTGGGCTTGCAATAAAATTATATTTCCCATGGAGGATTAGCTCAGCTGGGAGAGCATCTGCCTTACAAGCAGAGGGTCGGCGGTTCGAGCCCGTCATCCTCCACCATATATTTACTCCTGCCGGAGTAGCTCAACTGGTAGAGCAACTGACTTGTAATCAGTAGGTTGAGGGTTCAAGTCCTTTCTCCGGCACCATTTTCCGAGCCATTAGCTCAGTTGGTAGAGCATCTGACTTTTAATCAGAGGGTCGTAGGTTCGAATCCTACATGGCTCATCACTTTTTCATAGTGAATAATATATATGCGGGTGTGGCGGAACTGGCAGACGCACTAGACTTAGGATCTAGCGCCGCAAGGCGTGGGGGTTCGACTCCCTTCACCCGCACCATTAAATTTAATAACCGAGCGGAAGTAGTTCAGTGGTAGAACACCACCTTGCCAAGGTGGGGGTCGCGAGTTCGAACCTCGTCTTCCGCTCCAAAGATTCACTAAAGTGCCGGGGTGGCGGAACTGGCAGACGCACAGGACTTAAAATCCTGCGGTAGGTGACTACCGTACCGGTTCGATTCCGGTCCTCGGCACCACTTTTATGAAATATTGCGCTCGTAGCTCAATTGGATAGAGCACTTGACTACGAATCAAGAGGTTGCAGGTTCGAGTCCTGCCGAGCGCACCATATAACGGGAAGTAGCTCAGCTTGGTAGAGCACTTGGTTTGGGACCAAGGGGTCGCAGGTTCGAATCCTGTCTTCCCGACCAGTTATTATTTTCGGGGCCTTAGCTCAGCTGGGAGAGCGCCTGCCTTGCACGCAGGAGGTCAGCGGTTCGATCCCGCTAGGCTCCACCATGAACATTGAAAACTGAACATGCAAAACGTTAAGAAATACAGCTTATCAACTAACTTGTTAGTTCGATAGCAAAACAATTTTTGACATCATTTAATGATGATGCCAGCAAAACAAAATGAGCTTTTTAAGTTCTCTATTATGGAGAGTTTGATCCTGGCTCAGGACGAACGCTGGCGGCATGCCTAATACATGCAAGTCGAGCGAATGACGAAGAAGCTTGCTTCTTCTGATTTAGCGGCGGACGGGTGAGTAACACGTGGGCAACCTGCCCTGTAGATTGGGATAACTCCGGGAAACCGGGGCTAATACCGAATAATCCATTTCCTCTCATGGGGAGATGTTAAAAGACGGTTTCGGCTGTCACTACAGGATGGGCCCGCGGCGCATTAGCTAGTTGGTGAGGTAACGGCTCACCAAGGCGACGATGCGTAGCCGACCTGAGAGGGTGATCGGCCACACTGGGACTGAGACACGGCCCAGACTCCTACGGGAGGCAGCAGTAGGGAATCTTCCACAATGGACGAAAGTCTGATGGAGCAATGCCGCGTGAGTGAAGAAGGTTTTCGGATCGTAAAACTCTGTTGTGAGGGAAGAACAAGTACGAGAGTAACTGCTCGTACCTTGACGGTACCTCATTAGAAAGCCACGGCTAACTACGTGCCAGCAGCCGCGGTAATACGTAGGTGGCAAGCGTTGTCCGGAATTATTGGGCGTAAAGCGCGCGCAGGCGGTCCTTTAAGTCTGATGTGAAATCCCACGGCTCAACCGTGGAAGGTCATTGGAAACTGGGGGACTTGAGTACAGAAGAGGAAAGCGGAATTCCAAGTGTAGCGGTGAAATGCGTAGAGATTTGGAGGAACACCAGTGGCGAAGGCGGCTTTCTGGTCTGTAACTGACGCTGAGGCGCGAAAGCGTGGGGAGCAAACAGGATTAGATACCCTGGTAGTCCACGCCGTAAACGATGAGTGCTAAGTGTTAGGGGGTTTCCGCCCCTTAGTGCTGCAGCTAACGCATTAAGCACTCCGCCTGGGGAGTACGGTCGCAAGACTGAAACTCAAAGGAATTGACGGGGGCCCGCACAAGCGGTGGAGCATGTGGTTTAATTCGAAGCAACGCGAAGAACCTTACCAGGTCTTGACATCCCGCTGACCGCTCTAGAGATAGAGTTTTCCCTTCGGGGACAGCGGTGACAGGTGGTGCATGGTTGTCGTCAGCTCGTGTCGTGAGATGTTGGGTTAAGTCCCGCAACGAGCGCAACCCTTGATCTTAGTTGCCAGCATTCGGTTGGGCACTCTAAGGTGACTGCCGGTGATAAACCGGAGGAAGGTGGGGATGACGTCAAATCATCATGCCCCTTATGACCTGGGCTACACACGTGCTACAATGGACGGTACAGAGGGTCGCAACCCCGCGAGGGTGAGCAAATCCCATAAAACCGTTCTCAGTTCGGATTGTAGGCTGCAACTCGCCTACATGAAGCCGGAATCGCTAGTAATCGTGGATCAGCATGCCACGGTGAATACGTTCCCGGGCCTTGTACACACCGCCCGTCACACCACGAGAGTTTGTAACACCCGAAGTCGGTGGGGTAACCCTTACGGGAGCCAGCCGCCGAAGGTGGGACAGATGATTGGGGTGAAGTCGTAACAAGGTAGCCGTATCGGAAGGTGCGGCTGGATCACCTCCTTTCTAAGGATAATATCGGAATACAGATCTTTATCTGTATCTTAACGTTTTGCAGTTCAGTTTTGAATGTTCATATTAATATATGGAAATTCAAAGAGGGCCTATAGCTCAGCTGGTTAGAGCGCACGCCTGATAAGCGTGAGGTCGATGGTTCGAGTCCATTTAGGCCCACCATACCCTTTTTTTGTTTCGGGGCCTTAGCTCAGCTGGGAGAGCGCCTGCCTTGCACGCAGGAGGTCAGCGGTTCGATCCCGCTAGGCTCCACCAAATTATATTACTTGCTCCTGCGATTATTCGTCGCAAAGGAACAAAACCTTTGTTCTTTGAAAACTGGATAAAACGACATTGAAACAATAAACAACAAGAAATTCTGTTGTGATTATTTACGTAATCATGACGTGTAAGACTTTTTAACTTTTAGGTTAAGTTAATAAGGGCGCACGGTGAATGCCTTGGCACTAGGAGTCGACGAAGGACGGCACTAACACCGATATGCTTCGGGGAGCTGTAAGTGAGCTTTGATCCGGAGATTTCCGAATGGGGAAACCCACTGTTCGTAATGGAGCAGTACATTTGCGTGAATACATAGCGCATCTGAGACACACCCAGGGAACTGAAACATCTAAGTACCTGGAGGAAGAGAAAGAAAAATCGATTCCCTGAGTAGCGGCGAGCGAAACGGGAATAGCCCAAACCAAGAGGCTTGCCTCTTGGGGTTGTAGGACACTCTACATAGAGTTACAAAGGAATGAGTTAGACGAAGCGATCTGGAAAGGTCCGCAGGATAGGGTAAAAGCCCCGTAGTCCAAAATTCATTCTCTCTTGAGTGTATCCTGAGTACGGCGGAACACGTGAAATTCCGTCGGAATCCGGGAGGACCATCTCCCAAGGCTAAATACTACCTAGTGACCGATAGTGAACCAGTACCGTGAGGGAAAGGTGAAAAGCACCCCGGAAGGGGAGTGAAATAGATCCTGAAACCGTGTGCCTACAAGTAGTTAGAGCCCGTTAATGGGTGATAGCGTGCCTTTTGTAGAATGAACCGGCGAGTTACGATTACATGCAAGGTTAAGTTGAGAAGACGGAGCCGCAGCGAAAGCGAGTCTGAATAGGGCGAATGAGTATGTGGTCGTAGACCCGAAACCAGGTGATCTACCCATGTCCAGGATGAAGGTAAGGTAACACTTACTGGAGGTCCGAACCCACGCACGTTGAAAAGTGCGGGGATGAGGTGTGGGTAGCGGAGAAATTCCAATCGAACCTGGAGATAGCTGGTTCTCTCCGAAATAGCTTTAGGGCTAGCCTCAAACGTTAGAATCTTGGAGGTAGAGCACTGTTTGGACTAGGGGCCCATCCCGGGTTACCGAATTCAGACAAACTCCGAATGCCAATGATTTATGTTTGGGAGTCAGACTGCGAGTGATAAGATCCGTAGTCAAGAGGGAAACAGCCCAGACCACCAGCTAAGGTCCCAAAGTATTTGTTAAGTGGAAAAGGATGTGGCGTTGCTTAGACAACCAGGATGTTGGCTTAGAAGCAGCCATCATTTAAAGAGTGCGTAATAGCTCACTGGTCGAGTGACGCTGCGCCGAAAATGTATCGGGGCTAAACAAATCACCGAAGCTGTGGATTGATACCTTTGGTATCAGTGGTAGGAGAGCGTTCTAAGGGCGTTGAAGTCAGACCGGAAGGACTGGTGGAGCGCTTAGAAGTGAGAATGCCGGTATGAGTAGCGAAAGACGGGTGAGAATCCCGTCCACCGTATGACTAAGGTTTCCTGAGGAAGGCTCGTCCGCTCAGGGTTAGTCGGGACCTAAGCCGAGGCCGATAGGCGTAGGCGATGGATAACAGGTTGATATTCCTGTACCACCAAACCACCGTTTGAGTAATGGGGGGACGCAGAAGGATAGGGTAAGCATGCTGTTGGTTATGCATGTCCAAGCAGTAAGGTGTGAATGTAGGCAAATCCGCATTCTATAACATTGAGCTGTGATGGCGAGGACGTATGTCCGGAGTTCCTGATTTCACACTGCCAAGAAAAGCCTCTAGCGAGGTGATAGGTGCCCGTACCGCAAACCGACACAGGTAGTCGAGGAGAGAATCCTAAGGTGAGCGAGAGAACTCTCGTTAAGGAACTCGGCAAAATGACCCCGTAACTTCGGGAGAAGGGGTGCTCTTTTGGGTGCATAGCCTAGAAGAGCCGCAGTGAATAGGCCCAGGCGACTGTTTAGCAAAAACACAGGTCTCTGCAAAACCGTAAGGTGAAGTATAGGGGCTGACGCCTGCCCGGTGCTGGAAGGTTAAGAGGAGTGCTTAGCGCAAGCGAAGGTGCGAATTGAAGCCCCAGTAAACGGCGGCCGTAACTATAACGGTCCTAAGGTAGCGAAATTCCTTGTCGGGTAAGTTCCGACCCGCACGAAAGGCGTAACGATCTGGGCACTGTCTCAACGAGAGACTCGGTGAAATTATAGTACCTGTGAAGATGCAGGTTACCCGCGACAGGACGGAAAGACCCCGTGGAGCTTTACTATAGCTTGATATTGAATTTTGGTGCAACTTGTACAGGATAGGCAGGAGCCTTAGAGCCCGGAGCGCCAGCTTCGGAGGAGGCGTCGGTGGGATACTGCCCTGGTTGTATTGAAATTCTAACCCATACCCGTAACCCGGGTAGGAGACAGTGTCAGGCGGGTAGTTTGACTGGGGCGGTCGCCTCCTAAAGTGTAACGGAGGCGCCCAAAGGTTCCCTCAGAATGGTTGGAAATCATTCGAAGAGTGTAAAGGCAGAAGGGAGCTTGACTGCGAGACCTACAAGTCGAGCAGGGTCGAAAGACGGGCTTAGTGATCCGGTGGTTCCGCATGGAAGGGCCATCGCTCAACGGATAAAAGCTACCCCGGGGATAACAGGCTTATCTCCCCCAAGAGTCCACATCGACGGGGAGGTTTGGCACCTCGATGTCGGCTCATCGCATCCTGGGGCTGTAGTCGGTCCCAAGGGTTGGGCTGTTCGCCCATTAAAGCGGTACGCGAGCTGGGTTCAGAACGTCGTGAGACAGTTCGGTCCCTATCCGTCGTGGGCGTAGGAAATTTGAGAGGAGCTGTCCTTAGTACGAGAGGACCGGGATGGACACACCGCTGGTGTACCAGTTGTTCTGCCAAGAGCATCGCTGGGTAGCTATGTGTGGACGGGATAAGTGCTGAAAGCATCTAAGCACGAAGCCCCCCTCAAGATGAGATTTCCCATTACGCAAGTAAGTAAGATCCCTCAAAGACGATGAGGTAGATAGGTTCGGGGTGGAAGCGTGGCGACACGTGCAGCTGACGAATACTAATCGATCGAGGACTTAACCAAATTTGTTTAACGTAACAATGTCGTTTATCCAGTTTTGAAAGAATAAAGTTTTTATTAAAAAAACTCTTGTAATATTCTACAGAGTTGGTATAATAAGACTTGTCTTTCAAAAGTATTCAAGTCTAGTGATGATGGCGAAGAGGTCACACCCGTTCCCATACCGAACACGGAAGTTAAGCTCTTCAGCGCCGATGGTAGTTGGGGGTCTCCCCCTGTGAGAGTAGGACGTCGCTGGGCACCAAAGAAAAAGTCGTTACCGAATTATATCGGTAACGACTTTTTTTATGTATATAAAAATGTCTTGTGCAAACTGGGTTTGTGATACTTTCAGAAATAGCGAGAAAGTAGATTTCTGATATTCTAGTGGAAATAAAGAGAAGTAGTAAGTGTTTTTCCAATAAGGAAGCCAAATAGCGAACGAAATTGCATCTTCGAGAGCTTACTTAATAAATAAGAAAGTAGCTTTTCTTTAGTTATCCCAAAATGTAATAACCTGTTTCTAATAGTTGTAGGAGGTAGACGAACAGATAAAGTGAAACTTCAATTAGTGGGGCTTCATCCCCCACTAATTGTTAGTTGAACCATTCGGGCTTTTACGGGCAGTTATCTACTGCCCGCTAATGCGGGACAAACGTTATAAAATTACCGAAAAAAGAAATGCTGGTAATAGTGTATAGCAACAAGTCTGTTCAAGGCACTTTGAAAACGCTAGAAATAGGTACTGATTTTAAAGGCCCGGGCACTTTTTGCCCGGTTTTTCCTTACTATAGGGCATATTAGTAACTTCATATCCCCACTATTAATTACTTGCTGTTTTACAATTGAACAGACACAATATGAAGTAAATACATTTATATAGGAGGGTCATAGTGGTAGTAATACTAGCGATAGACGATGATGTACATACGTTAGATTTAATTTCTATTTTTTTATCAAACACGGGGTACCGTGTAGTAAAAGCAGGGAATGGGAAAGAAGGATTAGCTTTAATCAAAAAAGAAGTTCCTGATCTTGCAATAATTGACGTGATGATGCCAGAGATGGATGGTTTAACATTAACGAAGATTATTCGAGAGCAGTATGACTTCCCAGTTCTATTACTAACAGCAAAAGGCCGTCTAGAAGATAAAGAAAAGGGCTACTTAGCGGGATCGGATGACTATTTAGTAAAACCATTTGAACCGAAAGAGTTGTTATTTCGTATCCGTGCAATATTAAGAAGATACGATAAAACAAGTGATGCAAATATACAAGTAGGAAATATGTTGATCAATAGAAGGAGCTTTGAGGTGCAAATAGGGGAAGAGCTATTAGTCCTACCTTTAAAGGAATTCGAATTGCTTTCAAAGCTTGCATCGAAACTAAACCAAGTATTTACACGTGATCAATTGATCGAGGCAGTTTGGGGAATTGATTTTGAAGGGGAAGAACAAACATTAAGTGTACATATAAAACGGATACGTGAACGCTTAGCTAAAACACAAACAGATGTACAGATTAAAACGGTTCGAGGAATTGGATATAAATTAGAAGGAATGAACGTATGAAAACCTTATATAGTAAATTTGTCTGGATGACACTTCTTATTATGTTTGCCAGTGGAACAATTGGATTTATGATTGTAAATACGTTTTATCATCAAAATTTAAAAGAGAAAAATGATGAGAAAAATGTAGAAGTTGCTAATTCAATAGGAGAGCTTATCGAATCGTCTAATCTAGATAGCATAACACCACTTTTAAAGTCAATTGGCGACACGGGATACCAGATATATATTGTAAGTGAAGAGGACGAAGAGAGCTTTTATGGTGGTGATTTTAGAATTCATGAAATTAGTGATTCTATTGTGGAAAAGGTTTTAAATGGTGAGGTATATCATGGAATGCGAGAGTTTCCAAAAGAGACGTTTATAACTGGATACTTTTCAAATGAATTAACAAATACAGTAGGAGTACCGTTCACCTATGACGATAAACGTTATGCACTTTTTCAAAGACCTAATATTAAATTTCTATTTAATGAAATTCATCTCCTCTTAGGGGGTCTTGCAGGAGCAATGATATTAATCAGTGTTATTGCTATGTTAATCGTTGCTAAGAGAATGATTGATCCGTTGACAAAACTAACGATTGCGACGAATAAAATTGCAAACGAAGACTTCCAAGTGCCAATACTAGTCAATCAACGAGACGAAATTGGTCAATTGGCGGATAGTTTCCGGAATATGGTGAAGCAATTGGAAGCTAGTGACCGCTATAAAAAGGAGTTTATCGCTAGAGTATCACATGACTTTCAAACACCGTTGTTAAATATACAAGGGTACGCTGCTTTGCTGAAGAGTGGAGATTTAAATTCAAATTACGCAGAAATAATCCTAAAAGAAGCAAAGCGTTTGTCGAGTGTAATGAAGCAATTATTATTACTTACTTCTTTGGATCAAGCAAATACTCGAACGAAAAAAAAGTTTTTTCAACTCGACGACCAGTTGAAAAAAGTTGTGTTGAAATTTAGATGGCTATTAGATGAAAAGGAAATTTCCATCCAATTGCAATTAAAGAAGGTAGAGTTATTGGGAGATAAAGAGATGTTAGAATATGTCTGGGAAAATCTCATTTCTAATGCAATTAAATACAATCACTCGCCGGGAGAAATACAAATAGAAATGACCGAAACTACGGAGTATGTGCAAGTCATTATACAAGACACTGGTATCGGAAACAAAAAAACCAACTATGGGCAGTGGACGGAAAGATTTTACCGAGAGGATGCAGCTAGATCAACTCAAATTGAAGGAAGTGGGCTAGGTCTTGCGATTGTAAAAGAAGTCATTCAGTCGCATAATGGCATGCTTTCGTTTGAAAGTATAGAACCCCATGGAACAAAGGTGTGCGTCCAATTAAAGAAGATGTAATCACCCGTTCATCTTCTGTTCACTTTCGAAATGTATAGTTCCCCCTGTAAGGAAATTTAAAAGGGGGTAGCAAAATGAAAAACAAGCGTACTTGGCTTATAATTTTAGCGAGTTGGTTAGTTATAGTAGGATTGCTTTCTTTTCTTGCACCATCTAGTAAAGAAGTTGCAAGTACATCCAAAAATGCTGGTCTTCCAGAGAGTGCTTTATCCATTGAAGCAGATAAAGCTATGAAAGAAAATTTTTCTAACAATGAAGGAATTCCTTTAATCATTGTTTTTGAAGATAAAAAAGGCACCACAGATGAAGAAATTCAAAGCGTATTAGAATTAATGGAACAAAACTATGCAAGTGTACCGAAGTTCTCTAAAATTCCTATGGAACAAAGAGATTCTTTTGTATCTGAAGATAAAAAGACATTCTTTGTGCCACTAATTTTAGAAGGTCAGCTAGAAAGCAAAGAGATTCATGAAAAAGTTGAAGATATTAAAAAGAATGTAACTAGTATTATCCCATCAGGTTTTACTATTTATTATACGGGACCGGCTGGTATAGCAAGCGACACAATTGAGCTATTTTCACAAGCGGATGTAGTATTACTTTTAGCAACCGTAGGGATTATTTTTGTCTTACTAATCGTTATTTATCGCTCATTCATTCTTGCAATCATTCCACTTATTGGAGCGGGAATTGTATATGGTGTGGTGGATAGAGTGATTGGTCTTACGGGTAAATTCACATCCATAACGATTGAAAACCAAGCACTTTCCATTATGATGATTTTATTGTTTGCAGTGATTACCGATTATTCACTACTTCTTTACGCTCGTTATAAAGAAGAGCAAGATATGAAAGTGGTGCTTGCGCGAACACGAGAGACGATATTGTTTAGCGGTGGTACCATTTTAGCGGGAGTAGCAACACTTGCGTTTGCGCTATATGAACCGTATCGTAATTTTGCTCCGGTTTTTGCAATAGCAGTAATCATCATGCTAGTGGCAGGAATTACTTTATTGCCAGCCTTGTTTGCGGTAGTTAAAACACCTAAAAAGAAAGAAAAAACTACAAAACTTTGGACGAATGCTGGAAATGTGAGTACGAAAAAACCATGGAAGGTGGCATTACCAATTCTTTTACTGTTAGGTATTGGTACATGGCATGCTACCACAATCGTCTATTCATACGATTTACTGGCATCTTTCCCAGAAGATCTATCTTCAAGAGAAGGTTTTACAAAGCTAGGGGAAGCATTTTCAGAAGGGGAAATAGCACCAACAACGATTTTAGTAAAGTCAAAAGATAAGAAAGTGATTGCGGATATTCAAGAGAAGTTAGAAGACAGACCACTTGTAAGTCAGGTGCGTCCTTCGGCTTTAGATAGCGATCTATACACACAGTTTTCGATCATATTAAAAGCAAATCCGTATAGCAAAGAAGCTTTAAATGAAGTAGAAAAAATTAGAGATGAATTGGAAGATCAACAGGTTTTAGTAAGTGGAGAGACAGCGAAACAGGTAGATATCCGGGATATTAATAATAGAGATACATTACTCGTAATGGGTTTAATGACGGTATTGATCGGATTAATACTTGCTTTCCAAACGAGATCGCTTCGGGCATCGTTGTTGATGATGGTATCTATTTTATTGTCATTTGGAGCAGCTTTAGGATTCTCTACGTGGATTTTTGATGTGTTTTTCGGGTATACGTCGTTTAGTTATCGAATCCCCCTTTATACATTTGTATTTTTAGTGGCACTAGGTGTGGACTACTCGATTATGTTAATGAGTAGGTTGAAGGAAGAGCGAAAACAGTATGGCGAAAAGGAAGCAATTGCAAAAGCGGTTGAAAAAACGGGTGGTGTTATTTCGTCGGCAGGGTTAATACTTGCAGCTACATTTGCCGTTTTAATATCGCAGCCAGTCATGGAGCTTAAACTATTTGGTTTTGCTGTTGCGGTTGGTGTACTATTGGATACGTTTATCGTTCGACCATTACTATTACCGGCGTTGTTAACAATTACAACTAAAAATAGGGGGAAATAATTATGCAAAAAAAATGGAGTTTGCGACTAGTTCGGGCGGGAGCATTATTTGGACTATTAGGTGCTTATCTAGGCTCTCATATGGCAGGGGCTGGATCTTATGCACTTCGCCCAATTCATGCACATATTTTATTGGTTGGCTGGTTGTCATTATTTGTTTATGGGCTATTTTATAAAATATATAAAGTGAAATTCCCTAAGCTTGTTGCTTTTCATGGGTGGTCAGCTATTATAGGTGCTATTGGCTTAACGCTTGGAATGTATCTACAGTTTATAAAACCGTTCAATATAAATGAAACATTTGCGTTAGTTGCATATATTTTAGGTGGATCCACGTTGTTACTAAGTTTTGCAGTATTCGTACTCGTAACGTTTACAATCGAAAAAGAATAAAAAAAGCTGAAGGTTACGTAGCCTTCAGCTTTTTATTTCTTCGAATATCGGCGTATGTTGGAATACACATTCCCAATAAAATGATGATTATCCCTACTATTTGTAAGAAGGAGAGAACCTCGTTTAAAATGATAACTGATACGATAACGGCAACCGGCAGCTCCATAGCACTCAATATAGAAGAAACCGCGCCACCCACTTTAGGTACTGCAATAACAAAGAAGTAGATTGGAATAATGATACCGAATAATCCAAGAGCTAGTCCATAAAACAGTAGTGGCTCCGTAAATAGTTTTCCATTCCAAATAATATCTGGGCTTTGGAAGAAGAATATCATAATCATTGCGATAAAAGAAACGAATAATAGACGTGTTGTTGTATTCATGCCTTCAACCTGCTTCGTGTTAACATTCATATTCAAGGAGAATGAAACGGCAGCAGCAAAACCATAAACCCAACCTCTCCAGTCAATTCCACTCAAATCGACATCAAGGACACCAGCTGCTAAAATAGTTCCGATAAATAAAATAATGAGCGAAATAACTTCTGGTCTTGTTGGGAATCGTTTTCTTAAAATACAATCGATTAGTGTTCCAATCCATGTAAATTGGAATAGCATAACAACTGCGAGAGATGCAGGCAAGTATATAAGTGACATCCCATAGACAATCCCTGTAGTAGCGGTAAACACACCCGCTAACAAAATAATCTTAAAGCCTCCGTATAAACGTGGAAGTTTTCGTTGTGTAATAAGATAAAAAATAAAAGCCAACATAAATCCTACAATATATTGACTAGAAATCGCTTCAGAGGCTGTGTAGCCATCTCCGATTGCTAGTTTAACCATAGTTGATAAAGTCCCATAACTGCTTGCAGCAAACACAACCATTAGGGGATAAATCCATAATTTCATATAAGTTTCTCCTTTAATCTGCGACTACGGTTTTCACCATATGATGAAAAGGTTCACCAATAATTGTCCAAGGACATAGGGTATCAAACCCGAGACGATTATACAAGCGAATTGCAGCATCTTTTTCTAGCTCCACATTCAAGGATAGTTTCCCACCGCCCGAATTCTTCACCATTTGTTCTGCATAGCTTAATAATTTCGTGCCTATCCCATGGCCACGATATGTTGGATCAACTACAACCGTATCGATATACCATTCTCCAGGTGCAGTTTCCGGGTCGATTGTGACGATAGTGCCTTTTTTGTTAGATAGATATGCTTCTAAATTTGCGTCTAGGGTAATTGCCTGTTCCGCAGTATAGAACACCAATACTCCTGCAACATGTCCATTCATTTCTGCAATATACGTATTTTTAAAGGAATGTCGATTATCCGTACGTTTAAATAGTTTTATAAATTCTGTTGTAATGGCAGCTTCTTCTGTTTCACCAGTCATCTGCATTGAGATGTCTCCAATGGCTTCCATTATAAGTGGAATAGCATTATTTGCATCTTCTTTGTAAGCTTTTCTGATTAATATTTCCATTATATATTCACCTTCCAACTCGTTATTATACCATAAGTTTTCTTAATGAACTTATAATCAATACAGGATAATCAAAAGTAGGAAAATTTAAAAAATAGTTGAAACTTTTCTGTTCTATATGTAGTAGAATAGAAATGAAGGGAAAGGGGGAATAACAATGGAATGGGATTCAATACCGTGGATGCTCATCTTACCTTTACTAATCATTCAACTATTATTAGTCGTGGTGGCAGTGATTGATTTGGTACGGGTAAAGAACACCAATGGACCAAAGTGGATGTGGGCACTTATTATTATTTTTATCAATATCATTGGACCTGTTATTTATTTTATAGTTGGGAGACGAAATGAATGAAAACATTACTACATGTGCAGGGGTTAACAAAGGAATACGGAAATGAAAAAGCAGTAGATCAGGTTACTTTTTCACTAAATAAAAATACTGCAACCGCTTTGATTGGACCAAATGGTGCTGGTAAGACGACCACTTTATCTATGCTAGCGGGATTATTAAGACAAACTAGTGGAACAGTAGTAATTGATGGAGATGTAAGAGGAGACATTCAAAGAGAAATAGGCTTCCTGCCACAGTATCCACAATTTTATTCGTGGTTAACAGCACTCGAATTTACAGAAATGGTAGCGAAGTTAAGTGGAATAGATGGAAAAATTGCTAAATCACAAGCAGCTAGAACATTAGACTTTGTTGGTTTAAAAGATGCTAAAAACAAAAAAACTGGGACATTTTCCGGAGGCATGAAGCAACGACTAGGATTAGCTCAAGCAATTGTACATAAGCCAGGATTGCTTTTGCTAGATGAGCCTGTATCCGCATTAGATCCCGTGGGTAGAAGAGAAATTTTAAATTTACTAAAAGAATTACAAGACCATACGACCATTCTATACTCCACTCATATTTTAAATGATGCAGAGGAAATGACTGATCAGTTATTGTTTTTAAGAAAAGGACAATTAGTAGAGCAAGGATCGTTGAAAGAAGTGAAAGATAAGTATGCAAATCCTTTGTTTAAAATTCTATTTGCTGACATAGAAGAAGCAGCAAAATTTGTTGAAATAAGTCCATGGCCAGCAAGACAGGAAAATGAGGTTGTTTTTATACATCTTGAGGAAAACAAACCATTGATGAATGAAGTATTACAAGTACTTGCTAATAGTAATCTACGATTATCAAAGGTAGAGCGAGCATCTGCCAGTTTAGAAGAAATATTTTTACAGGTGGTGAATAAACATGAATAATTTCCCTATACTATTTCGAAAAGAGTGGCGTGAAAATGTACGTAACTTTAAGATTTTATGGATACCTCTAGTATTTATTTTATTTGGTATTTCCGAACCGTTGACTTATTATTATTTGCCTCAAATTTTAAATACCGTAGGAAATATGCCAAGTGATATGGTGTTTCAGCTCCCCGAGTACATACCTGAACAAATAATCATGTCTACAATTGGTCAGTACCAATTTATAGGGATGTTAATTGTAGCATTTGGATTCGCTGGTATCATTGCCCGGGAGCGCAAAAATGGGACGGCGACCATGTTATATGTAAGGCCGATTTCTTATACTGGTTATGTGTTTAGTAAGTTAGCTATTATGGGCATCTTAATTATAGGAAGCGCATGTGTCGGCCTTTTGGTGAATGTCTATTACACGTATATTTTGTATGGAGCAGTAGATACAATTGCGTTTATGGGTTTTCTAGGAACGTATAGTATCTGGTTGTTATTTGCTATTAGTGTTGTTATTTGTTCTAGTGCAGCTTTTTCTACGGGAATAGCTTCTGTTATATCGATTTTTTTGTTAGTAGTTGTGCAATTAGTGGATGGTTTACTAGGTACTTACTGGAGCATTTCGCCTTGGAAGTTACCGATGTATGCAGGACAAATTATAAATGGAAATATAGACAAAACACCGTTTTTCTGGAGTTTGTCTGTAACTTTAGCTGTCGTAGTGTTGTTAGTAGTAGGAGCAGTTTATATAGCTAAGCGAAATGTAGCTAAAGTAAAAATATAATGCTGGGGTGATTTAAGTGGCAGCTCGTAATTCTGATCGATTTATTGTATCCTACAACCGAATAGACCAATTGATGAAGGACCTGATTGGTACGAATGAACATATGGCATTTTTTCGATTAATTGATTTTGCTAAAAAGAAAAACGCTGTTATTAGAAGATATGAGGCGGATTTACGAGAATATGGAGATTTAAGAAACGCCATTATACATCATCGTACGTCTTTGGAATTTTCCATTGCTGAACCACATGAGGAAGTTGTGGCAAAAATGGAGGAGATTGAAGGTGCATTAGCTAAACCGATTACAGTTGCTCAAATGTTCCGGACAAATGTGACGATCTTTCAAGAGACGGATTCGCTTAGCTATGCTTTAAAAGTGATCAAAGATAAAAAGTACAATCAGTTTCCCGTATTTATAGGAAAAACTTTTAAAGGACTTATCACCCCCGTAGGCATTACTATGTGGATGGCTAGTAAAGTGGATTCTGAATCGTTTTCGAGAAAAAGAACAATGCTATCGGAAATACTAGCACATGAAAGTAGTAGAGATAATCATCGATTTATACATGCGAATGCATCCGTATTTGAGGCTATAGAAATATTTAAGGCGTCTGTAGTACGGGGGAGGCGCTTAGAGGCACTTCTTATAACAGAAGATGGAAAAGCCAGCGATAAATTAATTGGGATTGTAACCCCTATGAGTTTGCTGAAGGTAGAATAATTCCTATAAGGTAGTCTTTTTCAGGAGAACTTTCATAGTATTAAGATAGACACTAAAATGTCTAAGGAAAGTCGAAAAAGGGGGAATGTAGTGGATTCTTTAGAAAAGGTTCAAGAACAGGTGTATGACACCCATGAAAAGACAGTTAAAGATATGACAGTTGGGGATTGGTTAATTACAATGCTTATACTAATAATCCCAATTGTCAATATTGTCATGCTATTCATCTGGGGATTTGGAAATCCTGATGCAAGACGTAATTATGCTAGAGCTTCACTTATTTGGATGGCAATTGGTATCGTTCTTATGCTTATTTTTTATGGAGCAGTATTTGCTTTTATTTTTTCTCTTAATAGTTATTAATTATTTCCTGGGAAATAGCATAGTTCGACATGAAAGAGTGTTCCTTTGTAAAAGAAGGAATGCTCTTTTTGATGTTATACTTAGAAAAGCGCATGCGCCTATTTCTGCTCCGACAGACGCTGGAAGAATTTCGCAGAAAGGCGTCCTTTGCCTTTCTCGAAATTCTGAAGCGACTCAAGGGGCAAGGCGCTGAAGCGTCTCGAGAAGCTGGCACCTGGAGTCTGGACAAAGAAAAAAAGCGGAAGTGTCTATGAAAGCCCTAACTAACATTGAAGCTAGTCATATACAGAGAAAAAAGGAGATGGCAAAGATGAAAATAGCACTTTTCGGTGCAACTGGCCGTGTGGGACATGCTATTCTCACGTTATTACTTGAAAAAGAAATAAATGTTATTGCATTAGTGAGAAACCCTAAAAAGATGCAACCTCAGGCTGGTTTAACCGTCCTACAAGGCGATGCAAAAAATATAGCGGATGTAGAAGGAACACTGGCTGAAGTAGATGCTGTAATAAGTGCACTCGGCACCGATAAAACAACCGTATTAACAGAATCAATCACACATATAATTTCTATTATGCATAAGCAGCAGTTAAAGCGAATTATAACAATTGGTACAGCGGGAATACTGGATAGTAGATTAGAACCGGGATTTCTTCGATATCAATCATCCGAATCTAAGCGTAAATCCATAGCGGCTGCGCTGGAACACCATAAAGTATTTGATTTATTAAAAGATAGTTTACTCGATTGGACAATTGTCTGCCCGACCTATTTACCGTCGGGAGCTGCAAGTGATGAATATATTGTATTACGGGATAAGCTTCCAGAGGGAGCAGTGCAAACCACAACTGGAGATACTGCATTATTCACTGTAAATGAGCTATTGCAAAATGAACATATTGGTTACCGAGTAGGAATTATGAGTCCATAATATTAGGAGAAAATATATGAAGAAATTTTTAATATTTATCATAGCAGTTATCATTTTGTTGTACATAAGCAATAATTGGATTCAAACTACTAAAATTACTGTGGAGTCGGATAGAGTTCCTGCTAGTTTCGATGGGGTAAAGATTCTGCAAATTTCCGACTTACATGATGCAACATTCGGAGACGATCAGGAAAGACTAGTAAAAAAAGTAAAGAACACAGATCCCGATCTTATTTTTATCACTGGAGATCTTATTGATAGTAACCGATACAATTTAGATCAAAGTTTAGAATTGGTAAGAAATATTGTTGATATTGCTCCCATTTACTATGTAACGGGAAATCATGAAATCGCTACTAATGATATCGAAAATATAAAGAATTCTTTATCTGATCTAGGGGTAAATGTACTTTCTAATGAGCAACAAATAATTGAGTATAACGGAGAAGACATTCGAATTATTGGTATTGAAGATCCACTTAATGGGATTTTAGTGAAAGAGGCATTAAGTCAATTTGAGGATAGTGATTTGTTCACTCTAGTTCTATCTCATCGTCCTGAAACCTTTCAAGATTACGTAGACTATGAAATGGATGTTGTTTTTTCTGGACATGCACATGGTGGACAGTTTCGACTTCCTGGTCTAGGCGGGCTAGTAGCTCCTGGACAGGGTCTATTTCCTAGCTATACAGCGGGAATGTATACCGAAAATACTACACATATGATTGTGAGTAGGGGATTAGGGAATAGCGTTATCCCTGTAAGAGTATTCAACTCACCGGAGATTGTCTTGGTAACCTTAAAGAGTTTGTAAATGAAAGGACCGCTGACTAAAATACATTGTCAGCGGTCCTGCTTTTATCAACTTTCGTCTTTACGATCGAAGCGATCCTTTATCTCACCAACTTCTTTTTGAATTTCGCCTTTTAATTTATCGATTTTCCCGTCTGCTTGTAATTTATGATTATCGGTTGCATTACCAAATTGGTCTTTTGCTTCACCTTTAGTTTTGTTCACTGCACCTTTAACTTTGTCGGATAATCCACTCATGTATATTCCTCCTCAACTTTTTAGCTCTACTGTTTATTTACCCCAGAAGAGGAAGTCTAAACTTACTCTATTATTTCAAACTCTTGTAACATAGCATAGAATCTGGCACCATGCCCTTCTGCTGCTTCTAAAAAGTATTTCTCCGTAATAACAAAACTTCCACCATTTAGATTGTCAACAACATATACATTCGTGACAGGGCTATCCCATTCAGATCCGCTAATGCCATGTAATTTAAAGCCTTCTAATGGTTCTGTAACAGATTCTGTTTCTGTCATCTTTGTATATTCTGAAGCAAGCTCTGTTTCAAGAGTGGAGACCATTTCTTGTGGTGCAATATCTGTAAATTGTTTGATTTCCATTGATACTTCTGGATATCTTTCTTCCAGTGGCTCTTTTGTTGTGATAATGTCAGATTCTTCACCTTTTACAAGCTTATATCGTTCTTCATCTATATAAATAATATAATCGGAGTCTTTACCTTCCTGAAGGTTTACATTGGTTTCCTCTTCGTTTCCTTCAATACTTTGAATAATTTCTTTTTGCGGAACGAATATATCCTGAATTTGTTTAATAAAAGCGCTGCCAGTCTCCGTTTGTGTGCTAAATAAAATCATTACACCAGCTGCTGCAGCAATAATAATCGGAATTGCCTTCGATTTCTTTTTCACTTTTTTCTCCCTTCTGCCTTTCTTTTGGAAAAGTTCTTGATCTATATGGTTCCAAATATCGTCTTTTAATGTAGAAGCAGTATCTTCCGTATGGTCTAAAATTTCTTTTTTAACTCGATCATCAAATTGGTCCATTGTTAGCTTCCCTCCATTTCCATCATCTCTAATTGAGTTTTTAACAAGTTTCGGCCATTAAAAAGCCTGGATTTCACTGTGTTCTGATTTAAATCTAAAATAGTAGCAATTTCTTTTTCAGAAAAACCCTTTATATATTTTAGTAATATAGGAATGCGATATAAGTCAGCCATATTTTGAATCATGCAATACAAGTCGGACAAATTCTCCTTCGAATGCTCTGTAAATTGTTCGTTATTTTCCATTGTCGAAGTATCGACTGGAGTATTTTTCTTTTCTTTAGTTATAATTCGATAACACTCATTTACTAAAATACGATAAAACCATGCATCAAAGGATTGAGTAGAATTATAGGAAGATATATTGCGGTAAACCCTTATAAAGGTTTCTTGCACAGCATCCTTTGCATGTTCATCATTTCTCGTAATAGCTTTTGCTGTTCGAATGGCATAATGTCCATAAGTATCGTAAAACAGTTTAAAAGCATCTCGACTGCCATTTTTAATTTTTTCTAGGATGTCATCATTCATTGCGCTTTTTCACTCCTTTCACTATATATACCCTGCGAGTTGGCAAAAAGTTTAGTCCAAAATAAAAAAAGCTCAGGAGCAATTTGCCCTAAGCTTGTATAAGAATTATTTAAACCAACCTTTTTCTTTGAATCTTGAAATGGCTTCAATTCGATTTCCAACATCTAGTTTATCTAAAATTACGGAGATATAGTTGCGAACAGTACCAGTTGTGATAAACAGCTCACTGGCAATCTCTTTTGTGTTTTTCCCATTTGCGATTAACCCCAGTACCTGACTTTCGCGTTCTGTAAGAGGGTTTTCCTCTTCGTAAGCCATATCAACAAGCTCAGGAGCATATATCCGCCGACCATCCATAATGACACGAATAGAGTTAGCCAACTCTTCACTTGGACTATCTTTTAATAAGTATCCATTAACTCCAGCTTTACGTGCACGTTCGAAATAACCGGACCTTGCAAATGTAGTCAATATAATTACCTTGCAATCACTTTCTTTTAACTCTTCTGCAGCATCTAGTCCAGTTTTGATGGGCATTTCAATATCCATAATACAAACGTCGGGTTGCAATTGCTCAATTAGTTTCAATACTTCTTCTCCATTACTGGCTTTACCCACAACTTCCATATCCTCTTCTAAATCGAGCAGGGACCCAAGAGCACCAAGTACCATTCGTTGATCTTCTGCAATGACAATTCGTATCATGTCTATTCCTCCTGACTGGGTTGTTGTATAACATTAGGAACTCGTATATTCAGTGTAGTTCCGTTTTTTGAATGAATATCTAGTGTTCCATTAACAAATTCTAGTCTCTCTTTTATACCGAGAAGGCCATGTCCTTTAGACAAGTTTGTTTTCTCTTTCAAACCTTTGCCGTTGTCATATACCTTTAGCAATGTTTCTTTTGCCGATTGTTTAATGGAAATTGAGCAAGTAGAAGCACCACTATGCTTAACTACATTATTTACTGCTTCTTTTAAACACATACTGAGTACATTTTCTACTAGTAGAGGAGTGTTCACTAATTTAGAAGAGCCAGTAACGGTACACTTTATCTGTGCGGCATTTAGGATTTGATTGATCCGGAAAAGTTCATCCTCTAGTTTTGTTCCACGCATATTTGTTACAAGTTCTCGAACCTCTTTTAAGACAGAACGTGCCGTCTGGTTAATATCCAGTATTTCTGTTTTAGCAGCTTGCGGATTTTTTTCGATTAGTCTGCTGGCTAAATCACTTTTCAGTCCTATTAGCGAGAGTTTTTGTCCAAGTGTGTCATGTAAGTCTCTTGCAATTCGTTCTCTTTCCTCGATAATAATATACTGAGAAATTTTCATCTGTGCTTCTTCTAATTGATCTTCTAACGCTTCACGCTGATTTCGAGTATATGAATTAAAGGGCAACAGGATAACCCCTATCAAACAAATGATAAGAAACGGTAGGTGAGAGAGGAATAACTCAGTTTGGATGAAAAACCCTATAATAACGGCTGCTATAGTTACTACTAAATGAATACTATAAATTACAAAGAAGCCCACTCGTCTTTTTATATTCCCGATTAAGAAGGATAAGAAGATGGAGAAATATATGTAACCATACAAATAGGTCATCCAAACACTGATGGAAATTTCTAAAGCAACGGAGAAATATAATAACCAGCCTTTAGTTGAAAAAGATAGTCGGTAGGCGATAAAAAATAATAATGTTAGTACTAAACCTATAACAATCTCTAAAGGACCCGTGGATCTAAATATAAAAAAGAATGGGAAAATGCAAAAAACAATCCAAGCATAAATACTTAGCCAAGGATATTTGGGGAATATTTGATACCATTTGGACATTTACTTCACCTTCTTCTTTTATCTATTATAATGCAAAAACCATTCCTAAGTAATTATGGGAATGGTTTTTACAGAAATTTTACTTACTTTCAAAGGTTGTACTTTTTGAATTTAACTTTACTGCTTGCTTAGAATTTTTTATTAAGTGTTTTATCTCTTTGAAGTTCACAAAGCTTTTATTATCTTCATCGAATAGTCGGAAATGGATTGACTCCAAACTCTTACGCAAGTTAATCGTAGTAGCCTTGTGTAAAGGTGGTGTAGAATCATGTGCTTTTTCCAAGTTATAGTTAGGAACTCTTGGACTTAGATGATGTACATGATGGAATCCGATATTTCCAGTTACCCATTGTAAAACTCGAGGTAACTTATAATAAGAGCTTCCTTCTATTGCAGCTTTTACATAATCCCATTCTGATTCATCTTCAAAATAGGAATCCTCAAATTGATGCTGAACATAAAATAACCAAATTCCTAATGAACCAGCAACGAATAGTATAGTCCCTTGAATGATCGCAAATGCCTGCCATCCGATTAACCAAATCATCAACGCATAAATTACAATTACAGAAATATTGATGAAATACGTATTATTACGTTCTTTACCGCGAGCACCTTTACGGTTAATCCGATTGCTAACTAAGAAAAGTAATGCCGGTCCTAAACCGAACATAACGATTGGATTTCTATAGAGACGATAAGAAAGACGTTTCATCGGTGATGCTTCTATATATTCTTCGACGGTCATCATCCAAATGTCACCGACTCCGCGTTTGTCTAGATTTCCACTAGTAGCATGGTGAATATTATGCTCACGTTTCCACTTTTCATAAGCGAAAAGCGTAATGATTCCAGTAATGGTGCCGGTGATGTTATTTGCTTTTTTATTTTTGAAGAAGGATCCATGTGTGCAATCATGAAAGATGATAAAAATACGAACGACAAATCCAGCAGCGATGATAGATAGTCCAACGGTTAACCATACTGATACATCTAGACTTATATATGCTAAAAACCATAGAATAAAAAATGGTGGGATAGTGTTGATTAGTTGAACAATACTCTTTTTTAACTCTGAATTTTCAAAGGGTTTTACATTTTTACGTAATTCAAGCGTTTTTTCTCTGCTCATTGTATTCCTCCTATTAAGAATTATTATCTTAATAATAAGGGAAATCACAAATTAGTAGTAGGCATAAACGTCAAGTCATAAATATGACAAGTGTCATATAGGACATATAGTATATAAAGAAGGTACTGGTTATACTTAAGAAAAACAAAAGTACCTTCTAAATAAGAAAAACCGAGCAAAAAGACATCCGGTCCTTTAAGGTCCAAACCTGTTTTTATCGTTTTCGAAGGGCATCGGACAGAAATTTTGCTATATTATTACCGAGTATTTTTTAAAGAGGCTAGTTGTAACTGACGTCACAACTAGCCTCTCCTTTTTCGGTAATTTTATGGCGTTTGCCTGTCCGTCGCTCTCCTACAACTCTTAGAAACAGGTTAAAGCCTACTACTCTAAAATTGATAGTAATTCAAGAATTACTGACAAAGAGGATATGAAGAAAAATTACACACCAGTACAAGAAATGATAATGCGGAAATGTTATGACAAAAATGATTATAATTATGATTTGTTGGATAAAAGGAGTTCAAACCCATCTATTTGGGTTTTAATCGAAATGATGTCATACGGTGACTTAGCTAAATTTATTTTTTTATTCAAACAATAGCAAGTTCGGTTCGAGCAATTTAAAGGTTGCTAGCCAGTTTTTAATCATGTCTAAGCGTATACGACATGCATCAGCACACAGTAGGCTAATCATAATTAATATCGTTAATAATCAAAACTACGCAAAAGTTAAAATATCAGCGTACATATGAAAAATTATTTACGTTCAAAGGGAATTCCAATTGCAAAGATAAATACTTATTTAGTTAATCTAAAGCTTCATGATCTATGTGCATCGCTTTATTTACACGATTATTACATTAATGGAGAACGGATGCGACTAGAACGTAAAAGGAAATGAAAGTAATACTAAGACGCTCTATTTACAAAAATGAAATCTATCCAAAAGAATCCGGTTTAGGGAACATATTCAAGATTTTTTCTAGAATTATTAGGAATTATGATTGAAATTTTTTGACGCTTAATTTTATCAATGCTATTCTTATTTAACAGAGGAAAGACCCTTCCGAAAGGTCTTCGGTTATTCAGGGTAACAGCTGATAGCAGATTAAAGGATTAAACCTTGAAACAAGCACGTTCTCTTGTGTTTGTTTCAAGGTTTTTATTATGCTCTTTTTTTGAAGGATAAATATTGAACAAGTCGAATTATTATAATGAGAGGTGTATCAATGCGAAGAATCAGAACTGTAGGAGATTTATTGGAATATCTGCAATCTATCAATTGTCCGATGAGTAGATCCACAGTAGATAAACTACTCAGAACAAACGAAATCCCTTTTATTCGTATTAGTAGTCGCGTACTGATTTTTGATTTAGATGCAATTGATAAATGGCTTTCTGTAGATAGCGAAATATAAACATCAATATAAAAAAACAGCACCTCTAAAATAGAGATGCTGCACACATATTAGATAATTACCCTAGCCCAGTTATTGAATACCATTTGAATACCAAACACTTAGTATTCATTGAAATACATTGTGTTGGTGACTTTTACAAATCCGCATTATTACTGGGTTTTGATGTTAATTATCTTATTCTTTACTCGACTTCAACAAACGTAATGTTTCATCGAATTCTTTTTCAATTTCTGCATTCGGTTTGTACGTCATTAAGCTGACTACAACCGCAACGATCAATGCAAGTACAAAACCAGGGACAATTTCATATAATGCTCCTGAAAGTGCATCATTAGTTCCCCAAACTACTACAACTACCGCACCGAAGCCTGCCCATGCAAATGCTACAAGACCCAGGATTGTTTCGTTTTGTTCCCAAGCAAGGATTGCAGCGGCAATGGAAACAACTAACACGGCGATACGTCCATAGTTTACGTACGTTCTATCGGATGCATCCGTTTTGATAATTGCTTTGTATAAATCTTCTATTAATGCTGAAGAAGTCACGATTAGCTGTGAGGAAATTGTACTCATAATAGCGGCTAAAACTGCTGCTAATACTAAACCTGCTATAAATGGATGGAAAACAACTTGTCCCAGTACGATGAATACTGCCTCAGGACTTGATAGTGTTATATCCGGATTTTGTTGGAAATAAGCAACTCCAACTAATGCAGTAGTTACTGCACCTAGAAGACTTAAAATCATCCAGCCAATACCGATTCTACGAGCTTGTTTAGTTTCTTTAACAGAACTAATAGCCATAAAGCGAACGATAATATGTGGTTGACCAAAGTAACCAAGTCCCCAAGCTATGGAGGAAATAATTCCCGCAGCTGTCGTACCTGCGATAAGGCTTAAATGAGTTGGGTTTACAGCTTTAATAGATTCCACTGTTTCGCCGATTCCACCAGTCATAAATACCCCAAAGATTGGTACACATATTAAAGCAAGGAACATAAGTAGTCCTTGAAGGAAATCTGTATAACTTACCGCAAGGAATCCTCCAAATAATGTATAAGCTACAACCACTGCAGATACGACTAAAAGTCCTGTATGATAGTCTAAACCGAATGAGCTCTCAAAGAAAACTCCTCCTGCTACCATTCCAGAGGATACATAAAACGTGAAAAATAGTAAAATGATTAAACCAGATGCAACACGTAATAATCGAGATGATTGCTTTAAACGACTTTCTAAATAGCTTGGAATTGTAATAGAATTGCTTGATACTTCTGTATATACACGAAGTCTTGGTGCTACATAAAGCCAGTTAAGATATGCTCCAATAGTAAGACCTATTGCAATCCAAGCTTCACCCATACCTGATAAATAAATTGCGCCTGGTAAACCCATTAATAACCAACCAGACATATCTGCAGCTCCAGCACTAAGTGCAGTAACAGCAGGACCTAGAGATCGTCCACCGAGCATGTAATCGGTTAAATTAGTGGTTTTTCTGTAAGAGTACCAGCCAATTGCGAGCATTGCGATCATATATATAATTATGGCCGCGAGTTGATAAGATTCATTTGACATAATAACATCCTCCTCCCAATTTTCATCATAACATGGGGAGTATTAAGCCGCATCAGATATTTTGCAATATCCATAATTTCCTATTAATTTAGAATTATTAATTAGGTGTATATTAAAAGAAGGAGTGTATTTCTATGAAGTTTTTCCATACAGCAGATTGGCATCTTGGTAAATTAGTGCAAGGTGTATATATGACGGAGGACCAGCGTTTTGTATTGCAGCAATTTCTTCAAGCAATTGATATAGAAAAACCAGATGCCGTAATTATTGCAGGAGATTTGTATGATCGGGCAGTTCCCCCTACAGATGCGGTGCATTTATTAGATGAGCTATTTGAGGAGATTGTGTTGAAACGAAAGACCCCATTATTAAGTATTGCAGGGAATCATGATAGTCCAGGGCGCCTACACTTTGGAAGCAAGTTAATGAAAGAAACGGGGTTACATATTGTAGGTCAGCTAAGTCAAAGTATGCAATCTGTCATTTTAAATGACATTTATGGAGAGGTGCATTTCCACCTTGTACCTTACGCAGATCCTTCTCAAGTCCGATACGTATTGGAAGAAGAGACAATTATTACACATAACCAGGCCATGAAAAAAATAATAGAATCAATAATAGAGAAGATGGACAAAACGAAAAGACATGTATTTATAGGACATGCCTTTGTGACTCCTCATGGTCAAGAGGAGGAAAATACGAGCGACTCCGAACGTCCGCTTGCTATAGGTGGAGCAGAATACGTAGACGCTAGTCTGTTTCAACCGTTCCATTACACGGCCCTTGGACATTTACATCAGGCACACTATGTATTAAACGAAACAATCCGGTATTCGGGATCTCCACTGAAATATTCAATTTCGGAGGAGCACCACAAAAAAGGGTTTTTCATTGTGGAGATGGATGCAGAAGGAAACACTAAGGTCGAAAAAAGGCTACTAGTGCCTAATCGAGATATGAGGACAGTCGAGGGGTTCTTACAGGATATATTAAAACAGCCAGTGAGTGATGACTATGTGTTCGTTAAGCTATTGGACGACACACCGATTTTATCTCCGATGGAACAAATACGTACAGTCTATCCCAACGCCATGCATGTGGAACGAAAAGTATTCCAGTTAATGGGTTTGTCAAAAGAAAAAGAAGTTGGACGTACGAAAAAGGATGAATTCACCTTATTTCGTTCGTTTTACACAGAAGTCAGTGGAAAAGAAGCATCTGAAGAAACCGAACAAATTTTTAAAGACGTATTAACTTTATTGGCACAGGAAGAACGGGAAGGAGGAAAAACCAAATGAAACCAATTCAACTGAAAATGAGTGCGTTTGGTCCATACAAATTTACCGAAACGATCGATTTTACGGAGCTAAATGGAAATCAGCTATTTGTTATTTCTGGAGCAACCGGTGCAGGCAAAACGACTATATTTGATGGGATTTGTTTTGCACTCTACGGGGCTGGAAGCGGGGAGGATCGTCGCGATACGAAAATGATGCGTAGCGATTTCGCAACAGATGATACCCATACTTCT
This sequence comes from Psychrobacillus sp. BM2, assembly GCF_048572895.1. GTDB lineage: Bacteria > Bacillota > Bacilli > Bacillales_A > Planococcaceae > Psychrobacillus. Next base: position 4,150,947 of record NZ_CP183878.1, read on the forward strand.
GTCGAATTGATCTTTGAGATACATAATCGACGTTACCGGATTTTACGACAGTTAGCTCATGTAAAAAAAGGCAATAAAGGTGCAACAGGTGAACGATACGAATTTTTCGAGGTACAAGCAACTGGAGAAGTCCCAGCTGTAGAAAGACAGATTGTTTCGGAGATCAATAAAAAAATGGAAGACATCATTGGATTGACTTTAGATCAGTTCAGTCAGATTGTCATGCTTCCCCAAGGGGAGTTTAGAAAGCTCCTTACGTCTACTACGGAAAACAAAGAGGCAATACTACGTAAAATTTTTAAAACAGAGCCGTACAAAATGATTCACGAAAAGCTAAAAGAGAAAAAGGTAGCAGCAGAGACAGAACTTAAGACAGAACAATTAACGCAGGAAAGTTATACAGAAAAAATTATTGCTTCATTTCCTAATAGAGAGTCTAATCTTTTTCAAATAATAGAAGAAGGAAACTTCAATCTTTTTCAATTAGTAGAAGCATTAAAGGAAGAGACTAGCTTTTATAAGGAAAAGATAACACTAGATGAACGTAAGTACAAAGAAGCATATGATAGACATATGAACAAACAAAGGGCTTACCATGAATCAAAAGCTATCAATGACCGCTTTAGCGAGTTAGAAGTAAAAGAGCAACAACTTAAAATGTTAAAAGAACGTAAAGAGGAATTCAAACAGAAGCAACAACGATTAGATTCTGCTGACCGCGCCAGCATTATAGAACCTGTTGAAAGTTATTTTAATGAGCTCCAGATAGAGGTTAAAGGGAAGCTAGATTTATACGAGAAAGCAAAGAAAGAAAAAATCATTGCCGAAGATACTTTGCAGCAAGCAGAAAATGTCTTTACAAGGGAATCAAACAATAAAGAAGCACGAGAAAAAAGTGTGGAGACAGTTATCCGTTTAAATAGTCTATTACCTATATTTGAAGAGTTGGAGATTAAAAGAACTGAGCTATTGTCACTAGAAAAAAGCAGTACACAGCTAGAACAAAAGCTTTCGACAATAGTAGCAAATCTGCAAGTGCAAAAGGAATTGGTTAATGGACAGAAGTTAGAAATAGAGAAGCTAGAAGAGCTAATAGAACCTTTAGACAGTAAAGTACAAAAACTTAGTTTGCTACAAGCACAGCATAACAAACTTCAAGAATATAAAATCGTTGATCAAGAACTGCATACGCTGATTACGGAGGAAACAAAACAGCAAGACAAGTTTGAACAATGTAAAGAAGCGTATGAGGACATTGAACAACAATGGATAGGGAGTCAGGCAAGTATACTAGCATCTAAACTAGTAAAGGGTGAGCCATGTCCTGTATGTGGTAGCAAAGAACATTCTAATACTCACGCCGGGGTAGATGAACTATTTGTTGATGAAAGTGAGCTTCGAGTGGCAAAAGCAACATTAAATAAGGAAGAATCTACTTTATTGACCTTTAAGGTGAAAAAAGAGACAGCTGAATCTCAAATTCAAAAAGTGCTCGTTCAATTAAAGGAATACGAAGTAGATGCTGGATTAGTGGAGCAGGTAGAAGCGGATCTGCTAGATATGCAAAGAGAGGTTCAACAGCTTCGCTTAGAAAAAGAAACACTTTCTTCATTGAAACAACCTTATAAAGAGACCTTAGTAAAAGTGGAAAAGCTAGGACAGGAAAAACTAGAGATTGAGGCATTATACAGGGAACAGTCTGACCAAGCGAAGCAAGCAAAAGCGGTATATGAATCGAAGCTTACGACAATACCTAGTCACATACCGACTTTACAAAGTTTACAAGCTGAAATTACATCTGCGAAGAAACAAAAAGAACAATTGGAGCTTGCGTGGGAAAATGCGCAAAATAGGATGAAAGCTTCATATGATGCGAGTACGACTGCCCGTTTAACATTGGAGCATACACATACTTTCTTACAGGAAGTTGAAGTAAAGCGAGATAAAGCTTTCGCACAATTCAATGAATCTTTAAACAAAGCCTCTTTTGAAACTTTAGAAGCATATTTGACTGCAAAGCTAACAGAAGCAGAAAGGGCAACACTAAAAATACAATGTGAAGAGTATAACCAAAGGCTTCATACATTAACTGAGCAAGTAAGAGAAGGACAAGTCCAATTGGAGAACAAAACAAAAGTTGATTTGCCTCCTCTAGAAGCGGAATTGCAGCAGCTAAAAGAAGAATATGAAAAAGCATTAGCTATTAGTAATAGTACAAAGGAATATGAAAAAGTAGGAAGAGAAATAGAAACAAAGATTGCCTTTACAAGTGAGCGAATCACTTTATTAGAGGATCAGGTTCATCGAATTATGGATCTTTACGACGTATTAAGAGGACATAACCAACTAAAAATATCATTTGAGCGATATGTCCAAATTGAATACTTAGAGCAAATTGTCCAGGTAGCAAACGAACGCTTAAAGGATATGTCGAGTGGTCAATTCCAATTACTTCGAAGTGAAAGACAGGAAACGCATGGTAAACAGAGTGGTCTTGGATTAGATGTATACGATGCATATACGGGGCAAAAACGAGACGTAAAAACATTGTCTGGCGGCGAAAAATTTAATGCCTCTTTATGTCTAGCGCTAGGAATGGCAGACGTCATTCAAAGCTTCCAAGGGAACATCCGTATCGAGACAATGTTCATCGATGAAGGATTCGGGTCTCTCGATGAAGAATCTCTAAACAAAGCTATTGATACATTAATTGATCTACAAAAGTCAGGTCGTATGATTGGTGTCATCTCCCATGTGGCAGAGCTAAAAGCAGCCATCCCTTCTATTTTAGAAGTGGAAAAACAAAAAGAGGGCTATAGCAGAACAAAATTTGTCATTAAATAAAGGAGTTATTCAATGGATCAGGATAGATTCTTTTTAGAGTTGGCATTAGTAGAAGCCGAGAAAGCGCTACAGGATAATACGTATCCTGTAGGCGCAGTTATTGTAGATGAAGATTTCAACGTGATCGGAAAAGGTAGGAATAGAGTGCATTCCAGCCAAGACATTACAGCACATGCTGAAATAGACGCTATGCAAAACGCAGGCCCTGCCATGTTTGATGCCAAAATTAATAACAAAAAGTTCACGCTTTATAGCACCCTGGAGCCTTGCCCTATGTGTACGGGAGGAATTTTATTTGCTAAAATTCAACGAGTCGTCTGGCTACTAAATGACGACCAAGGGTTTGGTGGATATAAGAAGATAAAGGATTCCTCCATTTTTTTGGAAAAGTTTGATCGGATTGAAATGATAGAGGAGCCATTAGAAGATTTGAAAAAGAGACAGCTGGTTTTAATGGCAAACTGGGCGACGAATCCTAATAATGTGATTTCACTACGTAAGAAAGTGCAATAGGGAAGTATTAATCCCATAAACGTAATTACGTCTATTATTTGATAGAGGAAGAAAGCAGATTTTCTTTTATACTGGTGGAAGTATAGAGAAATAGTAAGTGCTTACCATATAAAGAAGCGAAATAGCGAACGAAATTGCATCTTCGAGAGCTTACTCTATGAATAAGAAAGTATCTTATCTCTAGTTATCCAAAAATGCACTAACCTGTTTCTAAGGGAGAAGGACAGATAAAGTGAAACTTCAATTAGTGGGGCTTCATCCCCGCTGATTTAAAAACTGAACTCAGGCAAATAACGCCACGTCGTGCGGCAATGCATGGGCAGTTCTCTACTGCCCGTTAATGCGGGACACAAGCCATAAAATTATCAAAAAAAAGGGATGCTAGTTGGTTGTGACGGAAGTCACAACCAACTAGCATCCCTAAAAATTCAATCGGTAATCATATAGCAAAACGTCTGTCCAAAGCCCTTCGAAAACGATAAAAACAGATTTTGAACTATAAGGACTGGCCATTTTTTTTGCCTGGTTTTACTCATTGTTTAGGAAATTATTAAATTTCAGACCTGTGATATGCTATCTAGTCATAGGGCAATAATCTGCTATATAATAGGTATTACAAAATGAAATAATTGGAAATGGAGATATATACTTGTCATACATTCTGATAGTTATATTGGCGGGCACAGTAAGTTTATTTCTTAGTTTGTACATACGAGTAAAAGCTAAAGATGCCCCTGGTGCAAAGTCTTATATTTTAGTTACATTTTTATCGTCGGTCTTCACCCTTGCATATGCTTTTGAATTAGCAAGTACATCCTTAAAAGAAATGAAGTTTTGGCTTAGTATCGAATATCTTGTCATGCCATTTATACCAATATTTGTCCTATTCATGTGTATGGAGTACGTAGGGCATAAATTAAAAACGTGGAATTATGTACTTTTCGTCATTCCCCTTACCACGATATTTATGATGCAAACAAATGAACTTCATCATTTCTATTACAGAACGATAACGGTGGATAGGAATGGACCTTTCCCTGTATTAGATTTAGAATGGGGTCCGTGGTTTTATGTTCATGCTATTTTTCTATTTGTATGCTTAATAATATCGGTTCTGGTATTGCTAAGGGAGTTCCGTAAATCTTTATGGATGTTCCGTATGCAAATTTTATTGATGGTGGCTGGTTTACTTACTCCAATCATAGCAAATTATTTTTATCTAAATGATTGGAGTAATGGCCTTGATCTTGGACCAATATCATTGAGTATTACTTTTATGTTCCACGGTTTAGCTCTTTTAACCTTACAAATGTTCAATGTTGCACCTATAGCTAGGGAAAGCGTATTTGAAAGTTTGAAAGAAGGCATAATTGTGTTAAATCAAAATCATGTGATAGTTGACTATAATAAAGCCGTATTAAATGTGATACCCACTATGAGCTCGCATTATATCGGTAAACCAATTGCTGAAGCTCTCGTTCAAAATCCCTTACTTACAGAGATGTTAGAAGAGGAACAGGAGTGCGATTACACTAAATTTCTAGAGTCGGGGGCTATACACTTTCGGATTAACTTTTCGGAAGTTGTAAATAAAAGTGGATTATATGTAGGTAAAATTATTACTTTTGTCAATGTGACTGAAAAAGTACGGATGGAAGAAAAGTTAAGGCAATTGGCAAGTTTAGATGGCTTAACACAGTTGTTTAATCGCACATTCTTTATGAGAAAATCTGAAATGATATTTGATGACATAATGATGGATGGGGGGAGTATCTCCATTATAATGTTTGACATCGATCATTTTAAAAGGGTAAATGACACGTTTGGTCATGGGGCAGGAGATATAGTATTGACTAATGTTACAAGCATTGCAAAGGAAAACTTAAGGGTAACAGACTTTATGGGTCGTTATGGTGGGGAAGAATTCATCATATGCATGCCTGAAACCTCTTTAGCAGAGGCTACTTATAGAGCTAATAAAATTCGACAAGCGGTAGAAGAAAGTTTTACGACCTTTAATGACGAGGAAATTCTTGTGACTTCAAGTTTTGGGGTATCCAATGTTAATATGGAAGCAGGAGAGGATAAGTACTCTGTCCAGCAGCTAATTAGACAAGCTGATCAAGCTTTATATGCTGCCAAACATAAAGGTAGAAACTGTGTGGAGATCTATGAGGCAAATGAGATCTTTGTGCAAATTTAGTATAAACAACATAAAGCACAGGCTCCCGAACCGCACCGTTGGGAGTCTTTTTTACGCTTAGGAAATAGTTTAACCTTAAATTTTATCAAGAATGTAGTATTCCATTTATAGGTGAGCGAATAACGGACGCTTTTGTGTATTGATCGTCTATGTTTGGGTTAGCCCCAGATATAAGTAATAGCTCTGCAATTGCATTATTTTTCGAATAAACCGCATGATGTAAAGCCGTCGTATTTTCTGCATTAAGGCAATTTCAAAAATGGATGTCTTTCACACAATATCCTCTCTCGTCATATTATTTTTACAAGAGGTGGTGAAAAATGCACGAAGAAAAAGAGGGCAATTTATACAATCCCTACGAAATGGAACAACAGGAATGGAAGAAGCGACAGGTAAAAGAGCGTGGAAAGCAATTACTAACTATTATTTCACCTATTTTCATTCTTTTGCTATGGGAAATTTGTTCACGAACAGGTGTACTTGATATACGATTTTTTCCACCGCCATCCGCCATTGTCTCAACGTTTTTTGAATTGATGACAAGTGGGTTGTTATGGACACATATTTCCGTCTCTTTATATAGAATAGCCGCTGGGTTTTTATTGGGGGTAATACCAGGAATAATTATTGGGCTTCTTATGGGATTGTATGCTCCGATTAGGCATTTCATCTCGCCGATTGTCATGGCATTTATGCCTATTCCAACTTTGGCTTTACTTCCGATTATTATTATCCTTTTTGGTATTGGAGATTTTTCAAAAGTTGTTACGATTGCAGGTAGTGTATTTTTCCCGGTAGTCATCAATACTGTCGCTGGTGTGTTGAATATAGAAAAGGTTCATTTAGATGTGGCCAAAAACTACGGAGCAAGTCCAACTGATTTCTTTTTTAGAATTGCATTTCCAGGTGCACTTCCCGTTATGTTAGAAGGCATACAGATGGGGCAGGCGATTGCTCTTCTTACGATTGTTGCAGCTGAGATGATGGGAGCTACATCAGGTATTGGATATTTGATATGGACCTCCTATAAAGCATTTATGTTGAAAGAAATGTTTGTAGGATTAATCCTAATTTCTTTTTTTGGGTTTTTATTTTCTCTTTTCTTACGTGGGCTACAACGAAAGATAGTTCCTTGGAGGTGATTAGATGGACCAACCAGTGAAAATTTCTATTGATAATCTCACGAAAGTTTTTTATAAGAAAAATAATAGTGTAACAGCTATACAAAATATTACGTTAAATGTAGAAGAAGGAGAGTTTGTCTGTATAGTTGGTCCAAGTGGATGTGGGAAAACAACTTTACTAAGAATACTAGCTGACTTGGAGCAACCAAGTTCGGGTACATTTTCTATCGAATCGGATACGGACTTTCGGCCACTACAATCGATGGTCTTTCAAGAGAAGGGAGTCATTCCTTGGTTGACTGTAGAAGAAAACGTATCATTTGGACTTAAAATGCGTCATTTGCCAAAAGAGTTTGTTCGTAAGCAAACCAATTATTATTTAAAAAAAGTTGGTCTTACTAAATTTTCAAAGCTATACCCAAAAGAACTTTCTGGTGGTATGAAACAACGTATAAGTATTGCACGGGCATTTGCAAATGATCCGGAAATACTACTAATGGATGAACCCTTTGCTGCACTGGATGAACAGAACAAATTCATACTACAGGAGGAACTGCTCTCTATTTGGTCTGAGACGAAAAAAACGGTGATATTCATTACACATAGTATTGATGAGGCTTTGCTATTAAGCGACCGTATAGTACTGATGAGCGCACACCCAGGAGAAATAGTAGAACAAATAAAAGTTCCACTTCCAAGACCCCGTACGATGGAGCAAGTTCGTGCAAATCTGGAAATGGCGGAGCAGTTTATAACGATCTGGAATCACCTGCAACAGGAAGTACAGAAGTCGAGAAAGTAAGGAGGAAATATGTGAAAAAATGGTGGATTATATTTATAGCATCTATTGTACTTCTATTAGGTGCATGCAGTTCTAAGGATAAGGAAGGTACCTCTGAAGTAAATGATGAAGTGAGTAAAGACAATCCTTCAGGAGACCTTGCGCCGTTAGATAAGAAGGTGAAGGTTATTATTGCAGAGGATGGATCTGCTTCTGGAGCGGGATTCTATATTGCAAAAGAAAAAGGATACTTTGAGGATTACAATATAGATGTAGAGTTTGCGGTGTTCTCGAATAGTGATGAAATGTTGCCAGCCCTTGCGTCTGGGGATGTAGATATCGCAGGAGGGGTATCGACTGCATCATTTTTTAATGCTATTGCACAAGGAATTGATGTGAAAATAATTGCAGACAAAGGGCATAATGTTCCAGGGAAATCCTATTTTTCATTTGTTATCGGAAATCAAATGGTAGATGAAATAAAAGATTATGAAGATTTTAAAGGTAAAAAAATTGCTATCTCCTCTAAAAACTCGATAGATGAATATATCTATTTGGAAATGCTCAAGCATGCTGGGTTAACACCTGAGGATGTAGAACTTGTATTACTTGCCGATTTCGGAAGTATGCTAGGTGCAATTGAAAATGGATCGATTGATGCAGCATTACAAATCGAACCACTAATAGCTCAAGGAATAGAGAATGAATTTCACCAGCGATTTGGAGATGCAACGGATTATGCACCTGAATCTCAAATTGCCATGGTTTTAGGATCCCCACAATTTATGAGTGAAGAACAGGATGTATCTCTCCGGTTTATGGCTGCATATTTAAAAGGGGTTCGAGACTACAACGATGCCTTTATCAAAGGTGAAAATAAAGCCGAAATTATAGACATTATGACAAAGTATACATCCCTAAAAGATACTGCACTTTGGGATAAAGTATTTGTAACTGGATTAGACCCAGATGGTAAAATGTTTTTAGATGATGTATTAAAGCAATATAATGCATACAAAGAAAACGGAGCCATTAGTGGGGAAGTAGACTTTGATAAGGCAGTAGATACATCTGTTACTGAAAAAGCGGTAGAAATATTAGGAGCATATGAAAAGTAAACGTCCAGAATCTTGGGCGTTTTTTTCAAAGGCAAGTTTACGTAGTTAAAGCTTTAGATGTGTTTTTCCTATAAATTATACTTTCTTAGATTGGATATAATACAATGGACAGATAAGCAAGTAAAAAAGAGGTGCGGAAAATGGTGAATATTTTAGTCGATGCAGATGGGTGTCCAGTAGTGGATTTGACTATTGATGTAGCGAAAAAGTTTAAAATGAAGGTAACATTACTATGCGATACTGCGCATTATATGCAACGAGAGGGTGCGGATACAATAATGGTATCTAAAGGGGCAGATGCTGTAGATTTTGTTTTAGTTAATAGAGTCAAAAAAGGGGACATAGTCGTGACACAGGACTATGGTTTAGCTGCGATGGTTTTAGCTAAACAGGGATTTGCTATCGATCAAAACGGACGATGGTATACCTCAGAAAATATTGACCAACTTCTCGATAGTCGCCATATATCCAAGAAAATTAGGCAGGCAGGTGGTCGTTTGAAGGGACCAAAAAAACGTCAAAAAGAAGACAATGAAAAATTTGAAGCAAGCTTCCATAAACTATGCGAGCATGCTCTTCAAGTCGGATACTAACTTTCTTCTTTCAATATAAGCTCGCTTAAGATTGGGCTATCTACGAAGACCCCGTTTGCATCAAGATGGAATGCATTTTTTATATCTATTTCATTTTTAAGAGAATAAAGATGAACTTGCAATCCATTTAATTGGGCATCATGGATAAAATCTTGATCAACTGATTTTAAATTGACTCCAATTCCACTAGCGTAAGCTTGTAACCGTTTATAATCAGAATGGGATAAAGCAGCTTTCTCTTTGAAACTAAATAGTTGAATAAGAGGAAGCGTCGGCTCTAGTGCATGAAAGTTTGTTAGGCTATCTTCATTAAACGACTCCACAATTACTTTTGGTAGATCTTGCCCTTCCCGAATTAAATCATACTTTTTTAATAAAGCGAGAAGCTTTTCTTCCATCCCTTCATAAATTCGTGGTGACTTCAATTCGATATAATAGTTCACTTCATCTCCAAAATGCAGAAAGATTTCCTCTAAAGTAGGAACCTGTTCGTTTTCAAACTCTCTATTAGCCAATCCTGGGTACTCCTCATTAAACCATTTTCCTGCATTTAGCTGTTTTAGTTCCTGCAAAGTATACTCCTTTACCAATCCAGTTCCATCTGTTGTACGATCCACCTTTTCATCGTGCATGGCAACTAGCACACCATCCTTCGTCATTTGTAAATCTATTTCAATATAATCTACCTCCGCTTGATGGGCAATTTCGTAGGCGATCATCGTATGTTCGGGTGCAAAGGCAGAAGCCCCACGGTGCGCGATGATTAAAAAATTTTCATTGGAAATAAGTTGTGTACTGTTGTCCTGGTTATCGCATCCAGTAACTAAACACAAACCTACTAGTATAGTAAAGAATAAGCGCATGAGAGACTCCTTTTGGGTATCAGGTCCTAAAACAATTCTGAATTGTATTATGACCTGATACTTTTTTGATTTTATGATTTCAGGATAGATAATCCTTTATATAATTTTTAAACATTCACTAAGAACTGTTCATCATAGCCAGTTTTTGATTTATTTTTACAGCCCAATGTTCTATTGACTCCGACTTTGGTTCATTAAACAAACCTATCTCCAATATCTCTTTATTAAATTCTCTAATGATACTGTAATACCTTCTTGCTAAACTACGATAGTTTCAGTGCATTTTTTTGTAGGCTTATTTAAACCGAGAACCTAAAAGAATACTCTTTATCTTTAGTCTTCCATCGTTTTTAAATAATAAAAAGAAACAATCTATTTAACATTTGTCATATTCTTTGGTATATTAGACGGTGGACAAAATTAGAAAAGGTGGAGTAAAAAATGGAAACAAATGCATACAGAGTATTACTTTACTATAAATATGTCCCGATTGAAGATCCAGTAACATTTGCGCAAGAACATCTTGCAGCATGTAAGGAAATTGGGTTAAAAGGGCGTATTTTAGTATCAGACGAAGGAATAAACGGAACTTGCTCAGGAACGATTGAACAAACTGATGCATACATGAACATGATGAAGGCAGATGATCGTTTTGCTGACATGGTGTATAAAATAGATGAAACTGAAGGACATGCCTTCAAAAAAATGCATGTTCGTCCTAAAAAAGAGATTGTGCATTTAGGATTAGCGGATGATATTAATCCAAATGAAATAACAGGACAATACCTCTCTCCAAAAGAGTTTTTTGAACAAATGCAAGCAGAAGATACGGTCGTAATTGATGCTCGTAATGATTATGAGTTCGACCTAGGTCACTTCCGAGGTGCGATACGTCCAGAAATTCGCAACTTCCGCGACCTGCCAGACTGGATGCTAGAAAACAAGGAAATGTTCGAAGGTAAAAAAGTGCTTACGTATTGTACTGGTGGAATACGTTGTGAAAAATTCTCTGGATGGTTAGTAAGAGAAGGTTTTGAAGGTGTTGGTCAACTTCACGGTGGGATTGCAACTTACGCCAAAGACCCGGAAGTACGGGGACAGCTTTGGGATGGTCAAATGTATGTATTTGATGAGCGCATCGCTGTGCCGATCAACCAAGTGGAGCATGTCGTTGTTGGTAAGGACCATTTCACAGGAGAGCCATGCGAGCGTTATGTAAACTGTGCAAACCCTGATTGTAATGACAAAATTCTTTGCTCAGAAGAAAATGAACACAAATATCTACGTAGCTGCTCCGATGAATGTCGTGAACATCCACGCAACCGCTACATTGTAGAGTATAATTTATCTGAAGAAGAAGTAGAAGCTAGACTAGCTGCTATAAAATAATAAATGGAATCCCATGCCGATATACTGGCATGGGATTTATTTTTGTGAAGTTAACTGTCACAATACTGTGACAGTATAATAAGTGGGTAATTGAAATATATTAAACGTATAGAGGGGATTTGCCTTCCTATATAGAAAGTAACAAGGAGTTCATTTTTCAAAAATAGAATGGAGGAACGTATATGTCAATCGAAGTGAAAAATATTTCAGATTTGAACGCAGTCAACGTATCCAAACTAATTAAAGAAAGTGAAAAAGAAGGATATCGTTTCGTATCAAGATTAGCCTCGGAATATGAAGACGGAACGCATCGCTTCAGTGAACAGGGAGAAGCAATTTATGGCGCATGGGATGAAGATGAGCTAGTAGCAATTGGCGGTTTGTTTCGAAATACTGCTAGTGAAGCTGACAACTCAGCTAGACTATACCGATTTTATACTTTACCGGAATATCGTCGAAAAGGTGTAGGAAGTGAACTTTTAAAGGTGGTTTCTGAAAACGCCAAAGGTCATTTTAAGGAAATAACTACTAAAACAGAATCCGCAAAGGCAGATTCATTTTACCGTGCGAATGGATTTTTATTTGATGAGCGTTCGCCAGATACTACGCACGTGATGAGCTTAGAATAGAAAGGGTTTACATTGATGGATAAACACGAATTGGAAATGAGATTTCCTTTAGTCTCAAATATGCAAAACAAAGAAGAAATAATATGGTTCAATCCTAGTATTATAAATTCAGAAGATGCTATAAAAAGCGTATCTGTTACTGCTGAGATGGTGCAAGATGCAAGTGATCGTTTAGATCGCTTTGCATCTTATTTATGTATTGCCTTCCCAGAGACAGCAACAACAAAAGGTATTATTGAGTCATCCCTTGTGAAAATTCCGACGATGGAATCTGCCTTAAAGGAATTCTTTCAAACTGAGTTTGATGGAGAATTACTATTAAAATGTGATAATGCATTACCAATTTCTGGATCTATAAAGGCTCGTGGTGGAATTTATGAAGTACTTAAAATTGCAGAGCAGCTTGCGATACGAGAAGGTTTATTGAAAGAAACAGATGATTATGCAATACTCACATCGGATAAATTCAAGCAATTTTTTTCTGATTATTCAATTGCTGTAGGTTCTACTGGAAATCTAGGGCTTAGCATAGGGATAATGAGTGCAAAGTTTGGCTTTCAAGTAACTGTCCATATGTCTAGCGATGCAAAGCAATGGAAAAAGGACATGCTACGTTCAAAAGGTGTAACAGTCGTAGAGTATGATTTTGATTATAGTATAGCTGTAATGGAAGGCAGAAAACAGGCGGAGAAGGATTCATCTTGCTTTTTTATAGACGACGAAAATTCTATTGATTTATTTGTCGGGTATGCCGTTGCAGCAGATAGATTGAAAACTCAATTGGAACAAATGCAAATTATTGTAGACGCCGAACACCCCCTATTTGTATACCTACCCTGCGGAGTTGGTGGTGGACCGGGAGGAGTCGCATTTGGACTAAAGCTTTTATTCGGTGACTATGTAAATTGCTTTTTTGCGGAGCCAACAAGCTCACCTTGCATGCTACTTGGACTAATGACCGGATTACATGAAAATATTTCAGTAGCTGATATCGGCCTTGATAACAAAACAGTTGCAGATGGACTGGCTGTAGGTCGACCATCAGGGTTTGTAGGAAAAACGTTGGAGCAGCTCATAAGTGGAAGCTTCACGATTAAAGATAAAACACTTTATGAGCTTTTAGCTTTATTGGCTGACACAGAAAATATTCTATTAGAACCGTCTGCACTTGCGGGCATGACAGGACCAATTCATTTAACAACACAAGGAGTACCCTTGAAAAAAACTACTCATATAGTTTGGGCAACTGGCGGAGGAATGGTTCCTTCTCAGGAAATGCAAATCTATTATGAAAAAGGAAAACAATATCTCTTTTGAACTAAATATCGATCCTACTTAGAGTCTAAGTAGGATTTTTTTATTGTTGTTTGCTCTACTATATGTAGAACAAATGTGTTATGCTATATATAGAACAAAATAAGGGAGGGCGACTTCATGTTTATTGAAATAGAATCTAATTCTGATGTCCCCATTTATTTGCAGCTGGCACACCAACTTATGGAAGGTATAGTACGAGGTGAGTTAAAGCCAGGTGACTCGCTACCGTCTGTTAGAGCGTTTGCGAGTGATCTTGGGATGAATATGCATACAGTAAATAAGACATATCACTATCTAGAGGAAAAAGAGTTTATACAAATAGTGGCAAAATCAGGTGTAATTATTCGACCAAGTGGTATTCCGAAGGCAACAGAGGAAGAAAAGCAAAAACTTGAAGCTCAGCTACGACCAATTATTACAGAGGGATTAGTTCGAAAGCTCTCAGAAGAAGAACTAGTAGAGATGGTACGCAAGCTCGTACAGAATATTGAGGAGGGGAAAGAATGATTATTGCACTCTTTGGATTCATCCTATTATTTATAACTATTTTACAAGCATTTATGCCGAAATTTCTAAAGCCAACAGAAGCATTTGGCGTGTATGTACCAGATAGCCACGCAAAAGATCCAGTAGTGATGAAACTAAAAAATAGGTACACAACAATTGTTTTAACGTTAGGGATGATCATTTTTGTAGCCTATTTATGGTGGGCATTAACACAAAATCCAACAGAGGAAACACTTATTCTAGTGAGCGTAAGTGTTCAGTTTACAACATTGTTTGTGAGCATCGGTTATTATTTTATGATGCATCTTCGAGTTAAAAAACTTAAAGAGTCGCAAAAGTGGTTAAGTGGTAAAAGCGAAGTGCGAGTAGTCGATGTAAACTTTCAGGAAAAACTCAAACTAATACCTCGTGTAATCTTTATCATTCCTATGATTGTTACTGTAGGTTTAATCATTTATACATTTATGAAATATGATCAAATGCCAGAGATGATTCCTACTCATTGGGGACCTACTGGAGAAGCAGATGCATTTAGTGAAAAAACATATTTTAGTGTAATAGCACTGCCACTTATTTTACTCGTTATGCAGGGGATGTTCCTTTTAATAAGTGAGGGCATGAAATTTTCAGGTGCTCGGCTAAATCCAACCAACAAAAAAACTTCACTTGAGCAGCAACTAGCATTTCGGAAATATACAAGTTTGTTGATGCTTTTTATCACTATTGGTATAACGCTAATGATGGGTTATTTTCATCTACAAACGATTCATCCAGAAATATCTTCTTCTATCATCATGTGGGCTCTGCCTCTGACCTTCTTAATACTAACATTTGTAGTTGTCAGCATTTATGCTATAAAAGTTGGCCAAAGCGGATCACGGTTAAAAGTAGAAGGAGACAGTCCAACAATAGAAAATAAGATAGCCGTTGATGAGGACCAATATTGGAAAGGCGGATTATTTTACATTAACAGAAATGATCCAAGTATAATGGTAGAAAAGCGATTTGGTGTAGGTTGGACACTTAATTTTGCTCATCCTATAAGCTGGATTGTTTTGCTCCTACCTCTAATCCTTATAATTGGAATAACATTTTTATTATAAGAAAAAGCAGCTACCCAAGTTTTTGGAAGCTGCTTTTTGCTTACTTAAATATTATTCTTCGTCAAAAACTTCTACTTTTTCCATTTTAGCACCATTTTTCATAGCTTTTGCTACTTCAAGTCCACTTGTTACTTGACCAAAAACAGTATGAACGCCATTTAAATGTGGTTGTGGCTCGTGAACGATGAAGAATTGACTAGAACCTGTGTCTTTACCAGCGTGTGCCATAGAAAGGCTACCTGCTTGGTGTGTATGTGGGTTTCCAGCAGTTTCACATTTAATCGTTTTGCCGCTTCCGCCCATACCTGTACCTGTTGGGTCTCCACCTTGACTTACAAAGCCAGGAATTACACGGTGGAATACTACTCCGTTATAAAATCCACTGTTTGCTAACTCTTCAAAGTTAGCTACTGTGTTTGGTGCCTCATTTGGGAATAAATCAAATTCAATTTTTTCTCCAGAATCCATTAAGAAATAACCTTTTTTTGTCATTTAAAACACTCCTTTTTCAAATAAATCATTTATTAGTATAGCATGTACCTAAGTCATTATCCAAAAACAGAGACTGCAGATTAATTTAATGTAATACCAAGAAGAACTAGCATAGTGTTCCTGATGCATATTTAAAAAAGGTGAGTTGCACAAGACGAAGATTATTATTTAGCTCTCCGGTTAAATTAGTCAATAATAGAAAGTGAGATAGTTTGAAATTTATAAGTTTACTACTAGTCAACTGCCCAGATTAACTATTTCCAATAAATAGTCTTAATAATAAAAATATTATTATGTTAAATTACCATAATTTAGTTTACAATATAATTATTACCGAAAAAGGGGGACTATTTAATTTGAAAAAGCTAGGGATTATCTTAACTGCATCTGCTTTATCGATTGGTGTGTTTTCATCCGCTGCTAGTGCAACAAATACAGTAGAGGGACAACCAACAAAGGCGGTAGCACAGGTGGCTGCTACAGAGAAGGTTGTTACTAAGGAAGAGTTGCTTAAAAAGTTTCGTTCTGCTTTTCCTGGGATTTTTGACTTTGTGAATGCGAGTGATTTTCATATGAGTTCTTATAATTATCCAGAGGATGAAGCAACAAGATATCATTTATTTTTTAACAAGCTGCAAAATGGGAAGGATATTAATGGAAGCATAGGATTTTATGGAGAAGATTCAGAGATAGAATCCTTTAGCTACGAGCCTATTAGTACTCCAGACGCTTTATTTCCAGCTAAGGTTTCTAAAGAAGAAGCTAAAAAGGTTGCAACCGATTTCGTTAAGAAATTTCTTAAGGGTGGTAATTACAAACTAGATGAGGATAATGATGATTACAATTATTTTTCTAAGCAAATCTTAACTAGGCCTATAAGTTATTCGTTTTCTTTCAATCGTATGAACGATGATGTTGCAATTGCTGACCAGAGTGTAAACTTAACAGTTCTCGGAAACGGAGAAATTGTAAGCTTTTATGGTTCACAAAAAACTAAATCTCCTACCTTTGAAGAAGTAAAAAAAGTAAAAGATCAAAAAGAAGCATTAGAAAAAATTAAAGGAAATCTTACTGCAAGGCTACAATATCAAGTTAACACCAACTATGAAACTGGGAAAAACGATGTGAAGCTGGTTTATGTGCCTGATGTTCTGAGTATGAATGCTGTTACAGGTGAATGGTTTAACGGTAAAGAATTTTTAGCAGAACAGCCAACTAAAAAGGAATATGTAAAGGTTACAAAAACTGCATTGCCAACTAAGGAAAATGGTATAACGAAGGAAGAGGCAAAGAAAGCTGCAGAAAAGTTATTACAAGTGAAATCTAACAAGATCAAGTTAAGCATTCAATCAGTCGAAGAAGTAAAAAATAGTTATGGCCAAGAAATATTTAGTATTCACTATATGTATAACTACGGTAATAGTGGAAGTGGAGCTACATTAGAATTTGATAAGAAAACTGGTGAGCTGCTCCAGTATCATAATACACAAAACAGTTTATTGTTCGAAATAGATGATACTAAAGAGGATGTCGCTATTTCTGAAAAAGAGGCAATTGCTCAAGCAGTAAAATATTTAAAGGAAATGGTGCCTTCTTATCTTCACGAGTATGCTATGCCTTTAGAGGAAGGTTATACCAATGAAACAACGGAAAATTACTATTTAACCTTCCCTCGCATAGTTAATGGGGTTATGGTTAGCGGAGATCAAATTAGTGTCAATATTCATAAAGACGGCTCTTTAGACAGTTTGAATGTAATTAGACCACAAATTGATAAGTGGCCAGCTTTAGACAAGATAATCTCTGTAAAAGAAGCTGAGGATATTTTGAGTAAAACACTAAGTTTAAAAATGAGCTATATGAAAGAAAATCAAAAGAAAGAAAATAAACATTATAATTTAATATACTCTCCATTTTTTAATGAAAATGCCTTTAATGTGTTAGAAGCGAATTCTGGCAAATGGATTAACCAATACAATATGGAAGTGACTCCCGAGGTTTCTCACCCAACAGCAGCAGAAGAGCTGAACTATTTAATCAAAGCAAAGGTATTGACGGTTAATGATCCAAAAACCTTTAACGGAGATGCAGCAGTGTCTAGAGGGGAAGCAATCAAAATTATGATGAATTCCTTAACGTATATCTATGAGACAAGCAATTATATAGAATCGGATAGTATGAAGCAATCCTTTACAAACGTTGACCCTAAACATGTTTCCTATCAAGCAATTGAGCGTGCTGTGGAAGCAGGGATTTTAAAA
Source organism: Psychrobacillus sp. BM2 (assembly GCF_048572895.1). Classification (GTDB taxonomy): domain Bacteria; phylum Bacillota; class Bacilli; order Bacillales_A; family Planococcaceae; genus Psychrobacillus. The sequence continues at coordinate 4,168,684 of NZ_CP183878.1, forward strand.
ACAGACCAGAAGATCTTTGATATAAATAGTCCCGTTACGAAAGAAGAACTAGCAGTATGGTATATTCGTGCACTAGGTCTTGAGCAAGCAGCAAAACAAAACAATATTTTTAAAAATGAATTTACAGACAGTAAAAAAGTGAAAGTGGAAAACACAGGATATGTGGTTTTAGCCCATTCACTTGGATTAATGAAGGCAGAAAAAAATCAGTTTAACCCAACAAAAGAAGTAACATATGCAGATTTGGCAGTGTCTTCTATTCGCCTAGCATATGAGATCGCGAATAAGGGAAGAGATTTCAGATATTATTATTAAATCCCAATCAAATAAATAATCAACAATATAACAAGAGGGTTATGACAACAGTCACGACCCTCTATTTTAGTGGGAAAATTAAACTGCACAGGAGCTACTCTTTTTTCATACTATATTTATGAGGTGAGGAAATGCCAAGAGTAAAATACAAAAGTTCAGACATTGACCTAATGGCAAGAATGATGAGGGCAGAAGCCGAAGCAGAAGGGCAGCAAGGAATGTTATATGTTGGAAATGTAATTGTTAACCGTGCTATAGCAGATTGTTTAGACTTTCAAGATGTAAGAACAATCGAAGATGTCATTTTTCAGGTACAAGGAGGAAATTATTCTTTTGAAGCTGTTCAGAAGGGGAATTTGTTTTATGAAAGAGCAAGATCTGTTGAAAAAAAATTAGCAAAAAGGGCTTTGGATTCTTGGAGGGACCATCCAGCGAAATATGCTCTTTGGTATTTTAATCCATACGCTCCCTGTCCTCCAACATGGTACGATCAACCTTTTTCGGGTCAATTTAAACAACATTGTTTTTATGAACCAGCAGCTGGAACATGTGAAAGTGTTTATAGGGGCTAGGTTGTGTAGCGGTTTGTTGTATTCAAGAATTTAAAAGGGAACTTCCTGGATAGCGATGTTCCTTTTTTAATTGGATTACGTACCATATCAAATTTCATATATACTAATTTATTTATTATTTTGCTCCGCCTTTTAGCTACAAATTTAAGATTTCTAAGTATCGATAACCACCATTATCAGTACTTAGAGCATACATAGATAGGCTGTCCAAGAGTTTGGGGTCTTTTATAAAGAAGATCTAGCTCTAATAAGACCCAACATGTTAAATTTACCAGAAATAAATCTACTGTATTTACTTCTGGTTCTTTCAGTTTTTGGGCATAAATAATGTAAAACATTTTAAGAACATTTATAATTTCTGTTGCTTCATTAAGTACCAAAGACCACTCGTTAGTTCTTTTACTACTTGTATCATCTCACTATCGCTAAATTCATTGTTCATTGTTCGTAATAATGATTCTAGTACAATATTTCGAATTGGCTGTTGCTCAAGCTCCTGTGTAACTGCTTCAATAATCTCTTGCTGATTTTTGGTAAAATCGCTACTTTTTTTAAACTGTTCTAACTGCTCAAACACATCCTTACGTGTTAATTCGATCGCTACAAATGAACTAATGAATATATGTAAATCATCTGTATTTAAAACACTTGTTTGTTCATGCATGAGCATCTCCACAATCTTTTCTATATAACGTAATGTGTTTTTTATAACAATTTCAAATTTAAAATCCTGCTGGTTCATTAAGCGACCTGTGAATGTTAAGTGCTGTAAAATCCCATAATAAATGATAGCAGCTTCAAATGAGTGGCTTCGTATTTCTTCCCCAAACACTTCGATAAAGCGCTGCCCTAACCACTGTAGCTCATGTACGCGTGATTTTAGTACTAATTTCTTTAATTCCTTGTCGCCTGAATGTAAGATTTCTTCATAAATTTTATCTAATCCTCTGGACTCATTAATTAGTAATAAGACTGTAATTTGTTCTACTAATACATCCAGATCCTTTGCGTCCTTACCTATCATTTGCCCGCTCCGCATTAATGCAGCATCGTAGCGTGTCTGCTCTAAAATAGCTTCTACACAATCGTTTTTTGATGAAAAATAATTATAAAAGGTTCCCTTAGAGATACTTGCTCTCTCTAAAATATCTTGTATCGATGTATTAGCGATCCCTTGCTCTACAAATAAGGATATTGCGTGATCGACCACTGCTTTTTTACGTTTATTCATAATTACTCCTTTTTCAACTTATTATGGTCATTATATAACATATTTTCGTTGAAAATGTATTATTTATACTGCGAAGACTTTTTTATAGACAAATTTGGACTGCTAGTATAAAATCTTTCAAGTGAATAAAAAAGGAATATATGATTTTAAGGAGACAATACAAATGAATACTTCAACAATAGAGAAGAAACCACCGTATTTAATGCTGGCAATTTTATTTTTCGGTGCCTTTGTTTCTTTCTTAAATAACTCATTATTAAACGTCGCATTACCATCAATTCGCGATGATTTTGGTCAAGACTATTCAACAGTACAATGGTTAGCAACTGGTTATATGCTAGTAAGCGGTGTGTTAATTCCGGTTTCAGCGTTTTTAATAACACGCTTTAAAAACCGAACATTATTTATCGTATCAATGATCTTATTTACAATCGGTACTGCAATGGCTGCTCTTGCGCCAAGCTTCAGCTTCCTATTAGCAGGTCGTATGGTACAAGCAGCTGGTTCGGCAGTTATGGGACCATTGTTAATGAATGTTATGTTAGTTAGCTTCCCACGTGAAAAACGTGGTGCAGCTATGGGTATTTTCGGTTTAGTTATGATTACAGCTCCAGCAATTGGACCAACTTTGTCAGGCTATATCGTACAATACTACGACTGGCGAGTGTTGTTTGAAATGATTTTACCGTTTGCAATTCTTTCCATTATTCTAGCGATCTGGAAACTTGAAAATGTGATGGTTACACGTAAAGTATCTCTAGATTACTTTTCAATTGTGTTATCTGTAATTGGTTTCGGTGGTATTTTATACGGTTGTTCAATGGCGAGTTCAAATGGTTGGGGAGACACAGTTGTTTTAACAACAATTATTGTCGGTGCTGTAGCATTATTCTTATTCATTAGACGCCAATTCAAACTAGAGGAACCCTTATTGGACTTACGAGTTTATAAATATCCAATGTTCGCACTTGGTTCTATTATTTCAATGATAAATGCCGCAGCTCTATTCTCAGGGATGATTTTAACACCTGCATACGTACAAGACGTGCGAGGTATTGATCCTTTAGAATCTGGTTTAATGATGTTACCTGGTGCCATTATTATGGGAGTTATGTCGCCGATTACAGGGAAATTATTCGATAAATTTGGTCCTCGAATTTTAGCGGTTATTGGTTTAGGTATTACGGCTATTGCAACATTCATGCTTGCAGGTTTAAATCTCGATTCTTCACATACTTATATTATAGTTATTTACTCAATTCGTATGCTCGGTATGTCAATGGTTATGATGCCAATTATGACAAATGGTTTAAACCAATTACCAACACGTTTAAACCCACATGGTACAGCAGTTAACAATACAGCACAACAGGTAATCGGTTCAATTGGTACTGCTATCTTTGTTACGATTATGACTAGTGCTGCGGCTACTCGTGGTAAGGAATTGGCTGCTTCATTGAATCCTGCATCCATGACAGAAGAAGCAATGAAATCCATACAAGCACAAAGCTTATTGCATGGTGTTCAACTATCATTCATCGTTGCGGCTGTTGTCACATGTGTAGCATTAATTTTATCATTCTTCTTAAAACGTGTGGACGTAAGCGCAAAAGCACTTGCTAACATTGAAAAAGAAGAAAAGCGTTAATCGAAGGGCTGTTCCAAAAGTGATATTACATCACTTGGGACAGCCCTATTATTGTGGTTTTTTACTAATTGTAGCGGTAAAGGCAAATGATGATGTAAACTTGTGTAAGCAAAGCATGAAAGTGTAATATACAAAAAGAGGTGAAGCTAAATGAATGGGCAAAATAGAAAAGATGTAAAACCTGGATTGGAAGTATATATAGTATTAAAAAAAGATCAACGATCCGGAGAGAAAACAAGAGGAATTGTGAAAGACTTATTAACGAATTCTTCCTTTCATCCACATGGCATTAAAGTTCGATTAACGGACGGACAAATAGGACGAGTTTGTGAAATCATAGGATAAATGACAGCGTGAAAAGGGAGTGTAGTTGAAGTGCAAGTAGAAACTCAAATTTTACAGTGGTTTAACCACTTTCATCAATATCCAGAAGTTAGCTGGAAGGAATATGAAACAACAAATAAGCTTGCAGAAATATTAGAGGCTTTAGGTATTTCCTATCGCAGATTTGATGATGTAACTGGATTATTAGCAGAAATTGGTGAAGGACCAGAAGTAATTGCTGTTCGCGCCGATATTGATGCACTATGGCAAGAAGTAGACGGCGAGTTCCGTGCCAATCATTCCTGTGGACATGATGCGAATATTTCGATGGTGTTGGGAGCATTATTGCTATTAAAGGATGAAAAGTTAACCAAACGAATTCGTTTTATCTTCCAACCTGCAGAAGAAAAAGGTAATGGAGCAAACTCTATGATAGATCGAGGGGCGCTAGATGATGTCACGCATCTATTTGGTGTACATTTACGCCCGATTGAAGAACTTCCATTTGGAAAAGTTGCACCCGCTATACATCACGGTGCGGCATTATTTGTAGAAGGTAAGATAAAAGGAACTGATGCACATGGTGCTAGACCTCACCAGGGCAATAATGCGATCGATGTAGTTATGGCTATTCATCAAGCGTTGAAAAATATGTATTTTTCTCCATTCGAATCGTATTCTGCTAAGCTGACGAAAATTCATGCAGGTGGAGAAAATGCGAATATTATCCCGGGTATTGCAACGTTTTCTATCGATGTGAGAGCGGCAAAAAATAGTATTTTATTTCAATTGAAAGATCGAATTGAAAAAGATTTGAATACAATTCAACAATTATTTGATCTAGAAATTGAGTGGGAATTTCAAGATATTACACCAGGTGCTGAAGTATCGAAGGAAGCGGCAGCGATTTCTAAAGCTGCAATTATTGAAACCGTAGGTATCGAAAACTTGGCAGAAGAAGTAATTACTTCGGGAAGCGATGATTTTCATTTTTATACAATTAGACATCCAGAAGTGAAGGCTGCAATGATTGGCATTGGTGCTGATTTGGGACCAGGATTACATCATCCTAATATGACATTTAACAGAGATGCATTATTTTTAGGTGCTAAAGTTATAGCGAAAACGCTTTCAAATATTTCCAAATAGTATTGACTAGCCCCTCATTTCCCTTTATTATTACTCTATTAACGACTATTAAACGTCAATTTCGAATTGTCTCAATAGTTGTAAGGGGGAAATGTCTTGGAGGAAAAGAAAGCGGTTACTAAGAAAGAGATGTCTTTACTATGGGCTATTACACCATTAACAATTATGATACTGACAATGGTTATTACGATTATAAAATTAGACCAAGGACCACATATTCCATTAATCGTTGGGACAACTGTTGCTGCGATTGTTGCATGGAAGCATGGATTCAAATGGTCTGATATTGAGGAAATGATGTATAAAGGTATTAAACTGGCGTTGCCAGCAGTAGTTATTATTATTTTGGTAGGATTAATCATTGGGGCATGGATAGGCGGCGGTGTTGTTGCTACAATGATCTTCTATGGTCTGAAAATCATTACTCCAGCCTTCTTCTTAGTAACTATTTGTGTTATTTGTGCAATTGTTTCTCTTGCAATCGGTAGTTCATGGTCGACTATGGGAACAATCGGTGTTGCAGGAATGGGAATTGGCCTTAGTATGGGAATTCCAGCCGGAATGATTGCTGGAGCGGTAATTTCTGGAGCTTACTTTGGAGATAAGATGTCGCCATTATCTGATACAACAAACCTTGCAGCAGGACTAACAGGAACTGATCTATTTGTACATATTAAACATATGTTTTATACCACTATACCAGGAACCCTAATAGCTCTTGGAGTATATGCTTTCCTTGGAAATAGATATAAATCAAGTAATATTGATCAAGAAGGGATCAACCAAACAATATCCATGTTAGATCAAAGCTTTGTCATTTCTCCATGGTTATTATTAGTTCCCCTTGCAGTTATCGTATTAGTAGCACTTAAAGTACCAGCTATACCAGCATTGCTTGTTGGAATTTTATTGGGCTTTCTATCTCAAATACTTATCCAAGGTGGAAGCGTTGCAGCTGCAGTTGGAGCATTGCAAAGTGGATATGTTATCGATACTGGAAATGCGATGGTAGATGAATTGTTTAACCGTGGTGGTTTAGATTCGATGATGTATACGGTTTCCATGACGATTGTTGCTATGACATTTGGAGGTATATTGGAATACTCTGGAATGCTTCAATCCATTATGAATCAAATCTTAAAATTTGCGAAAACAGCTGGATCACTTATAGCTTCAACAATTGTCGCTTGTTTTGCAACGAATGCTACTTGTTCAGAGCAATACATTTCTATCGTTGTTCCAGCTCGAATGTTTTCAAAGACATATACAAAAATGGGATTACATTCTAAAAATCTATCCCGTGCTTTAGAAGATGGAGGTACACTTACGTCGGTCTTTGTTCCATGGAATACATGTGGAGTATTTATCTTAGCAACATTAGGTGTAGGGGTAGCAGAGTATGCAGCATTTGCTGTTTTAAACTTTATCGTACCAATTATTTCTATTATCTATGCAATGACAGGCTTTACGATCCAAAAAATATCTGAGGCTGAGAAGTTAGAAATATTGAGTAAAGAAACCATAGAAGCATAATAACAAAAAGGGAGTTCTCAAAGAACTCCCTTTTGTTAAATGATAGGAAAGTATAAAAAATGAAGTGTGAGCACTGGCTTCAAGGAACTTTCAAGAATGAATAATCCCACTGATTTTGGTTACATGTGGACGCTTTCTGCGGGCGAGGAAGTTATCTAAAAATGCACTAATCTGTTTCTAAACGTTGTAGGAGGGCGACGGACAGGCAAAAAACGCCATAAAGTTATCAAAAAAAAGTGAGTATTGGTTGTGGTGACCGTCACAACCAATACTCACTAAAGATTCAATCGGTAATCCTATAGCAACCTGTCTAAAGCACTTCAAAAACGATAGAAATAGGTTTTGATCTAAATGGACTGTGCATCTTTTACTTGTTTTTTCTTATAACCCCTATTCAACTAACTATAGGTTGGAAAGTTTAACTCATATATCGCACGTGGGCGACCTTGCTGATAGGTCATTTCTTCCCCAACGACCTGTGCATATCCATGATCTGTCAGCTTTTTTAGTATACGTTCCGTTGTACGTCTACTAACTTGTAAATAGACTTCTAAGTCATATGCAGTAAACTCTGTGGACTTTCGAGCGCGACTAAACTGTATTACTTTAGATAAGTTTGCTGGACTTAATGTAGTTTCTTTCGCTATTTGCACAAGTAGCGGATCATTATTTATTAAACGAACTTGTTTATGGCTGTTCGGATACGGTCCGAGTAATTCCTTGGAGTCTGTTAATAAATAAGCCGTATTATCAGTAGCATAAGATAAAGCATCCCTAGCATTTTGAGTAGCTTCTACAACTGTTTTTCCATAGCCAAAGCCGATTTTAACCGGGGGAGAAGATGTGTTCACCAAAGAAGTAATCAGGTTATTGTTTAAAGCTTCTTGCACATCACCTTGAGTTGAAAATAAGACATATAAATTGTCGGCTTCTTTTACTGTATTTGCTTGAATTGAAGCTGCAATTTGCTTAATTTCTCCTTCTGAAATAGTGAGCTCCTTATTTGTTTGGATATAACCAATAGCTATTTTTGCAGACTGACTTTTGAAGAGCAAGGCAAGTGATCTAGTATCCTCTATTCCTTTAATAATGGAACTTTTTGGGTCAATCATTTTAACGACAGACAAGCCATTGTCTCGCAATCTTTGATACACTGCATGAATACTAGTAACGGCTAGAGAGGAGGCACCACTCTTTTGTAAATCTGTATGGAATGTAACTATTTCCTCCAGATCAATGGAGGTATTAATTTTCAATAAGACAGGTGTTTGATCGGTTTGTCCGATATCCTTCAATACACTTTTTACACTTTCTGGATGAACTAAGTCGATGGATAATTTATGTATGGCAGTTGGGTTAGTAAAACTTATTGATAGTAAGGTAGTTGTGAGAACGCTTTCATCTTGTTTCAGATAAAAAGACGGAATAGGTAGTTTTTCAATAGAATCCTTTGCATAATAATATGGAAATGAACCTGAAAAAAGTACCGCATCACAAGGTTTTATAGTAGAGACTATACCTTTTGCATCAGAAGGTATATTATATGTATAATAATCCAAACGAGTGGATGGAAGTTCATGTTCAAAACTTCTTAAACGATCGATGAAAGTGGCCGATCCTAGTACGGCAATACGTGTAAACATTTGGTCACCTCTTTTTTTGAATTTTAACGACTATTTAACGACAACTATAACGAATTTAATCCCAAATGTAAAGAAAGTAGGAATTTACCATGGAAATTAAAGAAATTAGTATTTATGCAATCCGTTTACCATTAATTGATCCATTTATTATAAGCTATCATACCTACGACGATATGCCATCTATTATTGTAAAGATCACAACAGATGATGGCCTAGTAGGCTACGGAGAAGCTGTTGCAGATGAGCATGTGACAGGTGAGACTTGGGAAAGTACATATGCATTGTTGAAAGATACGTTAGCACCAGCTATTATTGGAGATAATCCGATGGAGTTTGAGCGGTTACACGAAAAAATGAACAAAGCGGTTTATCTGGCACCTGCAGCAAAAGCGGCAATTGATATTGCTTGCTACGATTTGGCAGGGAAAAAACTTGGTGTTCCTGTTTACCAATTACTAGGTGGGCGCTATCACGAAAAGTTCCCGGTCACACATGTATTAAGTATTGGAAAACCGGAGGACATGGCAATCGAGGCAGAGAGAAGGATAAAAGAAGGGTATTCCTCTTTTAAAATGAAGGTCGGGACAGAAGTACAGGTTGATGTAAAACGTATTCAAGCTGTGCGGTCAAAAGTTGGAGATGAAGTTGCTATTCGCGTCGATGTAAATCAAGGTTGGAAAAATAGTGCTACTACCATTATGGCTATGCGTCAGCTTGAAAAAGAAGGGTTAGATTGGTTAGAACAGCCAGTAATAGCTGATGACTTCAATGGAATGGTAGAAGTGAAAGCAAAAACAAGTACCCCTCTTATGATGGATGAGGGCTTAAGAAACTTTCGTGATATGCGCGAGTTAATCGAGAAGCGAGCTGCACATAAAGTGAATATTAAGTTGATGAAATGTGGTGGAATCTACCCTGCGATGAAACTTGCTCATATGGCAGAGATGGCAGGTATCGAGTGCCAAATCGGTTCTATGGTGGAATCTTCTATTGGATCTTCAGCAGGATTTCAAGTGGCATTTTCTAAAAAAGTATTTACGAGTGTAGAGCTAACAGGTCCTTTAAAGTTCTCTAAGGATGTCGGGAATTTACATTATGACGTTCCATTTATACAATTAAATGAACGCCCTGGTCTAGGAATTGATATAGATGAAGAAATCCTACAAGAGCTAACTGAGTTCTCGACAAAAGTAACAAAATAAGAGGAAGTGTTTGCGTGAAAGAATGGAAAGGTAAGCTTGGAGAGAAAGAATATATTGTTTGTAAATTGACACTAGAGCATCTGGATAGTATTTTACGTTTACAGCATGAAGTTTTACGAACGATGGAAAATGATAATTTCTTATCTCCATTAACAATAGAGGAATTTAAAGATTCAATTGCTAGCAATTTAATGATTGGTGCATTTGTAGACAATGAACTAATCGCCTTCCGAGGGTTGGCATTACCACCAGTTGATGAGCAGCATTTAGGATATGATATTGATCTATCCCTAGAGCAGCTTGAGAAGGTCGTTTACCAAGAAATCACGAATGTTCATCCAAACTATAGAGGATTTGGTTTGCAAAAGAAACTTGGGGTTATTGTCATGGAACTTCTAGATGCCTCACCATATACACATGTATGTGCCACAGTTGCACCATTCAATATTGCTAGCTTGAAGGACAAACTAAGCCAAGGAATGGTAATAGGTGCACTGAAAAAGAAATACGGAGGCATGCTACGCTACGTATTTTATAAAAAAATTCATGAGGATCGTAATAGTGGCGAAAAGTTTTTAGAAATCCCTATGGATGCGATTGAAAAACAGCAGCAACTTATTGCGGATGGTTGGATTGGTACAACCATTTTACAAAAAGAGAACGACTGGTATGTCATCTATGAAGAAAAAGGGACATACATTTAAGAAAGACACTCCCTGAATTATTTCAAGGAGTGTCTTTTGATTTTTGCTTTGTTAAAGTTAAAGAAAAAGGAAGGTATTTACATTGGGATATCTTGGAATGGGGCATTCCCTAATTACACACAAGGAACGTGGTAAGGCTTTCGTGAATGGAGGTTAGTAAAACAATTGGAAAACGCTCAAAAATTACTAAAACTTTCAAAATGGACATATGTAATGTTGTACTTCCCTTTATTGGGGTATACATTAACTTATATTTCCTTTGGTTAATTTTTCTATTTATTGGCGGATTGCTTTTATTGTCTACTGTAACCTACTCTCAACTATTTGAACCCCCTTTATCATTCAATTCACTTTACTAATTATCTTTTTTATATAGTCTATGTCATCAATTCTTATTCTTATTGAACTAAACTGTCGCGTTAGTTCAATAAGAATAAGAGTTCCCAAAAATGGCAACCCCACAATTTTTTACTAAAGCACCTGTTAATTTAAGAAGGAACTATTATTAGTTGTGGGAAATGTATCCCTTTTACCCAAAAAACTAATTACCGAGGATTTGGATGCCGCACCACCCACTTACATCGCATTGTCCATATTCGTTACCACCTACGGACACCACCGTACCGTCAGATCGAAGTCCAATGGTATGAGTGCAACCCGCGGCAACTGTTACTATATCGCACCAGTCACTTACATTGCATTGACCATACTCGTTCCAGCCAACAGCCATCACTGTTCCGTCCGATTTAAGTCCAACGGTATGATTACTACCCACCGCAATCGCCACAGTACCACGCCAGCTACTCACATCGCATTGTCCTACCTTATTTTTACCCACAGCAACCGTCGTACCATCCAATTTAAGACCAACAGTATGAAGATAGCCCGCCGCTAACGCTTCTATTTCGCACCAGTCGCTTACGTTGCATTGACGATACCTATTATTACCCACAGCCGTAACAGTTCCGTCCGATTTAAGGCCGATGGTATGCCAGTCACCCGCAGCGACTGCCACTATATCATGCCAGTCACTTACATTACATTCACCATCATTATTTCTTCCCACAGCAACCACCGAACCACCCGATTTAAGACCAATGGTACGACGCCAGCCCACCGCTACCGCTACAATATCGCACCAGTCACTTACATCGCATTGGTCATGCTTATTCCAACCAACTGCTACCACAGTACCGTCAGATTTAAGACCAATGGTATGAGCATTACCCGTGTTTGTCGCCATATGAACATTACCAGCCGCTACTGCCACAATATCATACCAATCACTTACATTACATTGTCCATAGTTATTATCACCAACAGCAGTCACCGTACCGTCAAATTTAAGCCCAACCGTATGACGGCGACCTGCTGCTATGGTATTTTTAGCCCACCGTTTCCCCTTAAATGCTGATTCTTTCGGTGAAATGTAATCCATGTTGTTATACCTCCTAGAAAACAAGACTCATTTTATTATTTATCGCTTTTGCTTGTTATACTAACCTGCACCGTCTGTTTAATTACAAAACCTGTATGGAAACAAAGAAAATAAATAAAGAAACAATAATGAACATATACCCTTCAAATCTTTTTCTGTCTTTCTGAAGTTCGGATAATCCTGGTACCAACATAAATGCTCCTTAGAAAAACATCACAATCGGCATTAACTCAAAATCTATACTTATCAGACTATTATTTGATAAAGCAATAACAATTATTGCAAATATAATTCTAGTTATTTTCAACAATTTATTCCCTCTAAAAATTATTTCACCTTATCTTTTGGTGGATTGAAGAGTACTTTTATTAAACTAACTACCCCCCTTTAGTTTAAGTGAACACTTTCACAATCTAATATTCATTTTAACATTGGCGATTAATTAAGATTTTCTTTTAACAGTGATTTTATTTTTTAAAAGGAATTAGTTCTTCCGTCAAATGTATGAGAAAGACTCAAGACCAATGACTGAACTAAATAGCTGAATTTTCAATTATAGTGAAATAATAAGACTAAGTTAAGGGGTGGTTCAAATGAAAAATCTATACAAAGACTCCCGATTCCGGCTCATTATTTTCGCTAATATTGCGTCCTCTATCGGTTCTGGAATAACGATGATTGCGATTCCATGGATGCTTGTATCAAGTGAAAATGGCAATAAGGTATTTGGCTATATAACGATTGGTATGACGATATTGAGTTTTATCCTTACACCATTTGTAGGAAATCTAGTAGATAGAGTATCTCGAAAGAAGTTATTAATAATAAGTGAAATCATATGTTTTGTTCTATTGTTAATGTTTTCATTAATAGGTTTTATCGGTTTGTCATATGATATTTGGCATTATACAATTATTTATATGATCGGTAGTTTATATTACACCATTTTTTATCCGACGATGTTTGCTTTAAATCAAGAAATATTTACGAAGGACCAATATAAATCATTAAATGGAACGATGGAAGTGCAGGGGCAGCTTTCTAGTATGATTGCGGGTGCTTTAGCTAGTATCTTATTATTAAAATGGGATTTACACTATATTTTATTACTAGATACGATATCTTACGGTGCTGCCATCTATTTTTACTTGAAGTTACCATATGTTAGAGTAACCATTGAAAAGACAGGAAAAGTCGTTAAATCGCAAGTAAGCGAAGGAATTAGATATATATTAGCGCGTCCTTCCTTGTTTATTTTTTTATTATTTTCTTTCATGCCTTTCATTGGAGTGATGCTAACGAATTATTTGTTTCCAGTCTATTTAGTGGATGTACTTGAAGCGGACGCAAGTGTCTATGGGATTGAAGGGATGATTTATGCAATAGGAGCAATAATTGCAGGGATTTTCGTACCGACAGTATCAAGTAAATTTGGAAATGAAAAGACGATTATCTTCGGAGTATGTGTTTATACGATTGCCATATCGTTAATTGTCTTCGTTAATTTACCGATATATCTATCATTAATGTTGTTTTTAGCGATAGGTAATAGCAGTACTAGAGTTGCTAGAAACTCTTTCTTAATGGACTATATTCCTAATAATATAATAGGGAGAGTCGATAGTTTGTTTCGTACATTAGGCCTCTTAATAAGAATTTTATTACTTGCCGTATTTACCGAAATGGTATCCTCGGACCTCATTATTTATTGTTTTATTGTTTTAAGTGGGATTTTAATGCTTTCTTTGTTACTAGTAGTCATATCATGGAAAAAGAGGTTTAAGGTAAAAGAGAAAAATTGTCCTGTTATAGCAAATACCTAGCAAGAATTAGTGCTAAGTGTATACTATCGTATTATTTATGAAACCATTTTCCTTCTCAACCGTAAAATAACTATGCTTAAAAAGAGAGGGTTTGAGAAAATGACCAGTGTATTTATTATTTCGGCAGTTGCAGCGATACTTACTGCATTATTAGTAGTCCCGTTGACAGCTAAAAGAAAAGACATGGTAACTTCCATTATTGGTCTATCTGTTTTAACTTTTATCGTACTTGCGATTATATATTATGTAACGAACTTAGATCGGAATTGGACAGCGTTATGGCCATTGCTAGTTATTGCAACATTAGCGGGGATGATTCTATCTAAAGGAAAAGAACAAAAGTTAAAAGGTATTCTGTTCTTAGGAAGCCTGGTATTAGCTATCTTCATGTTAACTGCATCTTTTTGGAATGCAGAGGAAAAGTTCAAAGTAGCAGAAATGCAGCAAGAAGTTGAAATTGAAGCATTTGACGAAACGAAGACACCTGCTAGCGTACCGCCAAAATTTGCACGCAATAAAATGAAAAAAGCTTTTGGGCAAGTACCGAATACTAGTTATTATGAATTAGGTAATTTGCAAATTCAAAAGGTAAAAGATGAGTATGTTTATATTGCTCCAGTAGAGTTTTCTGGACTTTTCAAGTGGTGGAATGGAGATGTAACGCCAGGGTATTTTTCAATGAGTGCAACCGACTCATCAGATAATCCGAAATTTGTAGAGGCAGAAATGAGCTATACTCCATCTTCTTATTTCCATAAAAACTTAGAAAGACATATGCGTATGAAACACCCAACTAAAATTTTCTATGGGGATCCTCAGTTAGAAATTGACGAGGATGGAAAACCATATTACATCCGATCCTATGGTAGTTTCATTTCTGCGCGAAATGGATTTGAGGTAAAAGGAATTGTAGCGGTAGATCCAGCTACAGGTCAGACAGATTCCTATAAAATTGCGGATGTACCAGCGTTTATAGATGGAGCAGTATCTCCAGAAACGGTGAGCTTGCAAAATAGCTACTTTGGTAAATATGTACATGGGTTTATCAATAGTCTCTTTGGTAAAAAAGATGTGAAACTTCCATCAGATGAAGGAACCGAAGCAAATGTAAGTCCAATTTTCGCAGAAGACGGGCAAATGTATTACTTCACCGACTTTACGAGCCCAAAAGAGGGTGTAGACTCGATGCTCGGTTACTCTTTAACAGATGGCCGAACAGGTGAGGCTACTTTCTATACAGGGAACCTAGAGGATTCTTATATGGATTCTCAAGGAGCACTGCAAATTATTGAAAAGAAATTTATCGAGAAGAAATGGTCTGGTGAAATGCCAGTGTTATACAACTTTTACGGAGAAGCTAGCTGGTTAACGCCAGTATTAGACTCTAATGGATTCCTGCAAAATTATTTCATCGTATCAGCAGCAAATCCAGAGATTTCTGTATATGGCAATACGCCAAACGAAGCACTAAAATTATATAAAACAGCGATTCAACGTGGAGGAAGCTCCGTAGATGGTAGCTCGAATGCTGAAGAGAAATCGATAGCTGGTACAGTTGTACGTGTCTTTAAAGAACGTGTAGGTGACTTTACACAAGTATCGTTCCTATTAGAAAACAAACAAAGCTATATCGTATCTTCCGAAGTTGCCCCCCTTGCAGTTTATATGCAAGAAGGAGATAAGGTACAAGTAACATTCTTAAATACAGAAGAACTTTTCCTACCAGTAAAAGAGGTAACGATTCAAGGAATTGAATAATAGAACAATAAAAGCTATCCTTTCAATAGGATAGCTTTTATTATGGAGGGATTACTTGAAGATTCATTATTTGACGATAGGTGAAGTAGCAAAGCTAAGTAATATATCCGTTCAAACCTTAAGATACTATGATCAGATAGACTTGTTTAAACCCATGGAAATAAATCCAAGCAACCAATATAGATACTATCAAAATACACAATTATATTATTTGGATATTATAAAATCATTGAAATATCTTGGGTTATCGTTAGAAGAAGTCAAATCCGTTTTAACATTGAAACCAGAAGAGTTAGTTGTATATCTTGAGAACCAGGAGAAAAGAATTGAAGAACAATTTCAACGATTAAACAAGACGAAGCAGGTGCTGCAACGGAAAAAAGAACAAATACAAGCCTTTGTACTAGATCCAAATATGATGACCGTAAGCATTAAGAAAGAACAAGTTCAAAAAATAGTAAAGATTAAAACCTACAATATGAAAGTCAATGATATTCCAAATAAGGAATATGGGCGTATAAGTAAAGTGTTAGAGGAAGAGGGAAGCATATTTGATACATTGTATGGTGGTGCTTTTTCTTTACAAAGGTATGAATCACTAAATGATATTAACTATGATTATCTATTTACATATATTATGACGAATAAGGAATTTAAAGATAAGTACGAGGACGTGGAGATTAGTACGTTACCAGCCGGAGAGTATCTTAGCATTTCTTTTGTTTTAGAGGACGATGAATATGAGGCGTGCTATCAGAAGTTAATCGACTATATAGCGCAACACCAATTAGTCGTATATCCAATTGTATATGATGTTTGGATGCCGATAAATTACACAGCTTCCAAAGAGGATGAATTCTTAGTGGAACTAAAAATACCTATTCAAACTACTTGACCCTATAGTTACTATAGGGTTTATTTTTAGTAATATGCTGAATCTGGATTTGAAGGAGTTTGAAGATGGTTTCTCAAAGAAGTGGTTTAAATAAGGTGATTTATTTAGTATTAGTAAATTTATTTATTATATTTTTAGGGATAGGGCTTATTATCCCTGTTATGCCTACATTAATGCGGGAGATGAGCTTAGAAGGTTCTACGATGGGGTATTTAGTTGCGGCATTTGCATTTGCTCAATTATTGGTTTCTCCAATCGCAGGTAAATGGGTAGATTCAATTGGGCGTAAAAAAATGATTGTTATAGGAATGTTTATCTTTGGTTTTTCCGAGATGCTCTTTGGGTTTGGCCAAAAAGTGGAAATATTATACATTTCAAGAATACTAGGAGGAATTAGCGCAGCATTCATCATGCCGGCTGTGACAGCTTTTGTTGCTGATGTTACCTCTTTAAGAGAACGACCAAAAGCGATGGGTTATGTTGCGGCAGCAATCAGTGCTGGGTTTATCATCGGACCTGGAATTGGTGGTTTTTTAGCTGAGCATGGAACTCGACTGCCCTTCTTCGTTGCCGCGGCACTAGGATTTTTAGGAGGGGTATTCTCGCTTATTATTTTGAAGGAGCCTGAAAGAGAGTGTGTAGAAAGGGAAGGTAAGGTAGTTAAACCAGGTTTCCGTAAAGTATTGGAACCAATTTATATGATCCCGATGATTATTATTCTAGTATCTAGCTTTGGTTTAGCTGCTTTTGAAACAGTATATTCCCTATTTGTAGATCATAAATACGGATTCACACCTAAAGATATTGCTTTAATCATTACTGTAAGTGGTATTTTAGGAATCATATTTCAAGTACTAACCTTTGATCGCATTGTAGGTAAGATTGGGGAAATTAGGCTAATTCAAGTTTGTATAGGTGTATCAACGATTTTCATTTTTGCGATGATTAAGGTTTCTGCTTACTGGTCCATATTACTCGTGACTTTTGTAATCTTCTTGTTATTCGACTTAATGAGACCCGCGCTGACAACGTATTTATCTAAAATAGCTGGAAATGAGCAAGGTTTTGTTGGGGGGCTAAACTCTACGTTTACGAGTATTGGAAATATAATTGGTCCAAGTATTGCAGGGATTTTGTTTGATGTGCATATTGATTATCCCTATGTATTAGCAATGTTTATACTTGCACTTAGCTTTGTCATATCATTATTTTGGAAAGAACATAAAACAGTATTTAAGGAAACGGCAGAATAATAAAACAGCTATAACTTTTACCATTGTCCTTCTCCATAAATGGTAGTCATTTTATCTTTCTGCAAAAATCCTATACAATAGAGTTTAAAGGATTTAACTGCGAAACGGAGGACTAGTCGTGCATGATGTAGCAACGTTACAAAAAGAAGCGATGGACATGCTAAAGAAAACAAGCAGAACTTTTTATATCCCAATCACTTTTTTAGAACCTAAACTAAAAAAGGCGGTTGCCTCTGCTTATTTATGCATGCGTGCAATAGATGAGATTGAAGATCACGAGTCATTAGGTTCGCAGGAGAAACAAGAGCTATTACTTGCAACAAGCAAGATGCTCATAAATACGTTTAATAAAGAAGAATATGAACAGCTTGTAGAGCCATTTCAGGAAATTCTTCCTCCGGTTTCATTAAGACTAGGGGACTGGCTGGAAATTTGCCCGGCTGATCTATTAGAAACTGTAAAAAACTATACGAGTGAAATGGCTGAAGGAATGGCTAAATGGGTAGGTAAGAACTGGCAAGTGAAGACAAAAGAAGATCTCGATGAGTATACCTACTATGTAGCTGGGCTTGTTGGAGTAATGCTTTCGGACTTATGGAAGTGGAGTGCAGATATAAATACAGACCGTAATTTAGCAATTGCATATGGTCGCGGTCTTCAAGCAGTTAATATATTGCGAAACAAGGACGAAGATGGCGAACGTGGTGTACAATTCTTCCCAGAAGGATGGACAAGAGCAGACATGTTCGATTATGCAGAAGACAATTTAGCACAAGCAGATGAATACATCAAGAGTATCAACCGCAAAAGTATATTGTTATTTTGTAAATTACCTCTTGCGCTTGCTCACAAAACTCTTAAAGCACTGAAGAACGGAAAAGAAAAAATGACCCGATCGGAGGTAGAGCAAACTGTAGAGGAAGTACAAGCAGAGGTTTAAAGAGAGGAAGAAGCATATGTTAAAAACTATCGTATTCGATCATATAAAACGTGCCATGAAAGAAAAAGATGTGCTGGCTAAGGGAGTATTAACCATACTAAAATCTGCACTTGATAATGCGGAAAAAGAAAAAGGGTCTGGGCTTACACCAGAAGAAGAAATTGCCATCGTAAATAGAGAAGTGAAACAAACAAACCAAGCTTTAGAAGGTGCAAAAGAAGCAAATCGCGAGGATCTAATTGAAAAAGAAAATGCAAAGCTAAAACTACTAGCAAACTTCTTGCCAACCCAATTAAGTGAAGAAGAAATAGTAACGGTTTTAACTGAAGCCGGAGTTGTAAAAGGCATGAACATGGGAGACGCAATGAAAATTGCTAAACCATTGCTTGCAGGAAAAGCAGATGGAGGGACGATGTCTAAAGTAGTGAAAAGCATGATTTAAAACAAAGGAGGGTGCAAGAGCATCCTCCTTTGTTGAAAACATTTACTTCACTTTTATGAATAGAACCTTCAAATAATTACCTTCTTTGAAAAGAGCAGAAGTTTTAAAGTCACTTGGAAGGGAAAACTCTTCCTCAATTGCGTATTTTCGGTTACTCTCCTTAAAAGCCTTTTCTACAAATGTCTTGAATTTCTTCATCCCAAATGTTGCATTATTGGTAGATGCTACAATAATGCCATTCTTTTCCGTGATATTAATGGCGTCTATTAATAATTTTGTATAATCTTTGGCTGAACTGAATGTATATTTTTTAGAACGTGCAAAGCTAGGAGGATCGAGAATGACCATATCGAAGGATAGTTCCTTCCGTTTCGCATATTTAAAATAATCAAATACATCCATCACGATAATATCTTGTTGTTCTACATCTATTCCATTTACTTCAAATTGTTCAGTTGTTTTACTTAAGCTTCTTTTTGCAAGATCGACACTGGTTGTTTTTGTGGCACCACCAGCCGCAGCAAATACAGAAAAAGCTCCAGTATACGAGAATGTATTCAGTACTGTTTTTCCATTTGAATATTTATCTCGAATTGTTTTACGAACATCGCGTTGGTCTAAAAACACCCCTACCATTGCCCCATCATTTAAGTAAATAGCAAAGTTTTGTCCATTTTCTTTAACGAGGAGAGGGAATTCTCCACGTTCACCTTTAACAAAGTCATCGTCTTCCACATATTGACCCTTTGTATCAAAACGTTTCTTTTCATATATACCTTTATAGGGGGTAGAAGCTTCAAATGCCGCTAAAATCATTTCTTTAAAGGAATAAATTCCCTCACTATACCAGCTGATTAAATAGAATCCGTCAAAATAGTCAATGGTTAAACCTCCGATACCGTCTCCTTCCCCGTTGAATACACGAAAGGCCGTTGTATCAGTACTATGGTAATAGTCATCACGGTGTTTAATCGCTGCAGCTATTTTCTTTTGGAAAAATGATTGATCAATTTTCTCGTTTTCATATTTGGTTAGAAGCCAGCCAATGCCTTTATTTTGTTTTCCGACATAGCCTTTCCCGATAAATTTGCCAGCAGCATTTTGTAGCTTTAAAATGCATCCTTCTTCAAAAGATTCAGTCTCGTGGAAGCCATCTTTCATTAAAATAGGAACGCCTTTTTGTAAATCTTGGGCAAGTGTTTCAGTTACTTTGATATCTAATTCATTTTGCGTCATTGTAGTCATCCTTATATGTTTTTTTATATATTATCCCATAGGTGTGGGTAAAAACCCTTTATAGTCTTATGGTACAATATACTATACATGCGCAGAGGAAGGAAGTTTGCTATGAAAAAGTCAAAAATAATCCCGCCAATTATGATTGTTGTGGCAGTACTAGCAACTATTATTTTAAACCAAGAGGAATATTCGGAAGTAACAATTATAAATAGAATACTTATCATTATAGGAGCAGCTATTGTATCCTCCGTCATCGGCTATTTTCTACTAGGATCCGATGTAGATAAAGTTGACCCAAAACCAACTAATTACACAGCCAACAAGGTAAATAAGAAAAATAGCGGCAGAAAATAGAGGGTTTCCAAATATACGATAGGAGTGACCTAGGTGTTAGATAAAGCACGTCAATTATTACAAACTTATTTTGGATATGATTCCTTTCGTGAGGGTCAAGAAACGGTTATTAACTATGTATTAGAAGAGAACTCTAGTCTATGTGTAATGCCTACAGGGGGAGGAAAGTCTCTTTGCTACCAAATCCCAGCTTTGATGCTAGAAGGTACTACGATCGTTATCTCTCCGTTAATTTCCCTTATGAAAGACCAAGTCGATACTTTAATTCAGGCCGGGATTCCTGCAACCTTTATAAACAGCACATTAACTGCAGAAGAAGTAAGGCAAACAATGGAAGAAGTACAAAATGGCCAATATCGTTTGCTTTATATAGCCCCGGAGCGTTTAGAGTCTCCCAACTTTTTAAATCAATTAAAAAAAGTAAAAGTACCATTAATAGCAGTAGACGAGGCACATTGTATTTCGCAATGGGGGCACGATTTCCGCCCAAGTTATCGCGCTATTCATCGATTAAAGGAAGTATTTACGGAACAACCAACTGTGCTCGCCCTAACGGCTACTGCAACGCCAGCTGTGCGAGATGATATTTGCAGGTTGCTACAAATTCAAGAGGATAATACTGTTATAACTGGGTTTGCAAGGTCAAACTTAGCGTTTTCGGTAATATTAGGACAGGATAAAAATAAGTTTTTAAAAGAGTTTATTAAGAAAAATAAGAACGAAGTAGGAATTATTTACGCGGCGACAAGAAAAACGGTAGACCTTTTATATGATTTGCTAAATAGAACGGGTATTCAGACTGCTAAATATCATGCAGGTCTTCCAGAGGTGTTTCGAAACAAGGAACAAGAGCGATTTCTAACAGATGAAGCACAAGTAATGGTTGCGACCAATGCATTTGGTATGGGAATCGATAAATCTAATGTCCGCTATGTAATTCACTATCAATTGCCGAAGAATATGGAGAGCTACTATCAGGAAGCTGGGAGAGCGGGACGAGATGGTTTACCAAGTGAATGTGTCGTTTTATATGCATCTCAAGACGTTCAAACGCAACGATTTTTAATAGATCAAGCAATGGATCGTGAACGAATTCCTCAGGAGCTTGAGAAACTACAAGGAATGGTGGATTATTGTCACACCGAAAATTGTTTGCAGCAGTTTATCGTTACTTATTTTGGGGAGCCAGATGCTACAAGATGCGGCCAATGTGGAAACTGCACTGATTCCAGGGAGGTCCAAGATGTAACAAAAGAGGTTCAAATGGTTCTTTCATGTGTGGTTCGAATGGGACAAAGATTTGGCAAGACGATGACTGCTCAAGTATTGACTGGTTCTGAAAACAAAAAAGTAATTGACTTTGGTTTTACGAAGTTATCAACTTATGGCATATTAAAGGGTAAATCGTTAAAAGAAGTGTCTGGTTTAATGGAGTTTATGATTGCGGAAGGATTTCTTTCAGTGAAGCATGGTAGCTTACCAACTATTTATGTTTCAGATGCAGGAAAAGAAGTATTACTGGGGAATAAAGTAGTGGAACGTAAAGGTGTAACTGTAACGAAACAAATCGCGAAGAATGATCCGTTGTTCGAAAGACTAAGAATACTTCGGAAAAAAATTGCGGACGAAGAAGGTGTACCACCATTTGTTATTTTTTCTGATAAGACTCTACAGCATATGTGTGCAGAGCGTCCGCAAACCGAAGAAAAATTATTAGAAATTCACGGAATAGGTGCAAACAAACGAGAAAAATATGGACAAGCTTTTCTCGAGGAGATTAACAATTATATTACCGTGTAATTTTTATGAGATACTACCGTAAGATTCGAAGGTACATTAATCTTTTTAGCATCTTCGGTAGAAATTTCAACAATTACCGATTGCTCTAAAATTTTAAAAATAGTTCCTTGTACCTCGTGATCATTACGAGTGAAAGAGATCTTTTCATCAATTTTCCTAGCTGCCACAAAGGGTGAAACTTCCTTAGGTTGTCGTTGGAAACTCATGTGTCTGCCTCTTTTCTAGTTTTATTACGCACTTAGCGATAGTTTAATTATACCATAGATTAGGGTTAAAAATCGGAAAAAGAGATTATAAATACTCGAGTACAAGGGAATCGTGTCGAATACTCTCGCTATAATGGAGAAACGGAAACCGTAAGAGGGTCATTGCTCTTACGGTTTGTTTCATAATTAATTGTTTTGTTGCTTTATTTTATTTTTTATAAAACTACGTATATGATAGGGTTAAGAGAATTTTGTGAGCTAATATGAAGGAGAGGAACATAAGTTGAATTAGTCGAAACAGCTTATGTATTGGACGAAAAAGAGAAGCAAATAGCAAATGTTCTTAAAGAAAAAGATTTTGACGTGATGAATATTCAATTACGAGCTGGGGAAGAAGTAAAAGAACATCATGTTGAAGCGAATGTATTGATTGTTGTAAGAAAAGGGAAAGTACAGTTTATGGTGGAAGGTAATGAGCATATTGTAACACCAGAGAACATATTGCATATGAAACCATTAGAAAAACATGCTTTAAAGGCATTAGAAGATTTGGATATAGTAGTAACTAAAATTAGTTTGTAAGAGGAGATTATGCACAGTGCATTTTAAAGAGTTTAAGTTAGACGAGAAGATTTTACGTGCCATTGAACAGTTGGGCTATACAGAGCCAACAGAAGTACAGCAAAAAGTAATACCGGTTGTTCTAGAGAAGCAGGATGTATTAGTGAAATCTAAAACGGGTAGTGGTAAAACAGCTTCTTTTGCAACTCCATTATGTGAGCTTGTAGACTGGGAAGAAAACAAGCCCCAAGCATTAGTATTAACCCCTACAAGAGAATTGGCGGTTCAAGTTCAAGAGGATATCACTAATATCGGTCGTTATAAACGTATAAAAGGTCTGGCCTTATACGGGAAGTCACCTTTTGCTAGACAAAAATTAGCTCTAAAGCAAAAAACACATATCATTGTAGGTACGCCTGGTAGAGTATTAGACCATATCGAAAAAGGAACGCTAGATGTGTCTAAAATGGAGTATCTTGTGATTGATGAAGCAGATGAAATGCTGAATATGGGCTTTTTAGAGCAAGTGGAATCCATTATTAAATTACTTCCAAAAACTCGAACGACGATGTTATTTTCAGCAACACTTTCGGACCAAATCAAAAAATTAAGTTCGAAGTATATGAAACAAGCGGTATCCATTGAAATTGATGCATCTAAAGAAAATGCACCAGATATAGAACATGTGAAGTATGTTGTAGTAGAGGAGTTAAAGCTTTCCTTACTGGAAAAATTAACAATTGTCGAGAACCCGGATAGTTGTATTATCTTCTGTCGTACAAAAGAACGCGTAGAACAGCTCGTAGATGTATTAGATGAAAAAGGCTATACAGCTGACAAAATTCACGGTGGTATGATGCAGGAGGATCGCTTCGAGGTAATGGACGATTTCCGCAAAGGTGAATTCCGTTATTTAATTGCTACGGATGTTGCAGCTCGTGGGATTGATATTGACGATATAACTCATGTTATTCATTATGATGTGCCATTGGAGCAAGAAAGCTATGTCCATCGTACAGGTAGAACAGGACGAGCAGGGCGTAGTGGTAAATCGATTATGCTGGCAACTCCTTTTGAAGATAAGTTTGTAAGAGAGATCGAATCATTTATAGGATTCGAAATTCCTACAGCATCAGAGCCGACAAAAGAGGAAATTGTAAAAGGTCGTGCTGCATTTGATATGAAAATGCAGGAGCAACCAGAGGTAAAAAAATCTAAAGGCGAACAACTAAATGCGAATATCACAAAACTATACTTCAATGGTGGTAAGAAAAAGAAAATCCGCGCAGTCGATTTTGTTGGAACCATCGCTAAAATTGAAGGAGTCACAGCAGACGACATAGGAATTATTACAATTCAAGACACCGTATCCTATGTAGAAATATTAAATGGCAAAGGCCCACTTGTACTGAAAAAAATGAGAAACACAACCGTCAAAGGTAAGTTATTGAAAGTGCATATCGCCAATAAATAAAATGAAAGAGGCTATCCAACCATGGAAAGCCTTTTTCTGTTTCAAAAGACTATTAAGAATTAGATGTATTTCTGGAAATATTATCCGTTCCGCAAGTAAAAGGTACTTGACCGCAAGTAAATATCGACTTAGAGCAAGTAACTCCTTTAAGACCGCAAGAAAGACACCAACAGAAGCAAGTAAACGATGGGTAAGAGCAAGTAAAGACCAAATTATAGCTAAACGTCATAAGTCACCGAGAAAAGAAAGATCAGATTAAAGTAAAGCATCCTCAATAAACCTACGGTAACTCACCATAATTCCATCAGGCAGTTGAGTAGGTGAAAAAAACTGAAGGCTAATAGATTCAATTTCATCTGCTAAAATCTCTCCACTGTATTCAGACGTCTTGTACACTGAAGAAACTGAATAAAATGTATCGCCGTTTGGATTTTCGACATAATAATCTGGACCAGAATAGACTTGGCAAAGTTGGAGGGACTCTATATGTAACCCGGTTTCTTCAAGTACTTCACGTCTTGCTGTTTCCTCGAAGCTTTCACCAAGTTCCATTAAACCACCAGGTAGTCCATAAATACCTGGCTCACGTTCTTGTAGTAATATTTGCCCTTTATCATTCAATATAATTACATTCGAGCCTGGTAGTATAAGGGGCTGATGCCCTACGTATTTTCTTAGTTGTTTATAGTACTCCATGTTAACTCATCCTTCCAATAATAATTTATTTAACAGTGTATCTTAATAATGGTACGATATGTATTAATAATTGAAACTTTAAGTCAGTAAAACCGTAACATGTAGTAGTTATTAATAATAGAGGATGTGAGCATCATATGACAAAGAAACTTTGGTTTCAAACAGGAGTAGCCATACTACTGACGTTAGTTATTATACGAATGTTCATGGAAGTCAAAGGTATTTTTTCACCCCTTTTGATCATTGGACAAACAATATTTTTACCTTTACTTATAGGCGGTGTCCTATTCTACTTATCACGTCCACTTTTAAAATTGCTCGAATCCGTTAAGTTTCCAAGATGGGCAAGCATTTTATCGGTGTTTGTTGTTATCGGACTAATTGGATGGTTATTTTATGCGCTAGTAGGTCCTAAACTTACAACACAGGTGAATACACTAGTTAAAAACACACCGGGGATTGTAAAAGAAGTTGAGCAATTTATAAGATATATGCTTTCTCAAAAGGATCTTTTACCAGAGACGTTACAAGATACAGTAAATGACGCTACAGGAAAGATTAATGATATAGCCGTTTCAGCTGGATCTTTACTTTTTAAATTCATCCAAAATGTATTCCAAGGGGTTTTCTTGCTTGTACTTGTACCGTTTTTCCTTGTGTATATGTTAAAAGATCATGAAAAATTTGCACCCTTTGTTTCTAGTTTTTTTAAAGGTGAGAAAAAGACTTGGATACGCAAGACTTTAGCAGACATTGATGATACATTACGGTCATATATTCAAGGGCAATTATTCGTTAGTTTCTTAGTTGGATTAATGCTGTTGATAGGATATTTAACGATAAAATTAGAGTATGCACTATTACTCGCAATTTTTGGGATGATGATGAATGTTATACCGTTTTTAGGACCCTATATCGCAGTTGTTCCTGCGATAATAATTGCACTTATCCAAAAACCTAAGCTGGCAATTTATGTAGCATTTATAATGTTAGTAGCACAGCAAATTGAAAGTAATTTCATCACTCCAAACGTCATGGGGAAATCATTAGATATTCATCCATTAACGGTTATTACGGTTATTTTAGCAGCTGGGAATATTGCCGGATTATGGGGAATTATATTAGCTATTCCTACTTACGCTGTGATTAAAGTAATTTTAAAAAATATTTATGCGCACCGAGAGGGCATAAAGGATGCAGCAACAAAGTCGGTATAGGAGTGAAAAATTATGAAATTCCGTTCAAAAATAGATCGGACATTTATGGTTATTATGTCTATTGCACTAGTTATTGTTGCGTTAGCGACATTGTGGCCGGTAGCATATGAATTGTTTTATACAAATTCACCTGAATATACTGCTATATGGATTATGACTGTTTTGTTTTTTGTATGTGCTGGTTTCCTAATATGGACTTCCTTAGATATCCATTACATATTTTACGATGATTTTCTGTATGTCAAAGGTGGACCTTTTCGGAGTAAAATAAAGTATGAGGATATGACAAAGGTAAATAAATCGTCCAATATATTAGCTGGTTATCGTATTCTATCTTCCAAGGATGCACTACAAATTCATTACAGACATTCGTTAATGGGCAGTATAATAATTTCTCCCGACAATCAAGCACAGTTTGTTAAAGTATTATTAGAAAAAGCAAAACATATTGCTTACGTAAAAGTATGATCGCTCTCTCATGGATAGAATGTTCTCTCGTATAGAGTGTGATCTCTCTCGCATAAGCCGACATTGCTCTCGTACAGAGTGTGATCTCTCTCGTATAGGTCGACATTGCTCTCGTACAGCGCACAATTGCCCTTACAGGGTTAAAGTACTCTCGTATAGAGTGTGATCTTGATCTCTCTCGTATAGGCCGACATCTCTCTCGTACAGAATAGTTTTCCATCGCATTCCAAGATAAACCCAATCATTCATGAAGGAGGTACCTTATGGATAATGAAAACTTCAATAAGCCAAGTAATGATTTGATAGGTGATATTTTAAAGGAGTATGCTAAGACAGGTGGTATGGAGAATCTAAAGGGAACAGGTAAGCCGATTTCAGAGGAATATTTCTCCGGTGATATCTTTCAACACTTCCAAAAAATTGCGAAGGACGCGGGGTTTAAACCACACTGGTTAAAGCTTCAGCATGAAATAAGAGATGAATTACAGGATATAGCTAAGAAATATGCGGCTGAGGAAAAAGAAGGATTACATTTTAGAGTAACGAAAGTAAATGAGAAAATAATGCAGTATAACAAAGCTTGTCCACCACCTATGCAAAAAGGTACGGTGAGATTAGAAACAATAGATTCCGCTAGTAGTAGGTGGTAATAATGATTGCGTCACATTCCACAGGGATGTGATGCATTTTTATTTGCAAGTAATAACGTACCTCATAAATATTTGTATTGACGAGCGTTCCATTTCTTACTAAAATATAAATGAGTTAACTTAAAATTAAATTATGGTTAACTCATTTGATGAGGGGGAATACTTATGAGAAATGAACGTTTAAAAATGATGATTGTAGCTGCGTTGTTTGCAGCTATAATAGCGGTTGCTGCACAAATTATGATTAACATACCACCAGTACCATTTACATTAATGACGATTGCTGTAATGCTAACAGCAACTATATTAGGAGCGAAGTATGGCACACTTGCGGTAGCTGTTTATGTATTGATGGGGCTAATCGGAATTCCGGTATTCGCTGGTATGAAAAGTGGATTGGGGATTATACTTGGTCCAACAGGTGGATACCTATTGGCAATAATACCTGCAGCTTTATTTGTTGGGTGGTATTTAGAAACATTTCAATATTCAAAGGTACAAGCAATTATTGCTAATATAATAGCTGTATTTATCATATTAGTCCTTGGCTCAATTTGGCTAAAAATTGTAGCTGAACTACCTTGGGATGCAGCATTTAAAGGTGGAATGCTTCCATTTGTTCTTCCCGACCTAGCGAAAGCAGTTGTTGCTGCACTAATAGGTATTATCATTCGTACACGACTAGTAGCAGCAAAACTAATATAAAAAACCATGCTCCAGCGCAAAGCTCGTCGTTGCACAAAAAATACATGCTCCCGCGTGGGATAGGAGCATGTGTTTTTCTTATTTGGGGTATCGTTCCTCACTGAGTGAACGATTTTTAGTGTGGTGGTGGTCTTTTTCATCTAGAAATTCAATATTTATATCCTCGACAGGGAGGGCATCCACCGTTTGCATATCCTCATGCATATCGAACAAACTTTCCTTAGTGGTTCGAACTCCGTCGGGATTATCGAGAAATCTACCTGTTGCTTCCTTACTGATGTCATCAGCCATTTTTTACCATATTTAAAAGCATATGGCTGAGCGCTTGTTGCTGATCTTTGTCTCCGCTTTTCCACAATTGTTGAAGAACATGTTCTTCTCGGTTACGTGGTTCTTCATGGTTGGCTAAATAACCCGCCACTTTTTCAGTAGCTTTAGCTAAAACTTCATCACTAAGTCCCATTTTTTCACCAGCTGCTACTTTTCCAGATAAATACGATTTAAAGCTAGAAAAGTTTTTTAGAATTTCTTCTTTTTCTTCTTGACCAATACTATCAAGCTTAGCTTCGACACGTTCATCTATATTGTTTCCCAATCTTCCTCACTCCTTTTTATTGAACTCTTCTTAGGTATGTCCAAAGAGGAAGGAAACATGCAAAATTAATCTAAAATAATTATTTTACTTGGGGCAAAAACCACACTTTTGCAATCCAGGTATATCTTTTGAAAAGCAACAAGTGGTTCTGACTGTTGTATTTATGAGCTCTGCAGGATTTCGATCTTTCAAATAAAGTCGTAAATATTCTTTAGGAGCAATTGACTTCCAAATTGTTGGATCCTTTAACAGATTCCAATCATGCCTCGCTTTTTCTTCTAACGCTGGATTTTCAAAAAACGTATAGTAATGCCATAGTAGGTAACCAAAAACATTTTCCCAAAGCGTTAGCGGAGAAATACTGCATTGTGAGCGAAGCTGTTCAATAATAGGAAAACATAGTTGCTCCCAAATAAGCTGCACATCCACCTTGCGATCTTCTTGTACGTCTCGAAAATACTCTTGAGGGATAAACGTACTAATTGTTTTATTTCCATATTCGGTCGTGCCAAAAAACTGCAGCTGTTCTAGAGGACCATCCCAAATCTCATCATACATAGTCATCATGTAAAACTGCATGGAGATGAACATTCCGACTCTTCTCATAAAGAAAGACGCGGCAATAGGATCATTAGGTGCAGAAGAAATTAGCTTAATAATAGGCAATGCATTAGCTACATTATTTCCTTGGAATAACGTTGTTCCATTAGGCTGGGTAAAAACACTATAGTTATTTAATTGTTTGATTTGGTCATTCGATAAGATTGTCATACATGTAGTATACATTTTTTTATACAATTTGTTGACTTTTTAATTGAAAATGATTATCATTACCATATAGTAGATTTCTCTTAATGAGAGAAGTTCTAAACAGCGACTTTTCTCCAAATTGTAGCTGATGCTAGGCACACCTTAACCCCCTCAAAGTTGAGATAGTGCATTAATATGTCGGTAGCCAAAAAAATGGTTACCGATTTTTTTTATACCATTTTTAAGCTAAAATTAATTATAAACTAATAAATTTAACTTTATTTTCCAATAAAATATAAACATAGGAAGTTATTTGTGAACATCTTCACTAAGTATTAACCATTGACATCCACTTTAATACTATCTATAATTCTCAGAATATAAAGATTTTTGAGAGGAAGCTCTAATAATTCTTATCAAAAAAGAAAAAACAAAAAGGATGGTGTGTGTGAAGATGGATTTAAGATCAAGAGCATTAAGTTTGCATCGTGAAAGTAAGGGGAAGATGGAAGTTGTCTTTAAAGTTCCAATGGACAGCATGGAGGATTTAAGTTTGGCCTACTCACCAGGTGTTGCAGAACCGTGTATTGAAATCCATAACAATCCATCCACTATTTACGACTATACCGCTAAAGGGAACTTAGTTGCAGTAATCACAGATGGTACTGCCGTATTAGGCCTCGGTGATATTGGACCAGGAGCTGCTTTACCCGTCATGGAAGGAAAAGCAATCCTACTAAAAAGATTTGCTGGGGTTGATGCCTTTCCTATTTGTTTGGACACAAAAAATGTAGATGAAATAGTTCAGATTGTAAAAGCGTTGAGTCCAACTTTTGGTGCTATAAACCTGGAGGATATTTCCGCACCACGTTGTTTTGAAATTGAAGATAGACTTCGCGCTGAACTAGATATACCGGTATTTCACGATGACCAACATGGTACGGCAATTGTCGTAGGCGCAGGGCTTCAAAATGCGATGAAACTTGTAAATAAAACAAATAGTAATGTTAAAGTTGTGATCAATGGTGCTGGTGCTGCTGGAATGGCCATTTTAAAAGTGCTTCTTCAGTTAGGATATACTAATATTATTATGTGTGATTCAACAGGAATTATTTATGAAGGTCGGGAAAAAGGCATGAATCCTGTTAAACAATCGATTGCAAATTTAACAAATCCACTAGGTTTAACGGGTTCTTTAAAAGATGCGATGGAAGGGTCAGATATATTTATCGGTGTCTCCGTAGCTAATTTACTCACAAAAGAGTTAGTTCAATCAATGAATAAGGACTCCATTATTTTTGCTTTAGCTAATCCAACCCCTGAAATACCATATGAACTTGCAAGAGAGTGGGGAGTTAGAGTAGTGGCAACTGGACGCTCGGATTATCCAAACCAAGTAAATAATGTTTTGGCGTTTCCAGGGATTTTCAGAGGTGCCTTAGATGTAAGAGCAACAGATATTAATGAACAGATGAAGTTGGCTGCTGTCGAAGCAATTGCATCACTAGTGAATGAAAACGAACTTAGAGATGACTATATTATTCCAAGAGCTTTGGATGAGAGAGTCGTTCAAGTTGTGGCTGCAGCAGTAAGTGAAGCAGCAATTTCTTCGGGAGTGTCTCTACTTTATCAGCCGGTATTAGAGAGTTAATTAGATAAGTTGGAGTGTTCATACATCTCCCCAAAAATGGAGTGTCGCGAATGATTCACGACACTCCATTTTATCTTTTTCTAATGCTCTATTTTTGTTTGTATTTTTAAAGCTTTTGTATTTAATATTTTCGTATAATAACTATGTAAGAACATACCTAGAATAATAACTCCAAGTCCAATAAGTGCAATTGGTGCTGGAAGAGGAACATGCAGTAAAAACATTTCACCAATAATAACAAAAATGATTTCAGTTGACTGTGTTGCTTCCACAGCAGCAAGTTTACCTTGATGATTCCGAACTCGATCGGTTGCCATGAAGAATAATATAGTAGCAATTACTCCCGAACTGATAGCTACAATTAGGGATTGAAATACTTGCCCCGAGGATGGTAAACCTACCGTGAAAGTAGCGTAAAACACCAATAATATCCAAGCTGGCATGGACGCAACAGTCATACCTAAAACGCGCTGAAATGTATCCAAACGTCCATTTAAATGTCCCATCATTTTACGATTTCCTAAAGGATAGGCAAATGCTGCTATAAGTACAGGTAAAATCCCTAAAAAGATCATTCGCAAATTGACTGATTCGGTATTTGGAATTTGTATAAGAATGATTCCTATTAAAATGAGAAGCGAAATAAAGAGCGAGACAACCGGAATTTTTTGTTTAATGACTACATTTTCCACTTTCATCATAAATAACGGTGCGAGCAGTACCCCTGCAACAATCGTGAATTGCCACATTCCAGATATTAACCAACCGGGTCCATATGCTGCTGCAAAAGTAAGCGGTGCGTAAAATAATACAAAGCCTACAAAGCTCCATAGTAACCAAGCACCCGGAGCAGCTTTTATTTCTTTAAAAGTAGAAGATAAACCTTTGCGATAATAAACAATGATGAGTAAAAAAGGCAGCATGAAGAAATATCGAAGGGAGGAGCTCCAAATCCAACTTCCTCCCGATATTTCCATGGAACGATTAAGTATAAAGGTAACTGCAAAAAACAAAGAAGCTAAAACACCTAGTAATATTTCACGCATATCTCCACCTACTTAGGCTTGTTTTTCAAACGATCGAATAATCCCTTTTACTACTTCCGTTGATTTTTCCATAACATCTACAGAGATAAATTCATATTTCCCATGATAGTTTTCTCCACCAGTAAATACGTTAGGTGTAGGCATTCCCATATAAGAGAGCTGAGAGCCATCAGTTCCTCCACGTACTGGAATAATAAGTGGTTCAATGTCTAATGCAATCATGACATCTTTTGCCACATTTAAAATTTCAATAACAGGCGTGATTTTTTCACCCATATTGTAGTATTGATCATTTAACTCTACAGAAATAGCATTCTCACCGTATTCTGCTTTAATTTTTTCAGCTGTATCAAGGAATAATTGTTTTTTCGCTTCAAACTTCTCGCGGTCATGGTCACGAATTATATAGCTAAGCTCTGTTTTTTCTGTGTCTCCAGTAATATTCATCAGGTGAATAAAGCCTTCATATCCTTCCGCTTTTTCAGGAACAGCATCAGTTGGCATATGAGATTGGAATTTCATAGCCATCGTAATGGAATTCACCATTTTGTCTTTTGCAGAACCTGGGTGCACACTTTTACCGTTCGTTACGACCTTGGCACCTGCTGCGTTAAAGCTTTCGAATTGTAATTCTCCTAATGGACCACCATCCATTGTATAGGCAAATTTTGCTCCGAATTTTTCTACATCAAATTTATGTGGTCCACGTCCGATTTCTTCATCCGGAGTGAAAGCAACACGAATTTTACCATGTTTTACTTCTGGATGCTGGATAAAATATTCCATTGCGGTCATAATGATGGCAATTCCGGCTTTATCATCTGCGCCAAGAAGAGTAGTTCCATCTGTAGTTAAAAGTGTGTGGCCAACATAATTTTTTAATTCAGGGAAGTCTTGAACTGTCATGATTGTTTTTTCATTTAGAGCAATATCTAGTCCGTCATAGCTGTCGATTCGCTGTGGGTTAACATTTTTCCCCGTGTAATCTGTAGCTGTATCGACGTGAGCTAAGAAGCCGATTGTTGGTATATCTTTGTCTGTATTAGCAGGTAAGGTTGCGAAAAGGTACCCATTTTCATCTAATGTAATTTCCTCTAAACCAACTGTAGCTAATTCTTTTTGAAGTTCATGAAGTAAATCCCATTGGCCTTCAGTAGACGGGCAAGTGGTACTTGAAGCATCGGATTGTGTATCTATTTTTGCATAGCGTACTAAACGCTCGATTAAAGTTTCTTTCATGAGATTAAATCTCCTTTCGATTTGTAAAGCTACTTCTTATTTTAACAGATTCTTTCGAGTTGCGGAATAATGAATGCTAAGAGCAAACATAAATTGAGCACCGTAATAAGAAATCATAATAAGTGCGTCTGAGAAAGGGATATCTACTATGAATTTATTAATAGCGAGTGTGGAATCCGAGAAGATAAATAAAAGAGCACCGATAATGGCAAACTTATTGGCTGTTTGAAAAGCGTTCCACCCCATCATCAGAATCATTGCAATATAAATAATAACTGCAAAAGCTAATACTGTATCCCCTTGGGACCAAAGAGTTCCTGCTAGCCATATCACCATTGCTAACCCGTATGCCAGTAGCAATACAATAGCCCACTTTGGAAGGGACGTGCGTTGAATTTGCTTAAACGCAAAGATATACCAAATATGTCCGATTAAAAATGTGATAAGTCCGACTATAAACCAATAAATTAACCCGTCAGCAAGCATACATACCGTTAGACCGATTAAAATAAGGGGCTTGTACTTTCTGGATTCTCCGGCAGGCTTTAGAAACGCAAACAATATAATAAGTAGCATCGGAATAAGCTTAAATAAAATCTTTGTTGCAACTGGATCACTTGGTATGAAGAAAATATAAATAATGCCCATAACCCCTATTAAAATCCCAATAATTTTACTCCACATAAAAACAACACTTCCTTTTCCTTTAGATTCGTTACTGGTGGTGAAACTTCCTTCACATTGTATGCGAAAAGAACAGTCCAAAATTCAAATTCAAATAAAACGAAAAAACCAGTCACCGATTGAATATCAGTAACTGGTGTATTAAGTTCTTATTTTTATGGTTCAGTTTTGCTTTTTTATATTACATTTCGAAGTATTAGTAAGCAGTCCAACCGGCGTCAGCAGCAATGATTTGCCCATTGATGAAGCTAGACTCATCAGAACCTAAGAATACAGCAAGTTGTGCAATTTCTTCAGGTTGACCAACACGAGGCATAGTACCATTACCAGTTTGCTGACGACCCATACCAAACTCAGAAAGGCTAGTCATAGAAGTTTGAATGTTTGTCGCAACGCCACCAGGTGCGATACCGTTACAACGGATACCAGAGTTTGCGTACATATAAGCTGTATTTTTAGTTAACCCTGAAACAGCGTGTTTAGAAGCAGTATACGCTGCACCCGCACGGGCACCGCGCAATCCACCAGCGGAGATGTTGTTCACGAATACTCCGTGTCCTTGTTCTAAGAAGATGTTAGTTGCAATACGCATTGCACGCATAACACCAGTAGTGTTTACTGCGAATACGCGATCCCATTTTTCATCTGAAATTTCGCCAACAGGCTCCATTCCATCCATAATACCTGCATTATTAACTAAAATATCTAATTTACCAAACGTATTTCTTGTTTCAGCGAATAAGTTTTCTAAGTCAGCAAGCTCTGCCACGTTTGTACGGTTAGCGATTGCTTCACCACCAGCTTCTTTAATAGCTGCTGCTACTGTTTCTGCACCTTCTAAGTTGTAGTCGGAAACAACGACCTTTGCACCTTGTTTTGCATAAGCTTCAGCAATAGCTTTACCCATCCCAGAAGCTGCGCCTGTAACGATGGCTACTTTGTCTTGTAATCTCATAATCATTTCCTCCTTTAGTTTTATCCAACAGTTGTTCAATAACAGTATAATTTAAAGTGTAAATGCATTCAATCAACAGTTTTCGCAATTATTGTATAATATTGAACAGGTATCGATATAAGTGTTCGATAAAGGAGAGATATTTTTGAAAAAAAATGATTTACGAGTCATAAAGACAAAGAAAGCAATCTATCAAGCCTTAACTCATATATTGAAAGACAAGCCTCTAACAGATATAAAAGTATCCGAGCTTTGTCGGGAAGCAAGTATAAATAGAGGAACTTTTTACTTTCACTATGAGGAAGTTGACGATGTTTTTAAGGAATTTTTTAAAGAAGTAATTGTAGATTTAGAAGAATCCTATAAAGCACCTTATAAACATATTTCTGCACATCAATTAATAAATTCTGCTTATAAAAATCTAGATCCAAAAACAGTCCGTATTTTTCATCATGTCAAAAAGTATGAAGACTTTTATCGCATTATTTTATCAGAAAACGTCTCAACTACTTACTATTATATGTTTTTTGATGCAATTCGTTCTAATTTCATACAGGATAGTAAAATTGGAAAATATGATGAATCAAAAAAGTATGTATATTCCTATATGACCAATGCGATTATTGGATTAATCATTGAATGGCATCGAAATAATTTTGAAGAATCAGTTGATGATATGAATATTCATTTAGTAGAAACATTGAAAGTTTTAACGTGAAGTTAGAGAATAGGGTTATAGAAAATAACATAAATAAGCTAGTGGAGGTATTAAATTGTCATTAAAAGTAGGGGAGGTACAATAATGATATAGATTAAATTATTTAAGGAAGTGTTTTTAAATGTTTTATACAATTGCATTATTTCTATTTGCAGGACTTTCTGAAATTGGTGGAGGTTATCTCATTTGGTTATGGATAAGAGAAGGTAAACCTTATTATTGGGAAATATTAGGAGGTGTGGTATAGATAAAAAAACGCCTGATTTATACAATTGGATAGGTGCGGGTATTTGTTTAGTTGGTGTTTCGGTAATATTATTTGCACCTCGCTATTAAAGTAACATACGGCTTTAAATGCTATTATACATTGATATAGAAAGAAAGCAGATTTTCTTTTATACTAGTGAAAATAAAGAGAAATAGTAAGTGTTTGCACAATAATGAAGCGAAATAGCAAACGAAATTGCATCTTCGAGAGCTTACACTAGGAATAGTTAGTAGCTTTTCTCTAGTTATCCAAAAAAGCACTAACCTGTTTCTAAAAGTTGTAGAAGGGTGACGGCCGGACGAGCTCCATAAAAATACCGAAAAAAGAGATGCTGGTCGTGACGTTAGTCACGACCAGCATCTCAAAAAAAACAACTGTAATAATATAGCATCAAGACCGTCCAAAGCACTTCGAAAACGACAGAAACAGGTTTTGATCTTAAAGGACCGGGCGTTTTTTGTCCGGTTTTTTAGTCCTCAATGTGGGTCTAATATTATAATAATAACCAGTTTAATTACTTACGTATAGTATTTAAAGCCTTTGTCCAAGGGATAACTTGGTCTAGCATTTGGTTTACTGAATCTGCTTGAACGGCAGCTGGTTTGAAGTCTGTACCATTTTCAAAATCTGTAAATAATGATAATGCCGGATGTACACGTACATGTGCCACTAGTAATTCACTTAAAATACCACGTAAATGTTCTGTTGCACGAGCCCCACCTACAGAACCGTATGATACGATACCTGCAGCTTTGTTGTTCCACTCTTCACGTAAATAATCTAATGCATTTTTAAGTGCTCCAGTAATAGAGTGATTGTATTCTTGAACGACGAATACGAATCCATCTTGTTTTGCAATAATTTCAGACCATGCTGCTGCACCTGATGCGTCGCCGCCTGCTTCACCTAAAAGTGGTAATTTGAAATCTGCAATGTCGATAATTTCATATTCTGCATCTCCACGTTTGTCCGCTAGTTCTTTTACCCATGCTCCGACTTGTGGACTAACGCGTCCTTCACGTGTACTTCCTAAAACAATACCAATTTTCATCATGTCATTTCCTCCTGTTTGCTCTTCATTTGAATTTTGTCCGAATAACTTTTTCATAAAGCTCATGCTTTTACCTCAATTCATTATCTGTTTTTTTGTGACAGTTTTTCATCAAGTGATAAATTAATCGGATTAGCTAAGACAAAATAAACACCGATAGCTAAGAAGACTAATTCTAATTCGTATCCAGCTGATACACCATCGCCTAATAATCCTAATGATAATTTCGCTGAGAAAATTGCTCCTAGCATTATTACCGCAAATATACCACCAATTACACGTGTTCCAAGTCCAATTATTAATAATAAACCACCAACTAATTCAATAATTGCAATTGCGTATGCAAGAGACCCTGGTAAACCAAGCGAATCAAAATATCCAACTGTATTGGAAATACCTCCTTGGAATTTTGTTATGCCATGTATCAAGAATATAAGTCCAAACACGACACGTAAAATAAGTGTTGCAAGTTGTTGCTTCTTCATAAAAAAATCCTCCAAGTAAGTTACTTAACGTAACTTACTATAATATAGTTATCAGCTAAACGCAATACATTTGCTTACAAAAAGTAATTTAAGGTAATAAAAAATGATTTTCTGCTTATTTAACAGAAAATCATTGAGTAAAGAAAGTTATAGAATTGTAAGAAGCATCAAAGAAAAGAACAAGCATCCTGATGAATGCTTGTTCTTGCATAATTATTTTTGCAATGGTGGATTAAAGGATACATAAGTACCTGCGATAAAATCATGAAGAGCTCTTTTATCTTCTCTTATTCCAACCATACATGCACTGACGATAATAGCAATGCCTAAGGTTAATCCATAAACGAGGCCTGTTATTAAATCTCGTTTAATCATTGTCCAAAAATCTACATCCGTTTCATCTAATTTCACGATGCGTATGCCCAGAATTTTCTTGCCGACTGTATATCCGGTCCATATAACAGGGAGTAACAACGAATAAATCATTTGCGCCGAAGTGGTAAACCAAGTGTCTGCTTCTCCAAGTAGGATAAGGCTAATAATAGCAAGAGGTATTCCTATAATGATACCGTCTAAAAGGGAAGCCCCAAATCTAATCCAAAAACCAGCTGGATTCAATAAAATTAACTCCTTTCGATAGTCTATAGTACAGAATCATCCACACTATTTAAATATTCTTCAATAGAACTAATTACTGACTCCACGCAACCATCCTCAAATGGAGAGATCAAATTTGCTTCTGCTACTAATTTAGTGAAAGATTTCGATCCACCAAGCTTACAAAGATGTAAATAATCCTTCCAAGCGGATTCTTGATCTTCTCTTGAGCGTTTCCAAAATTGGAACGCACAAATTTGAGCAAGTGTGTAGTCGATATAATAGAATGGACTAGCATAAATATGTGCTTGGCGTTGCCAGAAACCACCAGTCTCGTAATAACTATTGCCATCATAATCTAGATGAGGTAAATAAATTTCCTCAATTTTCTTCCAAGCAGCTTTACGCTCAGCTGGAGTCATCTCCGGATTTTCGTATACAGCATGTTGGAATTCATCCACTGCAACCCCGTAAGGTAGGAAAAGAAGTCCGCTGCTTAAGTGAGTAAACTTATATTTGTCGGTTTGATCCTTAAAGAATAACTCCATCCAAGGCCATGTAAAGAATTCCATACTCATCGAATGAATCTCACAGGACTCAAATGTTGGCCATACATATTCTGGGATTCCTATGTTGCGACTTGTATACACTTGGAAAGCATGACCTGCTTCATGTGTTAGTACATCAATATCTCCGGAAGTTCCATTGAAATTAGAGAAAATATAAGGAGATTCGTAATTATCGATAAATGTACAATAACCACCAGCCTCTTTCCCTTTTTTCGCAACTAAATCCATAAGATCACGGTCAATCATAAATTGGAAGAATTCAGCGGTTTCAGGAGATAACTCCTCATACATTTTCTTTCCATTTTCCACAATCCATTCAGGAGAACCTTGTGGCGTAGCATTCCCACTGAGGAAGTTAAAAGGTTCATCATAATATTTCAGACTGTCTACCCCAATACGTTTTGCCTGACGTTCATATAGTTTAGTCGCAACAGGAACAATAAAATCACGCACCTGGTCACGAAACTTTTTAACCATTTCCGCATTGTAATCGATTCGGCTCATACGAATATAACCGAGTTCTACAAAGTTCTTGTATCCAAGCGTAGTAGCTATTTCATGTCGTACTTTTACCAGTTGATCATAAAGGTCATCAAATTTCGCTTCATTTTCATGGAAAAATCCACTACTAGTTTCCTTAGCCTTCTTACGAGTATCACGATCCGTTGATTCGGCATATGGTCCTAGCTGTGCAAGTGTTAATGTCTCACCATTAAATTCTACCTGTGCAGAAGCAACAAGCTTTGAGTAGTCGGAAGAAAGCTTATTTTCTTTTTGCATAAGAGAAATAATTTCCGGAGAAAAGGCCTTTATTTGGAAATCCGCCAAGTCAAAAAGCTGATTGCCCCATTTAGCTTCCAGTTCATTTCGGAATGGTGATGCAACTAACTCCTTGTAGTATTCCGTAACCATCTCTTCTATTTCAGGGTTGGTCTCATCAAAGTAATCACGCTCTTTTTGATAGAACTCATCATTAGTATCGATAGATGCACGTATATAAACTAAGTTTGCATGTGTAGAATAATCATTGCGAAATGCATTGATATTCTCAATTGCTTCATTTTGCTCTTCCACCGATGAAGCTTCCTTAAATTTTGTTAATAACACTTGAAATGTAGCTTTGTCTTGTTCTAAATTTGGACGTTTATACTCATAGTCCTTAAATGTAACCATTGGTATTCCCCTCTCTGTCGTTTCGATTTCCGAAACGTCTTATTTATATTGTTTATTATTTTCAGATAAATTGCAACCGCATTTTTACATATTGTAATTTAACAAACGTTATTATATAATGTTTATAAATTAATAAACAAGGAAAGGTTTTGTTTGTGTATGGAAATATCAGAATTACTATGGAACGCATCTTCAGAACAGTTGAAGAACGGCTATATAGAAGAGGAAGAAATGTATGTATGTCTTATGTGTGGAAGTAAAGTAGAAAAAGGGTTCATTTACCCAAAGAATAATATGTTATATGAAGCAGAAAAATTCATGAAGTACCATATTGAAGCGGAGCATGAATCTGTTTTTCATTATCTAATAGGGTTAAACAAAAAACTAACTGGTTTAACTGATCATCAAAATAGTTTATTGCGTCTATTTTATGAGGGTAGAAGTGATGCAGAAATTCAGAAAGAACTAGGAATTGGAAGCTCTTCAACGATTCGTAATCATCGATTCGTTTTAAAAGAGAAGGAGAGACAAGCAAAAGTATTTTTAACGATGATGGAATTGTTAAAGGAAAAGGATGATCATGCGCCAACATTTCTTCCATTGCATAAAACAGCAACGATGGTGGACGATCGTTATAACATTACTCAAGAAGAACAAGCAGATGTTGAAAAGAAGTTTTTCCCTGATGGAATAGATGGGCCTCTTATGAAATTTCCAAGGAAAGAAAAGCAAAAGCTAGCAACCTTGCGGGTTCTTATCCAAAGATTTGAAAAAGGAAAAACCTACACGGAAAAAGAAATAAATCTTGTCTTAAAGAATGCTTATGAAGATTTCGTAACGTTGAGACGCTATTTAATACAATATGGGTTTTTAGACAGAAAAGACGACGGCAGTGAATATTGGATGAAAAACTAAATGAGAAGGATGGAATATAAATGGATCGCAAGAAAGAGCTAAAACAACAATATAAAGAAATAAAAATAGAGGGTGGAATTTACGTCATCACAAACAAACAAAATGGTAAAAAGTTTGTGGCATCTACACCTAACTTTAAAACATTGAACGGAACCAAATTCACGCTAGAAAGCGGGCTACACACAAATAAAGAGCTACAAAAAGAATGGTCCGAATATGGCAAAGACAATTTTGACATAGAGCATGTCGAGGTTTTAAAAAAAGAAGCAAATGAAAACCGAGTAGATAAGAAAAAACTAGAAAAGCTACTAGAGAAATGGCTAGACAAGCTACAGCCCTATGGTGAAAAAGGATATCATTCCTAAGACTAACGAACTAACAAAGGATGATTAATAATGAATATTGAATGCACAAGATTTCGAGTGAAAGAAGGCAAAACAGATAAAGTGAAACTTCAATCAGTGGGGTTTTCTTCATCCCCCACTGATTGTTAGTTGAACCATTCGGGCTTTTACGGGCAGTTGTTTCCACTTTTGACCAAGCCTTGAAGTTGGAGTATTACTGCCCGTTAGTGCGGGAAAAAGTGAATGAATGGTTAGCTTTTTTGAATGAACATATGGAAGAAGTACTAGTTACTCTTGAAGGTGAAAAGATGTATATAGAAACAATTTTTAGAGAATTTATAAACGAACATGAATATCTTTATTGGTATTCTGTGCAGGGAAAAGGTGGACAAGATGTGGAAGAATCTAAGCATTGGATCGATATAAAACACCTTGCTTATTGGGAAGAATGCATAGATACATCATATCGAGCGGTAGATTTACAAACAGAGGTAGTAATGATTCCTAATCAAGTACGAGATTCTATGAAATAGCTATAAGATGGGTGTAAAGAGGCGCGATACTTTCTTACACCCATCTATTTAATAAAATCATTTTCCTAAAATATATGCTTTTAACAGGGCCAGACGTTCTCTCATACGAACCTTTAGTTCCACAACTTTTGGTGTTTTAGCAGCGACAACATCCGACTCCCACCCGAGCTTGCTTGCTAGTACTTTGGCTCGTTGCAAATGGTAGTCGCTTGTAATAAGTGTGACAGAGTTAATATAACTAGGTAATATTGCTTGTGAAAACAAAAGGTTTTCATACGTAGAAGTCGCTTTATCTTCTATGAGGAGCCGGTTTTCATCTATTCCGTTCTCCAATAGAAAATCTCTCATCACAATAGCCTCTTCGATATCTTCATCGGGACCTTGCCCCCCTGAAAGCACCAATTTTACATGGGCATATTTTTGGGCATAGGCAAGAGCAGCATCCAATCTATACTGCAAAGCGAAGGAAGGGATATTACCTTTTTTCACTTTGGCACCAAGTACAATGGCATATTCATTAGTGCCATCTGCTTTTGGTTCTAGACCATCCTCTAGCCACTTACTTGTTAGTAACCAAATCCCAATTCCACTAGAAACAACAACTATTAACGGGATAAGCACTATCCACCTCATTTTTTTCTTCATGATTTACACTCATTTCATAATGATGGCTTCTTCTTACTTAAAAAAGTGGAGATTTTCATCTCTTCCCTTCGTATTAAACGACGGAAATTTTCGATATGTAAAATAACTGCCATCAAAAATAGAAATCCAGCAATAGCCATTGGTCCAATTCCTTCCGCAAACCAAATAGAGGCACCGATAAAGACAAAATAAAAAACAAACACACCAATTAATAAATAGTCCGTTATTAATGTAGTTCCTATTAATAATATAAGACCTAATAAGCCGAGCGGCCAGCTAAGAGCAAGCAACACTCCGATAAGGGTTGCGGTCCCTTTTCCACCTTTAAACTTAGTATAAAGAGGGAAATTATGTCCGAGTATTACAGCAGCACCTGCACTATATACCAGTACATCCTGTTCAACCAATGAATAGTCTGCGTACCCGAATATCCAGAAACGAACCGCAATTACTACGATTACTCCTTTTAAAATATCAATAATTGCAACTAAAATACCATATTTTGCGCCTAAAACGATAGCGGCGTTTGAAGCACCAGAGTTCTTTAAACCTTCTTTTTTAATATTTACGCCACTAAGATATTGCGCTATTTTAGAACCATGAATGGATCCAATTAGATAACTAATAACAAGGATACAAATCACTGAAACGACCATTTTCTCACCTCCCACTAACTTCAATATATTAAACGAACGAAAGGATAAGAAGTTTCAGATTCTTAAAATATGGGTAGCTCTATCAGGAATAGCGACTCATTTAAGTATAGTAGAAAAGAACATCATCAAATTTTTGCAAAAACACTATGAATAAT
Organism: Psychrobacillus sp. BM2; assembly: GCF_048572895.1. GTDB lineage: Bacteria > Bacillota > Bacilli > Bacillales_A > Planococcaceae > Psychrobacillus. Next base: position 4,211,953 of record NZ_CP183878.1, read on the forward strand.
TTAAAATAAAACTATAACGTTACGGTTTGGAGTGATTTAATTGGGAAAGAGAAATTTAAAATTGGTGAATTAGCTGACACAACAGGTATAACAAAACGTACAATTGATTACTATACAACTCTTGGATTGTTAAAAGCTGAACGTTCTACTTCGAATTATCGATATTATTCTTTTGAAGCCATTGATAGATTAAGAATTATTGAAGACAAGAAGTCAGCTGGTATGTCCTTAGAAGACATTAAACAGGAGTTAGAAAAAGATTCGGTAGAAGAAATAGATATACATGAAATTCGATTACACATGAAATATTTAGAGAAAGAAGTTTCACACTTGCTAGAGCAAATCAATAACAAAGAAGAAAACACACAACACACGATTAAACAAAAGATATCTTCAGAAAGCGTTGCTTTAATGCAATCATTACTATTACTTATCACTTAGGAGGTGAAGTCTTACTTTTATAGTAAGACACTTATTGACCATATTAAATTTAACCATTTTTGTAATATTACTAGCATTAACCGGATTCTTTGTAGCAACAGAATTTGCGATTGTAAAAGTACGACAATCAAGAATTGACCAAATTGTTGCGGAAGGCCGTAAAGGATCACTTGCTGCAAAACATGTAACCACACATTTAGATGAATATTTATCAGCCTGTCAGTTAGGAATTACGGTTACGGCTCTGGGTATTGGTATGGTAGGTGAATCGACATTCGAATTCATTTTACATCCTTTATTTGCAAGCATTGGTATTGGCACAGATTATATTCACTACTTCACTATTGGTGGCGCATTTGCAATTGCAACTTTTTTACACGTAGTTGTCGGCGAATTGGCACCTAAAACGGTGGCAATTCAAAAGGCGGAAGCAGTGACACTAGTTTTTGCTAAGCCAATTATGATTTTCTACAAAATTTTGTATCCATTTATTTGGTTCCTAAATGGATCTGCACGGGTATTAGTTGGTCTGTTCGGTATGAAACCAGCTTCTGAACATGAGTTGTCACATACGGAGGAAGAACTTCGTCTCTTGCTCGCTGATAGCTACAAAAGCGGCGAGATTAACAAAAACGAATTAAAATATGTTAATAATGTCTTTGAATTTGATGATCGGATTGCTCGTGAAATTATGGTGCCGCGTACTAAAATTATTGGATTTGAAAAAAAAGCTACTTTCCATGATGTATTAACAATTATTTCAGAGGAACGTTATACACGATATCCTGTCTATGAAGAAGATCGGGACAATATAATCGGTTTTATTAATATTAAAGACTTTTTAACACAAGGTATTAACAATCGAATTACATCAGAGTCTTTCGACATAGAAAAATTTATGAATCCTGTAATAAATACAATTGAGTCTACACCAATAAATGATCTGTTATTGAAGATGCAAAAAGAACGTACACATATAGCTATTCTTCTGGATGAGTACGGTGGTACATCAGGACTTGTCACAGTAGAAGATATTTTAGAAGAAATTGTTGGAGAAATTCGCGATGAATACGATGGTGATGAAATTGCAGATATTCGCAAGTTAGCAGATGACCATTATATTATTCATACAAATGTTTTACTTGACGATGTAGCAAAATTGTTAAGGATAGATTTAGAGAATCCGGATGTAGATACAATTGGTGGCTGGTATTACACGCAAGATATTGAACTAGCTGAAGATAATCATATTGAACAAGATAGCTATATATTTTCAATTTATGAAAAAGAAGATAATCAATTAAGTTTTATAGAAGTAAAAAAAACTACTAATTTTGCATAGCAGAAAGAAAATTTTCTAGTGCCGGGTTCTAAGGAAATTCTGAGCTATTTCAGAATCCAATACCGTGATTATTTTCTAATTTTTCAAAAAAGTGTTGACAAATAGTTTGATAGAAATTTATACTGTGTAACAAGATGGAAAACTAAATCTAATACTCTTATCAAGAGTGGCGGAGGGAATAGGCCCTGCGATGCCCAGCAACCAACAAGTTCTCAACTTGGAAAGGTGCTAAATCCTACAAATTCTAATACGAATTTGGAAGATAAGAGGAGGAACATGCAAATTGCACCCTCTTCTTAAATGAAGGGGGTTTTTGTAAGTTCTTAACCCTCCCTCGCCTCCATAAGCATCCATCTAAACTACATTTTAGGAGGAATTCAAATGACAAATCTTCAAAAAGAAACACTACTTTTACATGGTGGCCAACAACCAGATCCAGTAACGGGATCACGTGCAGTACCTATTCACAAGACAACATCCTTTGTATTCAAAAATACAGAACATGCGCAAAACCTATTTGCTCTTGCAGAATCAGGGAATATCTATTCTCGTATTACGAATCCAACTGTGGATGTTTTTGAACAGCGAATTGCATTATTAGAAGGAGGGACAGCAGCAGTTGCACTTTCTTCCGGAATGGCAGCTATCGCGTTTTCTATTTTAAATATTGCAGGAGCAGGGGACGAAATTATAGCTGCGGAAAATTTGTATGGTGGTACATTTAATTTATTTGCCCATACATTGCCGAGATATGGTATTACAGTGAAGTTTGTAGATTCTACGGATCCAGAAAACTTCCGAGCAGCAGTTACGGATAAAACAAAAGCATTTTTTGCTGAAATCATCGGAAACCCAAGCTTAAATGTATTAGATGTGGAAAACGTGGCGGCCATTGCTAACGAAGTAGGAGTTCCACTATTGGTAGATAGCACATTTGCTACTCCATATGGATCGAATCCAATTAAACACGGTGCTCATGTTGTTATTCACTCGGCAACAAAGTGGATTGGTGGTCATGGTACAACTATCGGTGGAGTTGTCATAGATGGAGGGAACTTCAATTGGGATTCAGAGAAATTCCCTGGATTCACCCAACCAGATGTAACCTATCATGGCCTTAGATACGGAATAGATGTTCCAAGCGTAGCGTTCGCAGTGAAATTGCGTGTTCAATTGCTTCGCGATTTTGGCCCAACTCTAAGTCCAGAAGCAGCTTTCTCCTTTCTACAAGGATTAGAAACACTTCATTTACGTGTACCAAAGCACAATGAAAATGCACAAAAAATTGCTGAGTACTTAGAAAATAACGAAGAAGTGACTTGGGTTAACTATTTAGGTTTAGAAAGTCATCCATCACATGAGCTTGCAAAAAAATACTTACAGAACGGTTTTGGCTCGATCCTAACTTTCGGAGTTAAAGGAGGTAAAGAAGCAGGACGAAATATTATTGATAATATTGAAATTTGGTCGCATGTAGCTAATGTCGGAGATGCCAAATCACTAATAATCCATCCTGCATCTACAACACATCAGCAGTTAACTCCAGAGGACTTGGTGAAATCAGGAGTTACAGAAGACCTAATCCGTTTGTCTGTTGGGCTAGAAGCAGTCGAAGATTTACAGGCTGCACTTGATAAAGTACTCGTAGGAAAAACAAATGTCCTCTCTAGATAGAATTTTGTTGATAGTTGAGTGAAAATGGGCTACAATATGTAAAATAGTTCTTCGTATAAAATTGCGATTATGAATTTTACTAATAGAAGCAAATTGGAACTCAATTGTGCGGATTCATTTGGAGGAGATAGCATGGCGACTATAAAAGCAGCAATCCTAGGTTTCGGAACAGTCGGGCAAGGGATTTACCACATTGTAAATGAAAAAAGAGAAGATCTTAAAAAATCTTTAGGATTAGACATAGAAATTAGTGCTATTCTCGTAAACAACGTTGGGAAAGAAAGAATAGCTACACCCGGTGTCTTAGTGACTGATGACTTTGAGGATATTATCAATATTCCTGGGCTACAAGTTGTATTCGAGGCAATTGTAAATGAGGAACCAGCATATAACTACCTATGTAGAGCAATTGATAAAGGATGTCACGTAATCACAGCAAATAAAGTGATGTTCTCCAAATATAGTATTCCATTGCATGAGCGTGCAAAATCTCGTGGAGTATTTATCGGATACGAAGCAACAACAGCAGGCGGAGTTCCAGTTATTAAAACATTGAAAAACTTACTACAAGTAAACTCAGTAAAAAGAATTCAAGGAATCTTAAATGGTACGTCGAATTACATTTTGACACAAATGCGTCAGGATGAATGTCAATTTGATGATGCATTAAAAGAGGCGCAGGACCTTGGCTATGCAGAAGCCGATCCATATAACGACGTTTCCGGGCAAGACGCATTCCGTAAACTGATGATTTTAAGTGCCCTAGCATTTAAAAAACAGCCTAATTGGAACGACGTTCGTGTAATAGGTATTGATGAAATCTCATTGGAGGATGTCCGAAAAGCGAAGGAACAAGGACTGCGTTACCGTCATGTGGCAGAAATAGAGCAAGATGAAAACGGAGAACTATACGCTTCCGTTGGACCACAACTAGTAGGACCAGACCATCCTTTATATTCAATCGAAGGAGTAAACAACGCAGTTGCTCTCGATACTAACTACATTGGAACACTAACATTAGTCGGTCCAGGAGCAGGAATGTATCCAACAGCTAGTGTGATGGTAGAGGACTACGCAGAAATTATCGGAAAACGAGCGGGGTTCTTCATAACGATATAGAAATGCGTAAGGACCTACTAAAACAAAAGGACATTCTCCTCATTCGGAGAACGTCCTTTTCCTTTGTATTAATCTTCGTCTTTTACATCAATATCGTCTGGAATCGGAGTATTTCTCCACTCATCGATTTGTCTTTTCAAGTCCTCGATTTGTTGCAAGTGCGTTTCAAATTGGGCGCTATTTACGTAATACTCTTCTCCATCAAAAATGGCACGAATCTTCTTCTCTGAAATATATCGTTTTACTTGATCAATAGGCATTGATAAATAATTCGCAGTTTCTTCTACTGTCATATACATGTGGAATGCCTCCTATCGTTATTAGTATAAGATACGATTGGCGGTAACTCAATATGTGCTATATTGGAAGTTCGAAAATGTGGGAAGGTAGGGAGAAAACTTGACAGTATTGCCATACATATTTGTACTATTTGGTGCTATTTTGTGGGGAACAACAGGAACTGCACAAACATTTTTACCAGACAGTGCGCACCCATTTATTATTAGTGCAGGACGTTCTGCAAGTGGAGGATTGTTTCTTCTAATTATTCTAGTTTTATTTAAAAAAATACAGTTCCTTTCATGGCCCTGGAAACAAACGCTATACGCCGCTATTTGTATTTCATTGTTTCAGCTCTTATTTTTTTCATCAGTGCGTTTAACGGGGGTAGCGATAGCGAGTGTGGTTGCTATTGGAAGTGCTCCAGTATTTTCAGGTTTGATTGAGTGGATTTTTTTGAAAATGCGTCCTACTAAAATATGGGGTGGTTCCACAGCCTTAGCTATTATTGGTTGTCTATTTTTATTTGTAACAAAAGGTGAAGTCAACATTAATCCATTAGGGATTTTGTACTCATTGGTCGCTGGCCTTATTTTTGCGTTGTATACAATGACGAGCAAATCGTTGTTGCAAAAAGAAGACGCTATATCCGTAGTTGCAATGACCTTCTCGCTTAGCGCATTGTTGTTAACACCTTTCTATTTCATATTTGATGTAAGTTGGTTGAAGGATACTGGAAATGTGGGAATCATTTTTTATTTGGGAATAGCAACTACTAGTATTGCTTATGTGCTATACGGTTGGGGGCTTCGTAAAATCCCTGCTTCCTCTGCACTAACTTTATCGCTCGCGGAGCCTACTACTGCTGCCTTACTTGGTGTAATCGTGGTGGGTGAGATTCTCAGCGCAACATCTTGGGTAGGTATTGGTTTATTGCTTGGGAGCATAGCTATTTTAACGTTTGGGAGTAAATTTAGTAACTTACAGAATGAAAAAGAAGGTAAGTGTCCCATCTAGGTAGAACTAAATAAAACGGCTATGCTAAAGTTAAAGGCTGATTTAAAAATGCACATAAAAATGAGCTTGGAAATGTCTCCAGCTCATTGTTTTTTATGTCCGCTTTTTACTAATGTACCTGTTAGTGGAATAAGAAAGATTGACTTTTCGTTAACAGAGCCTTTCTAATTAAAAACTATAGGAAAAGTAAATATAACGAAAGCTGCCCAAAGTCCGTAGACCGGCAAATACTTAGTAACGGCATCTTGGATAGTTGAAGGTCCGGTTTTGTTTTGTAGAAAACGCATATAGGAAAGCATAATCCAAAATAGATTGACCCAGATAAGTATGTTTACTCCTAAAACAGCAAGTCTATTAGGTGTAATCCCATAAGAAGAAAGTCTGAACATGATGGCTGACAAAGCCACACTGTCAATGATAAGCGCAAGAACAATTAAGGCGAAATTTATATAATCTGAAATGTTCTTTTTCCCGTCTGAGTCTTTCTCGATAATGGAAAATATGGTGACGACCAATACACCAAGAAGTATTCCGTTGAAGGCTATTAGGAAATTGCGGTCCAAGAATGGATTTTTTCCGACCCATATAACCGTTATAAGATAGACCAACAATGTGACCAGAACAAGGGGACTAAAAATTTTAGCTATATACGGTGTAATATTCTTAGCAAGTTTAAGGTTCATTGATACAAGGTATGCAGCAACAATAGCGAGAGCGGCAGCACCAAATAAAACGACATTACTAAAATAGAATTCTTCTATATCCAAGCCTACAAAGCTAAATAACTGCATGGTTAATAATGCTAGTATCATTCCGCTAACTGCCATGCTGGCGTAGAGAATACAATATTCCAAATTAAATTTAATATAGGTTAATCTTGTACTGCCTTTTGAATATTCATTTCCTGTAAATGCAAGACCTACCAGTACCCATAAGAATATGGGAAGGTGTAAATAAGCAAGGATAATACTGTCTTTATAATTTAATGGCAGTATATTAAGATAAAACCCGGAAATTAGGAACAACGCTACAAGGGAATAAATAACACTTTTTTTCGGAGTATTATTGTAGACAAAATAGGCAGCAATAAAGGGAATTATACCAAAAGCCAGGTTAATTGGAGCAATTGCTTCCTGTTCGACAAAATGGAAAATGATCCTGGTGCTTACCCCGGCCAGAATCGCTAAAAAGCCCATGAATAAGAAACCTTTTTGAAGCAAAGAAGATTTTTCTGTACTTGCCGTCTCCTTGAAATTCAATCTTTCATGCCAAACACCAAGAACCTGAGAATCAGGATTTTGTTCCCATGCGTTTGAGAATGATTTTTTAAAAGCTTTCGGATCTTTTCTATACATTCTCTCCAGCTCATGAGGCTTAGCGATATTTTCCATAATCAAATTTTTACTTTCCATAGTTATACCTCCTCTAATCATTTTTATATTAAGTTTCATCCTCAATGTTTAACTATCTTCGTCGCTTTTGTATTCTAAAATATCTCCAGGCTGACATTCTAAAGCCTTACAAATTAACTCTAAAGTAGATAATCGAATTGCTTTTGCCTTTCCATTTTTTAATATAGAAAGATTCGCCATTGTTATTCCAACCTTCTCCGACAGTTTTGTTACGCTCATTTTCCTTTTTGCTAACATCACATCAATATTGATTATAATTGCCATTGTTATTCACCTCAGACCGTAAAATCATTTTCTAGTTTGATATTAATTGCTTCTTGTAAAAGTTTTTGGAGAACAGCCGCAAAGACTGCGATAACCATCGAAGCAAAAGGAACAATCAATCCGACAAAGATAACTCCAGGCGCGTCGTCTACTTCCGCAAAGATATAGAAGAGCGGCAAAACTAGCACATGCAAAACACTGATTGTGATGGCACAGTATTTAATTTTCTTTAAAGCTTTTACAGATAAATCGGAGAAAGCAATATTTTTGTCAATATAGCGCAAGAGTTTGAAAGCCTGATACAAAGCAAAGTAAAAAGGTATTACCGATGCATCAAAAGCGATGAAAACGAGATATTTTATCAAAGTGAACTCTGGAAGCAATTTTGCTGCAAGATTCGCCATCTCAGGCACCAAAAAGATGCACAGAGCAAGAACTGGGACTCCTAAAAGAATAACAGCTATTTTTAAAAACAACGTTGTTACTTTATCCATAAAAAAACACCTCACTTATTTATTCTGATTTTTATTCTATTACATATTTTATTGTTTTGCAATAAATTTTTATTAAATTAAGCAATGTTTTTATTGTATATATTTTAAGTGAAAATAAAAAGCATTCCTCATTCAAAGCCATTTTCATTCTCCAAATCATTAATGATTAATCACCCTTATCCTTTAACAGACCCAATAAAAAAACAAAAAGCTAATTCGAGAAATATCGAAGTAGCCATTAATATAAGCAAGGTAAAATTCATAGCAAAAAAGTTTCACAAACTAAATGGCGAAGGTTCCCCCAAAAAAAGTTCGCTGTATTAAAACCCCAACGCACTACGCACATCAGTCGTATAAGACTGACTAACAGGCAATTCGGTTCCGTCCTGTAACTGTACTAATAAATTGGAAGAAAAATCACGTGCGATTCGGTCGATAAATGAAATATTTACAATATAAGAGCGGTGGATCCGTAAAAAACTATTGGGTAGTCGTAGTTGCAAATCTTTCAGGGGAATACTCGTTTTATACGGCTCTCTATTGGCATAGAACCATGTCTTTTTTTGGAGGCTTTCTATATGAGACACTTTTTCGATTGGAATAGGCTTCCACTCATCCTCTTGCTTCCCGGTCAAAAACTTATATGGAGAAGTAATGGGCACTGCGTGATGGGGAGGGAGTATAACAACTAATGCAGCCTGTTCTCCGTTAATTTCAATCGGATAACCAATTCCGTAATAGGGTACCTGAAATAATGTGTCCACCTGTACAGCCTCTGTTCTACACCCTTTTTTCAGTACCAAATCCGCAATACTATTAGTCTGGATTTTTTGCCCCACTTTTATATGAAGATCATGCCCCTTCGCTAGATAGTAAACATAGTGATCTGCTACTGCTATAGCGATAGAAGCCTCTTTCGGAACCCATTCCTCCATTATTAAACTGTACTGTTTTAGTTGTTCCTTTCTAAAATCCACTAGCATACCCCCGAAATCATAAATTTTGCATTCGTCCTTCAAATTCTTTATTCATCCTCAAAAAATGATCTTTCATCCAAAAACCAATACAAGAAATGTAAATGTGTTATATATTAGATTACAAGAAAAGTAACTGTTATGATACAGTAAAAAAAGTTGTATTTTTAAAACAAAGTTCCTCCACAAAATACTAAGGGGTGTTTGGAAATGTCAAAAAGACAACAACAGGTAGAAGAGCTTTTGCAACAATGGAAAGAAGAAAGTCGTTGGAAGGGGATTGAGCGCCCATATTCAGCAGTGGATGTAGTGAAATTACGAGGATCAGTCATCATTGAACAAACATTAGCGAGTAAAGGAGCAAAACGTTTATGGAGATCGCTTCATCAAGAAGACTTCATCAATGCCCTCGGTGCTTTAACGGGTAATCAGGCTGTACAACAGGTAAAAGCTGGTCTACAAGCAATTTATTTGAGTGGTTGGCAAGTGGCAGCAGATGCAAACCTTTCAGGTCAAATGTATCCGGACCAAAGCTTATACCCAGCTAACAGTGTTCCGTCCGTCGTTAAACGTATTAACCAAGCGTTACAGCGAGCAGATCAAATTGATCAAGCAGAAGGTAGAGAAGATGAGTTTGACTGGTTCGCACCGATCATTGCAGATGCGGAGGCTGGGTTTGGTGGACCATTAAATGTTTTTGAGTTAATGAAAGGTATGATTGAAGCTGGAGCAGCTGGCGTGCATTTAGAAGATCAACTTGCTTCTGAAAAGAAATGTGGTCACCTTGGAGGCAAGGTTCTTCTGCCTACTCAAAATGCTATTCGTAATTTAGTATCCGCTCGACTAGCAGCAGATGTAATGGGTGTACCAACTGTACTCATTGCACGTACGGATGCAGATGCTGCAGATATGGTTACAAGTGATATTGACCCACGTGATGCGGATTTCTTAACAGGTGAAAGAACGCCTGAGGGATTCTTCAAAACAAAACCAGGAATCGGGCAAGCAATCGCACGTGGCTTAGCGTATGCACCATACGCAGATCTAATCTGGTGTGAAACTTCACATCCTAGTTTAGAAGAGGCAAAACAATTCGCAGATGCTATTCACGCAAAATTCCCGGGCAAATTACTAGCTTACAATTGTTCACCATCATTCAACTGGGAAGCAAACCTAGACCAAGAAACAATTGCAAAATATCAAGTAGAGCTAGGGAAAATGGGATATAAATTTCAATTTGTAACACTTGCTGGTTTCCATGCATTAAATCACAGCATGTTTGAACTAGCGCATGACTATAAAACAAATGGCATGGCTGCTTACTCTAAGCTTCAACAAGCAGAATTTGCCAATGAAACAAAAGGGTACACTGCTACTAAACATCAGCGTGAAGTGGGAACTGGATACTTCGATGAAATCTCACAAATTGTTTCAGGAGGAACTTCATCTACTACAGCGATGAAAGGCTCTACGGAAGTTGCACAATTTGCTTAAACCAAACATAGGGATGGGAGGTTAACGATAAATGGAACAAGTAACGACTAAAAAAATTGAAATCGTAGGAAAAGAGGTTATTGGGATTCACGAAATCTTAACGCCAGAAGCTTTAGACTTCGTGGCTTCCCTCCACCATCTCTTTGATGATAGAAGAAAAGAATTACTACAGGCACGGCAAACTCGTCAAGAAAAGCTAGATAACGGTGGAACATTAGACTTTCTACAAGAAACAAAAGAGATTCGGGAAGGGGATTGGACAATTGCTCCAATCCCAGAGGATTTACAGGATCGTCGCGTCGAAATAACTGGTCCAGTTAATCGTAAAATGGTCATCAATGCACTAAATTCAGGTGCAAAGACCTATATGGCTTGTTTTGAAGATGCCACTTCGCCAACTTGGGAAAATATGATTGAAGGTCAACTCAATATGCGTGACGCTGTTCGTAAAACAATCTCTTATACACAGTCTGAAACAGGTAAAGTATATAGCCTGCATGCGGAAACAGCGGTACTAATTGTAAGACCAAGAGGACTCCACCTTTTGGAGAAAAATATAAAAATTGATGGTGAGTCAATCTCAGGTAGTTTCGTCGACTTTGGACTATATTTTTTCCACAATGCAAAAGAGGCAGTCGCTCGAGGAACTGGTCCTTACTTCTATTTGCCAAAGCTAGAAAGTCATTTGGAAGCAAGGTTATGGAATGATATTTTCGTATATGCCCAGCAAAAATTGGAGGTTCCTAACGGGACGATTAAAGCAACTGTTTTAATCGAAACAATTATGGCAGCATTTGAAATGGATGAAATATTATACGAGCTGCGAAATCATTCTGCAGGACTAAACTGTGGACGTTGGGATTATATTTTTAGTTATATTAAACGACTTCGCAATCAATCTCAGGTTATTTTGCCAGATCGTGGTCAAGTGACTATGACGTCACCATTTATGCGTGCTTATTCCCAATTATGTATTCAAACCTGCCATCGACGAAATGCATCTGCCATTGGTGGAATGGCCGCACAAATTCCTATTAAAGGAGATGAAGCAGCCAACGTCGCAGCTTTCTCAAAAGTAAGCGAAGATAAACGAAGGGAAGCAACGGACGGACATGATGGAACATGGGTAGCGCATCCAGGTCTTGTACCCGTCGCTTGGGAGCAATTCCAAGAACATATGCCTACACCAAATCAGATTCACCGTAAGCGTGAGGATGTACATGTAACAGCTGCTGATCTACTAGAAGTACCTAAGGGGACAATTACAGAAGAGGGTCTACGCTTGAACTGTAGCGTAGGGGTCCAATATATAGCATCTTGGCTACGTGGAAATGGAGCAGCCCCGATCAATAACTTAATGGAAGATGCTGCAACAGCAGAGATTTCCCGTACACAAGTATGGCAATGGATTAGACATCCAGAAGGAAAGCTGGAGGATGGCCGTAAAATTACCATACCTTTAGTAGAACAAGTGTTAACAGAGGAATTAGGAAAACTAAAAGCCTCATTTGGAAATGAAGCTTACGGAAGTGGTCGTTATACAGAAGCTGAGGAGCTATTCCTTTCTTTAGTAACAGAAGATGAATTTGTCGAATTTCTAACATTGCCGGGCTACGAAAAGATTAGCTAAAAAACCCATTCCATTCAAGGAGGTGAGTTGCATGAAAACAACTACTCAAGAAGTAAATACAAAGCATTGTCGTGAATGTGGATGTGTTATTAATGAGCAAGTAGAATCATCCCTTTACGAATGCGAACGTTGCATCGGCATGAACGAGGAATAAACTTGAAAACGAAAAAACCAGTGTGAGCTCTTATGTCTCGCTGGTTTTTTTATGCATTTCACTATTATTATTAACTGACACAAAGTATTATTAAGAGAAGTTAATTGGTGCACGAATATCAAGAACTTCGTATGATAGGAGACATGTTAAAATGGCAACTTCCGAAAAACAATTACGGATTTGCAGCAAAGGTCATAAATATTATAAAAGCAGTGACTGTCCAACCTGCCCTATTTGTGAGCAAGAAAACAAACCAGAAAGTGGATTTCTTTCGCTACTCTCTGCACCAGCTAGACGAGCGTTGGAAAATAACGGAGTAACTTCTTTACAGAAGCTCTCGGAATTTAGTGAGAAAGAAATTTTGAAACTTCATGGTATAGGTCCAGCTTCATTACCAAAACTTAGATCTAGTTTAGAAGGTGAGAGTTTGTCCTTCAGAAATTAATATCATCATACAAAATGCACCGCAAAATAGCGGTGCATTTTTACATAATTCCTTAGAATCCTATTCAGCAGGATACGTAGTTTGAACAATTTTTTGACCATTTTCTTCTACATATTCAATGATTAGCTGTGTACCTTCCTCCAATTTTTCAAATTGGGGCATTGCCACCTCAGATAGTTGCATTACTTCTGTACCTCCATCTAAGTTTTTTACTTCAATAGAGTGAGAATCTACTAGACCAGTAAAGGTGACCTCCTGTGTTTGGACGACAAGTTTTCCAGGTGATGTTAATAATTCATACGCTATCTTTTCTTTTTGCTCATTTAATCCTTCTGCCGTTGACCAAACGACCAATGTATAAGATCCCGAGGGAACACCCACAAGTTCTTCTTTAAGATTTAGAGGGAACTTCCATTCTTCACTAGGCTGTAGTTTCTTTTCTTGCATTTCTTGTATAAACAATTTATTGGCTGAATACGTGTAAATAACCGTATTCGCTTTGTTTAATAGCTGGAATTCGATTTGTTGACCGCTCGACATCTCCAAAACAACTTCATCTGATGATTCATTTTTAATCGTAAAAGTTCCTTCTCCATCTGCTGTTAGGTCTAGTCGTGTAGATAAATGTTCCTCTACAGGATCACTTCCTGGTGTGGATTCAGTTTTACTGGATCCACAACTAGCCAATATAAAGAGAGGGATTGCCAATAGTAAAAACCAACTAATTCTTTTACTTCTTCTCATATTGAACACCTCCTGTTTACGAATTAGACCACTTTTTGGATAAAAAGTTTCACTAGATGAGAACAATAATTTTTGCATAAAAAAACTTCCCTGTGTGAAACACAGAAAAGTAATTGTTACGCTTTTACAGGACTAAATTCATGAACCCATACAGTCATATGGGGTAACCATGGCATACCAGGATGGTAAGAAAGAATGGATTGTTTATAATCCTCAACGGATTCAAAACCTTCTTGTTTTGCATGTTCATCCGTCAAATCACCTAGTGTTTGAATATATACACGATCTACAACGAAGGACTGCCCTTGAAGCTCCATAATTTCACCGACATCTGCATAGCGCCCATTACGACGTGTAGCAGTTTTTTTTCCTTGTAATACTAAAGCAACATCTGATTCCATTGTTACTAATCTTTCAACGGAACATGTCTTTGGAGGTAAATTTGTTTCTTCGTGATTTGTCATATACAGTCCACCTTGTTTTAATGATTTTACTACTTCTAACAAGTTTACATGTTAAATGCATTGTAGACTATAGTTAGAAAAGCTCTATTTCTTATTTAATAGGAATAATAGCTGTCTCGTAAGGGTCACCTCTGCGAATAGACTTTTTTCTTAAGAATTTCTTCATATTTTCCCTACTGGAATGTTAAGGAATGAGGGGTACAATAAGTAACATAAGAACGATGAGGAGGGCACCCTAAGTAGGATACATGACCCGAATCGTGTGGGCCTGGGAGGTAAGTAAATGACGCAGTTTACAGTATTAGTAACGGATGATGATCAAGACATTCGAGACGGTATAGAGATCTATTTAAAAAATGAAGGATACCGGGTTTTAAAAGCTGCGGATGGGTTAGAAGCATTGCAGTTAATAGAAGAAAATGAAGTTCACGTCATTGTGTTAGATATTATGATGCCGAAAATGGATGGAATATCCGCAACATTTAAAATTAGAGAGCAAAAAAATATCCCGATTATTATGCTAAGCGCTAAAGCAGAGGATTCCGATAAAATTCATGGACTATCTGTTGGAGCCGATGATTATGTGACGAAGCCTTTTCATCCGATGGAATTGGTGGCACGTGTAAAGTCCCAGTTAAGAAGATATACGAAATTAGGCAATTATCAGGGGAGGCAGCAAGTGATTGAAATCGATGGCCTGATCCTGAACAAAGAAGCGAAGGATCTTTCTGTAGAAGGAGAGTCGGTTAAACTAACGCCGATTGAATTTAAAATTACAGATTTACTGATGACAAATGCAGGACGCGTTTTTTCCATCAATGAAATATACGAACGTGTTTGGAATGAACCGGCCTATAACGCTGAAAATATAGTAGCCGTTCATATCCGGAAAATTCGAGAAAAAATAGAAACAGATCCTAAAAATCCTAGATACCTAAAGGTGGTGTGGGGCGTTGGCTATAAAATCGACAAGTAAAGTGAGTTTTCTTCTATCTATAGCGGCAATTGTCTGTGGAATACTTTGCTTGGTGTATTGTATAACCAATCTAGTGCCCTTAGAAGAAATTAGAGAAAGCTTCGTGGAAATCATCCAAAATATGAAAGGGGGCACAGCAGGTTGAAGCATTCAATAGGAAGAAACATCATACTTAGCGTATTGGCGGTACTCGCAATATGTTCACTATTTACAATAACTGAACAAGGAAGAAAATTTATTGGTACGAACTATTTCGATAGTGATGATTTTAGGTGGCAGTTAACCGAATTTGAGGAATCCATTATTCCTTTAGTTTTAGCAGCACCTGATAAAGAAGAAGTGAAGAAAAAAATTACGGTAACACCGGAGGAAATAGAGGAATACCGCTATCGTTATGGGGACCTGCAAAGCCAATTAAATTCGATTAGAGATCAATATGAAGAAAATACAGTCACATCAGAAACAGGAGAGACTACAACAGAAGCGGGAACGATATCAGAAGAGAATACAACAGCGAAGGTATCGCTTGCAGAACGTGACAAAAAGCTAGAAGACATCACAAAAAATTTCACAGATGATAGCTACGTAGAGAAAAAGATTCGAGCCGAAAAAGAAGCACAAGTAGATAGCTATTACAAATCGATCGAACTAGCAAAAAATGATTTGTTGAACCAAAAAGACGACTTTGTGTATGACTTAACGAATGTCGAAACAAAAGAGCGCTTTACAAATGGGGAAATGAGTTCGAAAAACGCATTTAATAAAGAATACTCTAGTAAATACGGCTACTTAAAAGAGCGCACAATATTTCAACAGGTAGATCATAGTTGGATAGTCAGTGATGCAATGGGTAACCCATTTGCACGTTTTGAAGGGACAATTGCTATTCCAGAATCTAGTATTTTAAGCGGAAACCGAGCTAATGAATATAAATACTTTTTAACAAGCCAACGTAAGTTTTATGGAATACTTGTAGTGGGAATTTTAGCCGCAGTTGCATTTACTTTATTGTGGAGAAAAAATAGTGGAACTTTTCGACATGAAAGAAGTGAAGAAAAGTATCGGAAGCTACCGATTGATGTAAAATTAGCATTCTTACTTATTAGTATTTTGTTAGTTGTTATTACTACCGTATCTCTAGTAGGGTTTGTAATATATAGTGATTATGACATGCAAGTAGTTACATTAGTTTTTGCAGTTATTTTTACAGCGTTAACACTGTATCAATGGAAGTGGATGCTTGCTGGACTTGGTACAATCGACTGGAAGGGTAGTCTTGTTTATAGCTGGGGAAAATCATTAGAAGGATTTTTCTTGAAACAATCTATTGGAATTCAGACACTAATCATGCTTTCGGTCATATTCTTCTGGGGATTTGGAACAATGATGGTATTCTTGCAACCTGCGATGATAATCGTTTGGATTCCTGCAACTATTTTGATAGGCATTCCAGTACTTGTGTTTTTATTGTCTAGAATGTCTTATCTTAACCGAATCATTATGAAAACGGAAGAAATGGCAAGAGGCGTAATTGGCAATGAAATCGAAGTGAGAGGGAGGTCACCAATTGCTGAGCATGCGGCTAACTTAAACGGACTTCGTGATAGGATTAAATCATCCCATTCCGAACAAGCAAAAAGTGAACGCTTGAAAACGGAGCTCATTACAAACGTTAGTCATGATTTACGTACACCATTAACATCGATTATTACGTACACAGATTTATTAAAAAAACCAAACATTACAGATGAAGAGCGAACATCTTATATTGCAATTTTGGATAAAAAGTCGATGCGCTTGAAAACGTTAATCGAAGACTTGTTTGAAGTATCTAAAATGGCGACCGGAAATATGGAATTAGATAAACGTAAAGTGGATTTAACTCAACTACTGCAACAAGCAATCGCTGAGCACCAGGAAGATATTGATAAATCGGGGCTAGAGTATCGTGTAACTATTGGTACAAAACCAATTATGTCCTATGTAGATGGGCAAAAGTGGTGGAGAGTTCTTGATAACCTAATCATCAATACACTAAAATATGCCCTACCCAATACTCGCGTATATATCAATTTGGAGCAAGTTAATGGGGAAGCCATTTTCGTCATCAAAAATATAGCTAAGTATGAACTAGGAAACGATGTAAATGAATTGACGGAGCGTTTTAAACGCGCAGACACCTCTCGTCATACAGAAGGTTCTGGGCTTGGCCTCGCCATCGCACAATCCATAGTAGATTTACACGGAGGCAGCTTACGAATGGAAGTAGACGGAGATTTGTTCAAAGTAACCGTGAAAATTGCAGTAATAGTATAAACAAAGTGGGAAATCCTAGTGGATAAAGGGTTTCGTTACCTGTCACATGAAATATTATTTGATATATAAATCAAAAAGCACCCCATTTTAGGGTGCTTTTTGTTTCTTAAAATAGCCTAGTTCGTTATGAACTAGGCTATTTCTGCATTATTTTTAATTGATCATTAAAGTAAAGCATGAGTTAGTTGAATAAGATATAGAGCTAGAAAAACTTATGGTTTATATTAAGTAGTAAAATCGCAATGAAAAAACACCCTCTTATCTAGCGGGTGTGTGTTTCTTACATTCAAATGGTATATGTTTGACAAATAAGCATTAAAAATCCATAGACATAAAAAATCTGTCTAATACATTGAAAAAGATGAGTACTTATGGTAAATTTATATAGATATACGCTAAAGAATATTAGTGTGCATTATATTCCTATTTTAAATTATATACCATATTTTTTCGTTTGTCAAATCCAATCTTTTTAAGGGGTGTTTGCTATGGATTTAGAATTTCAGCAGGAGCAAAAACGAGTGGATAGTGTAGTTGAGACAATAACGGAGCAAATCAGCAAATTAGAGGAAGAAACTTCTCGGAGTCGAAACGAACTGGTTAATATACGCAAAAACTTTTGGGATGAAGTCAAGGTGAATGTTGATACCTTTGACGATTATCTTGAGACCATCATTGGTTTAAGACAAGAGACACAAGCCCTATCAGTTATCCAAAGCACTAATAGACATGTATCTAAGAAATTATCCAAGCTTCAACGTATGCGGGAGATTCCCTACTTCGGCAGAATCGATTTCATGGAAGATGGAGATTCAACACAGGAACAAATTTATATTGGAATCTCCACACTAAGGGATGCAAGTGGGGAAGAATTTCTTATTTATGACTGGAGGGCACCTGTCTCAAGTGTCTACTATGAGTATCAGACTGGACCGGCCAAGTATGCAACACCTGGTGGCGAAATCAAAGGCATATTAATGAAAAAAGGGCAATATCTTATTCGTGGTGGTATTCTCCAATCCATGTTCGATACGAGTGTCACCATTGGAGATGAAATTTTACAACAGGTACTGGGAAAAGGCACAGACAAACATATGCACAATATAGTAGCTACCATACAGCAGGAGCAAAACCGAATCATCCGTCATGATCGTGGAAGACTGCTCGTCGTACACGGTGCGGCGGGTAGTGGAAAGACATCAGCTGCCCTGCAGCGGATTGCTTTTTTACTTTACAAATATCGAGAAAGTATGACTGCTGATCAAATTATTCTATTTTCACCTAATTCGATGTTTAACAGTTATGTGTCCAATGTGCTGCCAGAACTTGGAGAAGAGAATATGCAACAGGTCACATTTCAAGAATACTTAATCCATCGGCTAAGTGAAGAGTTTCGAGTTGAAAATCCCTACGAGCAATTGGAATATGTTTTAACTGCTACGAATACTCCTTGCTATAAGTCAAGAGTAGCGAGCATTCGATTCAAAGCATCACCTCTTTTTTTCGAAGCCATCGAATCATATAGGAAGTCGTTAGAGGTGTCTGGAATGTTATTCAAGGATATGATTTTCAGGGGAAAGCCGATTGTTACCGCCGGGCAAATTGCAGAATGGTTTTATAGTAACGACACATCACTCCGCTTTCATAATAGACTTGAAAAGTTAAAGGATTGGCTAATGAAGAAAATAAATGAAACTCAAAAGTCTGAAATGGCTAAGCCGTGGGTACAGGAGACAATCGAGCTGCTTAGTAACGAGGATTATAATAAGGCCCAGATTTACTTAGCGAAAAAACAAGGCTATGAAAGAGAGGCCATTACAGATTATGAGGTCGAGCCTGAAGCACTTGCCCGATTGATTGTTCAACAGAAATTGAAACCTTTACGTAAACGAGTCAGAAAATTTGACTTCATCGATATTAAGGGGATATATGAACAGCTTTTTGCGGAACCCCTGCAAATCAAGCAATGGATAGAGGGGGAAACACCAGCGGAGTGGGTGGAGATTTGCCAAGCGACGTTGGAAATGCTACATGAACGCAAACTATCTTATGAAGATGCAACACCTTTCTTACTTATGAAAGAACTCATTCAAGGCTTTCAGACGAACAGCTCTATAAAGCATATACTTGTTGACGAGGCGCAGGATTATTCACCATTTCAATTCGAGTTTCTGAAGCGTTTATTTCCTTCGGCAAAAATGACTGTGCTAGGTGACTTTAATCAGGCGATATTCGCTCATGCAAGCGAAAAGGATAACTTTGACACGCTTATGAGCTTATACGGGCAGGTTGAAACGGAAGTGATTAACATGACACGCAGCTACCGATCCACAAAGCCGATTATCGAGTTTACACGAAAACTAGTACCTAACGGGGAACGGATTATCCCATTCGAACGCGAAGGCGAGCAACCAGTGCTGACACAATTGCTCAATCACACAGAACTGCACCAAAGCATCGCATCTAAAGTAGCAATTTTGCGAAGTCTTCGTTATAACAGTATTGCTATAATTTGTAAATCAGCTGAGGAGAGTAAGAGTGCATACGAATCCTTGTCCCACATTGATGATATTAAGCTCGTGAAGAACGGCTCGATTGAATATGAACAAGGAGTTGTTGTCATACCGTCATATTTGTCCAAAGGCATCGAATTCGATGCTGTCATCATTTATAATGCATCAGAGCAAGTATACGGCGATGAGAGCCTTCGTAGAGTATTCTACACTTCGTGTACTAGAGCTATGCATTATTTGCAACTTTATAGTGTAGGTGAACCGACCCCATTATTGGGAAACGTCTTGCAGGAAAGTTTCATCCAAAACTGACATAGTTGAACGATAAACAAATGGTCAATTATCTATTTAAGAATAATATTTATCAGCTGGAAATATGTAAGCTTTTACTCACTGCTTACATATTTTCCGGCTTTTAATAAGATTAATTTGAGCAAGACCTTATCAGCAGAAGAATTACTACAACTATTACAACTGAACCAATATTGACTAAACATCCACTACTGGGTGCTCCTATATGGGCTTGAGCCCAGGTGTTATTTAAAGCACCACCAGGGTTTTTCCTTTGTTCTTTAGTTTTTAATCTTTCTCTTGATTCCTCAGACATTATAAGTCTCCTTTTTTTATTCAACTAACTATTATTTATTGAAAAAGCGTCTCTACTTATTGTAGAAACACTACCCGTTCGTTGAACAAGACAATATAACTTCTCTAAATTCTCAAATCCCCAATCTTTTCACAAAGTTTTTTAGCTTTTTTAGACAATAAAATCTCCTGATGCACATATTTCATCATTTTAGACCTAATAATTTCATCAATACAGTAGAACAAACTTGAAGATAGAATAGAGATAATGAAATAAAAATTATAAAATAAACTACTGAAGTCAGAAAGTAATAAATCCCTTTCCCATTTTAAAAATAAGATTGGGATCACAACAAACAAAGTAGCAAAGAATAAGTGAATTAATAATGCCAAACTACCTCTAAGGAATGCTCTTGCTTTTTTTGTAACGAAATCAGAGAGGATAGATACTGGTACACCATAAATCAAAAGAATTGGAAATAGATACATACCTATTATAATTGCAAAAGCAGTCTCTCCTAGGAGAGAAAAGGTTACTATAACCAATACACAAGCCATTACCGCAGAAACAAGCTTTCTAATAACTAGTAATTTTATATTAGTACCCCCTAAAAAGTTTTATTTATAGGTATTCTCTAAGGACTTAAGCTATTCCTTCTTAAACTGACCAGCTTAGCTTGTTCAATAAGAAAAAAGAGCTGCCTAAGAAACCAATGTTCTTTAACTCACACTCCATATAACGACTTTTTTAAAGCTGATACCTGAGACGTCGCAATCCATTATATGGTATATTTTGGAGAAGTACTAATCTACTATTTAAAATGAAGAATGGGGATGAAAAAATGGAAACGTTGAATCAATTTAGTTTTGCGCGAATTTATACATTGGGGAGAATTAAACAGGTAAATGATTTCGCGTGGGATACCCAACCACCTAGCTTCAATAACACAATACGTTGGAATGTAGGCCATGTTTATGTGAACGCTGAGATACTAGCGCAAAAGGCAATTCCTACCTATGAAATTATACATCCGGAATGGGTACCACTATTTGTTCCTGGAACAAAACCAAGTGATTGGGACGTGGAGCCACCAACTCCAGGTGAATTAGTCATTGCTTTAAAGGAACAAACGGAGCGAATGAAAGCAGTGCTAGCCAACAATCTATCTAATGTTCTAATGGAGTCCATGTCCATAGGGAACCTACATGAAATGAATACAGTCGAGGCACTAGTAGGCGGAATAGTAGAAGAAGAAAATAGCATTAGTTAATAGCCCCTGCAAATGACGGTTTGTAGGGTCTGTTTTTATTTTAATAGCTTAGTAAACGTTTCAATCATCAGATCATTTGATGGAATATCTCCACTTTTTACATATTTAGTCGACATTCCAAATAAGCTCCAGCTAATAATAATACTGTGTAATTCTACTTTTTCATACGGCCACTCTGGGAATTTTTGTTTTAATAAATCTCGAAATCCTCTACCAAGCTCTTCTTTGACAATTGTTTCAATTTTTGGTGTGAACGCTTCATAGCTACGTGAACATTGATTTGCTAAACCATTTTGAAAGGACAATAAGCTAAAGAAAATATCATTTAAACCAGCTGAAATCCATCTACCGACTGTCAACTTAATGCTTGACCAAGTGATAGCATGGAGCGGTGTATTAAAAACTTTAAGATAATAGTTTTTCTGATTATCAAGGCATTCATAGCAGTAGAAACAAAATAATATAAAGTACTTGGAGGAATATAGAAGTGAAAATTTTAGTAACAGGTGCAGCCGGAAATCTAGGCTCAAATATTATTGAAAATTTAGTAAAGAAAGTACCAATTTCTAATATCATCGCAGGTGTACGTGATCCACATTCAGAGAAACAGAGAAGGCAAAAAGCTATGAAGCACAAGGTATTGAAGTTCGCTTAACCGACTTTGAGAATAAAGAATCATTAGTTGAAGCTTTCAACGGTGTGAATCGCGTCTTCAATATTTCAACATTTGGTGATGTGGAAACATCCATTCGTCAACAAACAAATACGGTAGAAGCTGCAAAAGAGAATGGCGTTTTACAAATGATTTACTCGAGTGCGCTACGTGCGGATGTTAGTGACTTTGTATTGGCTGGTATTCACCGTGAACGTGAAAATATCATTAAAGAATTAGGTATTCCATTTGTATTTGTGCGTAACAACTGGTACGTTGAAAACGAAT
The DNA here is from genome assembly GCF_048572895.1 of Psychrobacillus sp. BM2. Lineage (GTDB taxonomy): Bacteria > Bacillota > Bacilli > Bacillales_A > Planococcaceae > Psychrobacillus. Next base: position 4,234,501 of record NZ_CP183878.1, read on the forward strand.
TAGGTACAATCCAACAATGCTTAAATGGTATACCGTGGGTTACATCTGCAGGAGAAGGAAAAGTAGCTTGGGTGTACCGTCCAGATTTAGGTGAAGCGACTGCCAATATTTTAGCAGGTGAAGGACATGATAATAAAGCATACGAATTAGCTGGTGAAAACTTAACACAACAACAATTCGTAGATGCTGTTAATGAGGTTACAGGCAAGGAAATTTCTTTATTAGCTGTAGATTCTAAAAGCACATGCAAAAATGCTAAAGGAGGCTGGCGTGCCAGTAGAATTTGTATCATTGACAGTAATGATTCAAAAAGGAATCCGTGAAGGTGGATTAGAAGCATCTCATTCTGATTTAGAAATGCTTCTAGGTCGCAAGCCAACGACTGTAAAAGAAGCATTGCAAATAATATTAAAATAATAATGAAAGCCGCTGTAGGATACAGTGGCTTTTTTAATGCGTGTAATAAGTACTGATATAAGGAACTTTCATCTCACCCATTTTGACAAATCTTCCTCATTAAAAATTTATTTTTAAATGCCCATCTAAGAAGAAGAATATACTCCGATAATAAAAAAGGAATAAGTTGTAATGTAATAAAGTTGGGGGTAAATAAATGGATTCCGTAAAAAAGAAAAATCTAGAAGAAGTATAAATTGAAATACTTTCTAGAGAACTAATCCAAGATCGAAAAAAATAATGATAATAAAACAGTATTAAAAAACTATAAGCAAGGTAAATTACATTGCATTTTTTGATAGTTTATCAATTTCTCTTCGATCTAATGCGATTAAATTGCTAGAATAGGCAATGCGGTTAAAAGGTAAATTCCGGAGCTAAAATTTTTATGCGTTAGCGGTGGGACAACAAAGAATGGTTTCGGAGACTATACGAGCAGGTTATAAATTGAATTTGTTGTAAAACTTTTTTCGAGAATAGAGTAGAGGAAGTGTTACACAAAGCCTTTTAAAAGATACCAGCTCTACTATGCACGATAGGAAGGAATGTATGAATGATGAAAAAAAATAATGAAACGAAGTTAAATTTGTTTTCTTGGATAAGAAATAGTATTTCAACAAAAGTAGCTTTTGCTCTTTTTATAGCTATTATAATTGTATTTTCAATTACAGGATTTCTGATTAACTCTTATACGAAATCAATATTAGTTCAAAGTGTAGAAGAAAACGTATCGACGAAAAGTGACGCAATTGCTGATCAAGTTAATAATATGTTTGCAGAAAAAGGAACAATTGTAAGACAAATTGCCACAAATCAGGAAATACTAAAATACTTGAATACCGCTGGATCAAGGGATGAAGCAACGACAAATTCGTATTATGATGGGGTTTTAAAATCACTGGATGAGACTGTTAAAACAGATGATACTATTGCGATGGCTTGGATTGCCAGCAATAAGTCCAATTTTCTAGTTGGAAGTAATAACGTAGTATCGGATCCAAGCTTCGATATAAAAGGCAGACCTTGGTATGAACAAGCCTTAGAAGAAGATGACATATATTTTACTGAGCCATATATGGATGAAGTATTTGGGAAAATGATTTTAAGTGCTATGAAACCAATTAAAGAGGGCGGAAATACGATTGGTATCGTTGCGATAGACATATTTTTAGACGAATTACCGCAATTAATGCAATCTTATAAGATGGGGGAAAATGGATATTCATTTTTACTCTCCAACGATGGAACCATACTATATCATCCAAACAGTGAGTTAATACTGGAACAAAAACTTCAATCACTTTCTGGTGAGATAGGAAATGTGGGCAAGAAAATGGTTGGGGGTGAAAAAGGGCTTAGATTAACGCAAGTAAATAATGGCTTAGAATATATCGGGTATTCACCAGTTTCAACAACTAATTGGTCAGTTGGAACATCTATAACACAAGAGGAAGCATTAAGTAGTCTTAACACTTTTACATTCATGATGAGTTTATATTTTGGTATTGCTTGTTTCATCCTTATTGTCTTAGTATTCTTCCTGTTAAAACGTATGTTAAGAGAAATTCCTCATGTTACAAATGTAATGGAGCAATTAGCTTTAGGTAATTTAAGTAAGGAAGAATTAAAATCAAAATCTAAAGATGAAATAGGTAAATTAGTAACGTCTACAAACCAATTGAATCAGAACTTGCGAGATATAATAAGTCAAATCAATATAGTTTCTGAATCAGTAAGTAGTCAAAGTGAAGAATTGACTCAATCCGCAAATGAAGTAAAAACGGGATCAGAACAAGTAGCATCTACTATGCAAGAGTTAGCAGCTGGTTCTGAAACTCAAGCCAATAATGCGAGTGATTTATCATCTGGTATGAATAATTTTGCTGATAAAGTTCAAGAAGCAAATGAAAATGGTTACCGCATAGAAGCAAATTCAAAAGTTGTTTTAAACATGACTAAAGATGGAACTGAGTTAATGAAAAATTCAATCGTTCAGATGGAAAAAGTTGATAATATTGTGCGCGATTCAGTCAATAAGGTTAAAGGGCTAGACCAGCAATCACAAGAAATTTCAAATTTAGTAACCGTGATTAAGGACGTTTCTGACCAAACTAATCTTCTAGCATTAAATGCTGCAATCGAAGCTGCAAGGGCTGGAGAGCATGGAAAAGGATTCGCGGTAGTAGCAGATGAAGTAAGAAAACTTGCTGAACAAGTATCTGATTCTGTAACGAATATAACTGGTATAGTAGGTAACATTCAAAAAGAAGCGGGTCTTGTATCGGAATCGCTACAAGGTGGATATAAGGAAGTTGAACAAGGAAAAGCGCAGATAGAATCAACTGGCAAGACTTTCCGTAAAATTAGTGACGCTGTAACAGAAATGGTCGATAGTATTACAACTATTGCTGAAAACTTAGTTGAAATTACAGCAAATGCACAGCAGATGAATGGAGCAATTCAAGAAATTGCTTCTGTTTCTGAAGAATCAGCAGCTGGTGTTGAACAAACATCTGCATCTTCTCAACAAATAAGCAGCATTATGGAAGAAGTAGCTGGGAGCTCGGTTCAACTAGCCGAATTAGCTGAAGAACTAAATGAGTTAGTAAGACATTTTAAGTTATAAATAATTAGGTTTACAGGTAGGTTAATAACATTAACTCAATCTTTATTCCAAAAAGCCCTTACAGGTACGAAGAAAAATCCTTTTTTGTTCGACTTTGTTCAAATCAGGACTCTTCTTTAACTAGCGTGTACTTTACTCCAAGAAGGAGTAAATCCAGGACGAGTATTTGTAGATGATATTGATTTGCCTACTACTGGACTTATTTGGTTAGGCAATAATGATGGTTTTATCTTTATTGGTGCTTTACTTTCAATAAGGAGGGATATTTGACTGAGAGGCGTAATAGTAGATAAAGTTAAATTGCAGAGGGGGAGAATATGTCCAAATATATTAGTATATTTTTCTTGACATTAATGGCTAGTGTAATTTTATTTTTTCTATTTGCTGGTGTGTTTGATGGCGGTGATTATGCCGAATCAGCGGTTTATACATTTGGTACAATAATCATTATACTTCTATCATTTTTGATTTCACTCATGTACTATTTAATAAATTTATTAAACAGGAAAATTTAGCTCTACTTTTACTAATGAGGTACTTTAGTAAAAAAACACAGAAAAAGTCAACAATCAACACTAACAGAACCAAACATAAAAAAGGATCACCATTTTCTAAAATGGTCATCCTTTTTTTTCATCGCATTTATTTCGTTTATTAAATAATCCAATTTACTTTGTATATCTGAGAGTTGCTGCTGGTTTACTTGCTTGTTTTGTTCTACACTCTTTTCTTCCTGAGCCAATTCGGAGAGAGCGATGCCTTCACCGATGGTTTCAATAATGTATCCGATTGTTACAACAACAGTACCTAAAAATCCAACTTTATCGGCTAGGTTAGTCGGTAGCTCATTCTCCGGCTCGTTAGGGTCTGGTGAGTTCATGCGCACTAACATCCTTTATGCTATCTTTTTACTAGCATATGTTGGCGGGAGCAAAAAAGTTATTTTTTTGTGGGAACTAATTTATGTTCAAATGCATAGATAACGGCTTGTGTACGATCACTTACTTCGAGCTTCGATAAAATATTGCTGACATGTGTTTTGGCTGTTTTTAATGCTATAAAGAGGGTGTTCGCAATATCTTGATTTGTTTTACCTTCTGCCATGAGCAATAGTACTTCATGCTCTCGGTCCGTTAAATCTTCATGGAGGGCGTGGTCTGATCCTTGGCGCATACGCTTCATCATTTTGTTTGTTACTTCAGGCTCTAATACCGCGTCTCCATTTAATGTTTTGCGAATAGAGTCTGCAATATGAGAGGCTTTCGACGTTTTCAACAAATAACTAATCGCACCAGCTTCAAGTGCAGGGTACACTTTGTCGTCATCGATAAAGCTCGTGACAATCATTACTTTTGCCTCTGGCCATTGCTCGACAATTTCGCGTGTAGCCTCTGCACCATTCATAATCGGCATCACCATATCCATTAAAATGATATCGGGTCTGTGCTCAAGTGCCATTTTCACCGCTTCTTTTCCATTAATAGCTTCTGCAACTACTTCCATATCTGGCTGAGCCTGCAAGTATGCGGAGACGCCGATACGCACCATTTCATGGTCATCGGCTAATAAGATTCGAATCATTTTCTCACTCTCCTTTCTCAAACTGGATTGTTTCAATATCTTTTTTCTCAATCGGTAACTTCACTTCTACAATTGTACCTTGGGAAGGAACAGAAACAATCTTACATGTTGCGCCGATTTCCACTGCTCGTTCCTGTACACTTTGCAACCCGTAAGAGCCATTTTTAGAATCAACCTGTTCAAACCCGACGCCGTTATCCTGAACGCGGAAGATAGCAAGATTATCACGTTCAACGAATAATATATCGACTTCCGTAGCATTTGCATGCCGCAATGTATTGGATAATGTTTCCTGTGCGATTCGAAATAAATGATCTTCGGCACCTTTCGATAATGGAACGTCTTCTAAGCGATAACGAATCGTGAAAAATACCTTTTCTTGTAATTCCATAAGCAACTCTTCTAAACCTTCCTTTAACGTTTTGTCATGAAGGGCTGCCGGACGGAGATGCAGTAATAGTGCGCGCATTTCTAATTGAGCCTGTTGTACAATTTTTTCGGTTTGTAGCAATGTTTTTGGGGCTTTTTCATGCTGTGCTTCTTCTATTTCTACCATAGTGGATAATAGCATCGATGCAGCAAATAATTGCTGAGATACGGAATCATGTAGCTCTCTAGCTAGTCGCTGTCTTTCCTGCACGATACGTTCCTGAATAACTTTATCTTGTGCTTCTGCTTTTTCATTTGTAATACGTTGTAATGTCTTGCGCTGTGTCATTATAAGTTGTTCTAGTTGAGTTGTCGTAACATGTAATCGCTTTGAGTAGGTATACTTTTTCTTCGCTGGTACAAATGTTTCTGCCGCAAGTAAAGGACGCAGGCTAGTATCGATCTTCTTCTCCTGATCTCGAACCTTTTGTAGCGTGTTCATTGAAAAACTAAAACTCATAATTGCAAGGATGATAATTATCCAAGCTCCAAAAGGAACCTCTGCATATTTTATTTCTAGTAAGGACCACCAAGCTTCTTCATTTGGCCAGCCCCATAGTGCATAAAGTAAAAGCGCTGCCAGTGTCAGCAAAATAGTGAAAATAGAGAGACCTTGCCCAAAAACAATCTTCATTTGCGAATCACCTCAATATCCCCAATCCAAGTAGATACGGTAATAACTAACTCTGAAGCGTAAGTGACGTCTTCTAAATAGCCATCTTTCACTAGAACAGATTGGTTCCATAACCGCTGTATACCGCGGCCGAAGATATTCGCCTCTCCAATAACAGTCGCGTAATGTAGTCTTACAGGAATTTCATACGGTACATAGATGGTTACTTTTCCAAGGGACTGACGAATGGAAATGAAGGAAGTACCCTTTGGTAATACCGTTTGAGTTACATCAATCACTTGTTCTCCATAAAAGCTCTGTACATGGACATCTTGCCACTCATAAGCATTAAATGGAGTCGTTTGAGAAGAAAATAATTTATTTTGAATAATACTATTCGGAGTTTCTTTATATACTGTGTCAAATGGACGAACCATTTTTTGAATAGGTTCATTTTTCCATAGTTTATACAGGATGTACCCCATTAAAGCGAGTAGTAGAAGTCGTAAGCTCCACATTGAAAAAACCGCTATGATTAAAAGAGTAAATCCTGACCAAAATAAAAATCGAGTACGTTTTCGCATGCTAAAATACATCATCCCGATGCCAAGAAGAACTAATACAATACTGCCATTTCCAAAAATTGTAGCCTCTATGAACATAAGGAAAACAAAACAAATGAGTATAAAAGCAAGCTTGTTTGTTTGGTTTTCTTTCATAATGAGTATTCCTCCTTCTTCGCATTAGGTGACCAACAGCCAGTTGGGTTGAGGCTCACAGGATGTGAGTCACATAGATGAAGCCACACGACGTGGCGTTTTCGTCTATGTTCTACATCGGGGCTTTACAGGCTGTTACCCAAGGGGAAATACAGCCTGTTAAACCGGGATAAGGATTAGTAAGGAGAAGGCGAATGCCTTCTCCTCTACTTAATACCTGCTAATCCTTCTATCTGTCTAGCTCCAGACGCCAGCTGCTCGATCACTTCAGACTTGCTGAAAAGGCAAAGGACGCCTTTACTTCAAGTCTTCCAGTGCCTTTCGCAGCAGAGCGGCGTCTTGCGCCTTTCTTCTAGTTTACACAATTTCTTCTTTCTTTTGTGCGTTTTTTTCTAACATTTCTAAACGTTGCTCCATCGAAGTGATTTCATGCTCTTTTTCAATCTTTTGTCCAAGGCGTTCGATGTATTGTTCCATGTCTTGGAATGTGCCGAAATTCTTTTCTTTTTGTTCTGGTTGTAGAATGCGATCCATTTGATGGTGTGCACGAGTTACATTTTCTTTTCCCATCAATTGTAATTGACGAACTTTCATGTCTTTGATTTTATGTTTCATTTCTTCGTATTTACGTTCTAATCCGAAAAGCTCTTCCGTTGTTTGGTGAATACTGTTTTGTAATACAGTGGCACGTTCTTCGTATGCGTTTACTTCAGCTAAAGCAAATGCTGCTAGGTCTTCCTCGCCGCTTGTAGTTGCAAGCTCTACTTGGTTTTTGCGTTTTTCAACCATTTGTAGAGTTTCAGTTAGTTCTTTTTCAAGTTCTTGTTTTAAATTTCCTTGGCGTTCTAACCATTTACCAGTTTGCTCTGTTTGTCTTTCTGCTTCACGAATGTATTGGTTTAGCATTGCAATCGGGTTTTTCTCTTCTTTTTTGTCAAATAGCTTGTGTAAATCTGCTTCTATTGAATATTTTAATCTGTTTAATAGTGATGTCATTTTGGTTTCCTCCTTATTTTGAAAGCTCGTTCCATTGTTTTTCAAAGTTTACAAATGGGTCATCTGTTTTAACGATTGGTGATGAAAAGCTAACTGCTTCGTTGTTCCATTTTTTCACTACATACCAAACTGCCAAAAATGCTAAGATAGCGAAGAATCCAGGTACGTTTACAACCGCGGTGATTAAACCAACGATACCTACGCTTGCCCAAAATATTTTCAAAAACGTGGACTCACTCTTTAAGTAAAAATGCACCCCAGCAAAGACGATAGCCGCTGAAACCCCAAGAGCTAAAAGTGAACCTAAGTTAACTAATGCTACAATCCCTGCGATAATTCCTAGTGTTAATAAACCAAACTTTTTCATATGTTTGTTCCTCCTCTCGTTTGTATTACTAGCTTATCAATTCTAAAAACAATTCCAAACGGGCTTAGAATCGATTTTCCTATCGGTCTAGAGGCTTAGGAGTACTAGGACAATTTCTGCTATACTTATGAAAAAGCGGTCAGGAATTAGTTTTGGTGCCTGATTTTTTGGTAAGTTAAAAATACATACATTGGAGAAATGCCACATGAAAAGAATCGCTGGAGTAGCAGTAGCAATACTCTTATATTCTGCCATTGTATTTTACTTTGGTTGGAACGTCGCCACTTGGTTAGAGTTATATATCCCTATAAATATATGGCTGTTTGGCATCGTCTGGGGACTAGTTGCTTTTGGATTTATCATTGGGAGATTCAGTCATAAGCTGAGACTATTTAGTATAGTAGGTTCCTATTGGATTATTGTAATGCAGTATGGGATTATCCTTTTTCCGATAGCGACCGTTCTTACATGGATTTTCCCGAGTCATTTAAACTTAATAGGGTGGATAGTTTTTGGGATTTTCATCTTCATATTAATATTAGGCACGTATAACGCATACACACCGGTTGTTCGAGAACTTTCTATAATGTTGCCTAAAAAGGGTTCCAAGCTAGAATCTATTAAAGTAGTGGTTGCATCTGATTTCCATCTTGGTTTATTATCCAATAGGGCGCATTTAACTAGATTTGTGAAAAAGGCAAATGCTGAGAAGCCGGATTTAGTGTTGTTAGCAGGGGATTTAGTCGATGATGATCCTATTTGGTTTGTTCAAAAAGGTATGTCAGAAGTTATGAAACAGCTCACTTCTACGTATGGTATATATGGGGTGCTTGGAAATCATGAATACTATGGAAAGAAAATTCCACTATTAGTAGAAGAGATGGAGGCCTCGAACGTTCGTATGCTTTTAGATGAAACTATTTTAGTGGCTGATTCGTTCTATTTGACAGGTCGTGAAGACTTGACGAATAAAAAAAGAAAGCAATTATCCGAGTTATCTCCCGAAGAAAGAGATTTACCTTGGTTTGTAATGGATCATACACCTTCTAATTTATTGATACCTGAGAAGGAAAAGGTAGACTTTCATGTGTCTGGCCATACACATCTTGGTCAAATGTGGCCAAATCATTTATTTACAAGAAAGATATTTGAATTAGATTATGGCTATAGGCAAAAAGGAAGTTTACATGCAATTGTATCTTCTGGGTTTGGTTTTTGGGGTCCACCTATAAGGTTAGGGAGCCAATCGGAGCTATGGTCAGTAAACATTAAGTTAGAGGATGGGGAAGTATAATGGAAGCATGGATTACAGACTGGATGAATCAGTTTGGTTATCTGGGAGTATTTTTATTAATTTTGGCAGAAAATATTTTCCCACCAATTCCTTCTGAAGTGATTTTGACACTGGGAGGATTTATGACAACGACTACGAGTATGACAAAGTTCGGTATTATTATTGCATCTACAGCAGGATCTGTTATTGGGGCAGCGATTTTGTATGGTATCGGATTATTGTTAGATGTAGAGCGTTTGGAGAAAATTGTAGGGAAATACGGGAAATTCTTAAGATTAACCATCAAGGACATACACAAAGCAGACGCTTGGTTCGATAAATACGGCGTATGGGCGGTGTTTTTCGGAAGACTAGTACCTCTTGTAAGAAGTCTTATTTCGATTCCTGCTGGTATGTCAAATATGAAGTTTGGGTTATTTCTTCTATTTACAACGCTTGGAACATTAATATGGAATACGGTATTAGTTTCAGTTGGAGCAGCGGTAGGAGATAATTGGGATGAAATTGTTGGATATATGGATATTTACTCCAACATCGTGTATGCAATCATAGCAATTGGTGGTATCGCATTTCTTATTTGGTATTTTAAAAAACGGGACTAAGGAGATCATATGGAAATTTTAGAGTTATTAAAAGCACTTATATTAGGTTTTGTAGAGGGAATGACAGAGTTTGCGCCGGTATCATCTACGGGACATATGATTATTGTTGATGATATGTGGTTGAAAACAGAAGAATTTTTAGGAAAATACTCCGCCAATACATTTAAAATTGTTATTCAGCTTGGGTCGATTTTAGCGGTAGTAGTGGTCATGTGGAAAAGATTATTTAGTTTAGTTGGGTTATATAAAATAGACACGGAAGAATCGAGCAAACAATTCAATCTGCTTCATGTTATTGTTGGTATTATCCCAGCTGGAGTATTAGGGGTACTATTAGAAAATTTTATCGATGAGCATTTATTTAGGGTGGAATATGTTATTTTCAGTTTGGTAGCTGGTGCTATTTTCATGATAATTGCTGACAAATTTGGACCTAAAAAACCGAGCATCGTAAGCTTGGACCAAATTACATATGCGCAAGCATTCAAAGTTGGTCTAGTACAATGTTTATCATTATGGCCAGGGTTTTCTCGCTCAGGTGCAACAATCTCCGGTGGGGTATTGTTCGGAATGAGTCATAAAACAGCAGCAGACTTCACTTTCATTATGGCTGTGCCTATCATGGCCGGTGCAAGCTTAGTATCTGTAGTGAAAAACTTTGATGAGATTAATATGAGTGATATGGGCTTTTATGCAGTAGGCTTTCTAAGCGCATTTGTATTTGCACTTATTTCTATTAAGTTCTTCTTAAAATTAGTTTCTCGTATTAAGCTAGTTCCATTTGCAATTTATCGCATTGTGGTAGCGATAATTCTTGCGGTAATTGTATTTTTTTAAACAAGATAGCAAATATTATTAAGTACTGCGTGAAGTGGTACAAAGCTATAGGGAAAAAAGCATTGCCTCTGGCAGTGCTTTTTTTAAAATTGCTCAGATTAGATATAGAGAATGGGTTTTCCTATATAATATTGGTACTGGCTATTGATGTTGAGATAAACATAAGATTGTGAAAGTGTTCACTTAAATTCTATAAAGAATGAAGCTTGAAGATGAAATGTGTCTAGAAAAATTAAAGAACGGGTAAAGAATACATAGTTGAAGCAAACAGGAGGTAATTTTTAATGAAGAATCATGTTATTGGCGTATACGAAAATGAACATCAAGTGTCCGAAGTTGTTGAAGATTTAAAAGAGAAAGGCTATACAACTGAAGAAATTTCAGTTATTGCTAAAAATACAAAAGAATTATCAGAAATCACACAGGAACTAAAACCCTCGACTAAGGATGGAGCCATTGCTGGAGCTATAACTGGAGGAGCAATTGGCATAGCGGGCGTGATAGCAGGGTTATCCACTGTATTGATTCCCGGATTTGGTGCTGTGTTGGCAGCAGGTCCTATTATTACAACAATTGGCGGAGCAGTTGTAGGGGCCAGCTCTGGTGCTGGAGGATTAAAGCATGCTCTTATGGAAATTGGAGTCCCAGATGATGAAGCAGAACGCTATTCTGATGAAGCTCAGGATGGTAAAATCTTGGTATTTCTTCATCCCAAAGAGTGAGGTCGGATTGAATGGCCTGATGTTTGCAAAAATAATGCGCAGTGATTTTAGCTAAAAGTCGTCGCTGAATCACTTGATGTAATAGTTTTCCTAGAGAATTGAGTAGCTTAAATTTAGGAGTTGCTCACTTAAACACAATATGTTAGATTATATAAATGAACTAAACACAATATATAGTATGTTAACGATGAAAAGGTACCTTTATGGTTTAAAAGGGAATTCGGTAAAATGCCGAAGCTGTCCCCGCAACTGTAAGTGTGGACGACTGTTGAATAGCCACTGCGAGTAATCGTGGGAAGGCCGGCAGAAGAGTGAAACACGAGCCAGTAGACCTGCCTCTTCATCGGTAAGCAACACTTTCTTCGGGGGTTGAGAGGTGGGAGCGAAGGCCTCTATCTCGAATGATCGATATGTCTTGTTGTATCCTACACTTTTAATTTTGAGCGATGGCTCAGCCGAAGATGGCTGTGTCATCGCTTTTTTGTGTTGAAGTTTAAAGGAGTTGGCCACATAAAAAGTGATAAGTACCACATAAAACAATTCAAGCATTACATAACCGCACTCGATTAAAAAATAGGAGGAATTCACATGACAATCATCTCAAACACAACTAAACAGGAAGTCCTACATAACCTAATAAAAGAATTTGGGGAGGAAAAAATTGCTCCTCTTCTAAAAACACATGAAAGATGGATGCAAAAGCACCCGGAAGGTACAATAGCTGCTTGGTCGAAGTCAATGTCTCTTGAAGCATTAAGTTTTCTCGATGAACAAGAAACGTACTGGACCTTTGTAGCAGCAAGAGTCCATTTAGCCGAAGTTTACGAACAAGTAGCTGAGAGAAGAAACACAACTACAAATGCAGTGTATACAGAATTTGCAAAAAATGTACAGCTATTAAGTGAAAAAGGCATTTATGACAAACGTCTGACACAAGCATATTCACTAGAGGAACTAGAGCAACTATCTGAAATCCTAGTACAGGAGAGAGATTATCTATTTACATATATTGGGCTGAAAACGCTATTGGATAGATATGTTGCTAAGGATTTCGACAAAACAATTGTCGAACTGCCACAAGAGCGTTGGCTTATAATTGCGATGACGCTTATGAAAGACGAACAAGAAAATCGTTTAGAGAAAATAAAAGAATCATATTGGGCAATGAGCAACCTGTTTATGACAGTAGCAACTCCAACACTTTCGAATGCAGGAAAACCACATGGACAGCTTTCAAGCTGTTTTATTGATACGGTGGACGATAGTTTGCAAGGAATCTACGATAGCAATACGGACGTAGCGACTCTTTCCAAATTTGGTGGTGGTATCGGTGTTTATATGGGTAAAGTGCGTAGCCGTGGATCATCTATTAGAGGCTTTGTCGGAGCTTCAAGCGGGGTACTACCTTGGATTAAGCAACTCAATAATACGGCAGTAAGTGTGGATCAACTTGGACAACGTCAAGGAGCAGTGGCTGTTTACTTAGATGTGTGGCATAAAGATATCTTTACATTTTTGGATCTACGTTTAAATAATGGGGATGATCGCCTTCGTGCGCACGATATCTTTACTGGAGTATGTTTGCCGGATTTATTTATGGAGAAAGTGGGTGCTAGAGAGGAATGGCATTTATTTGATCCACATGAAGTTCGTCAGCTAAAAGGCTATTCGTTGGAAGATTTTTATGATGAAAAACGAGGAGATGGTTCATTCCGCCAAAGATATGAGGAATGTGTCAGCGATCATCGGTTGTCACGGGAAACAGTTCCTGCTATTGACTTGATGAAGCGGATTATGCGCTCTCAGCTAGAAACAGGTGTGCCATTTATGTTTTACCGAGATGAAGTCAATCGTAGCAATCCAAACAAACATGCTGGGATGATCTATAGTAGTAATCTTTGTACAGAAATTTTCCAAAACCAAAGTGCAACAACATTCGAATCGATTCAAATTGAGGAAGATATCATTGTCACTCGTCGTAAACCTGGGGACTTTGTCGTATGTAATTTGTCTTCTATTAATCTAGGACGAGCAGTTCTGGCAGATGTATTAGAGAAACTTATAAAAATTCAAGTTCGAATGCTCGATAACGTGATTGACCTAAATATGATTCCAGTTCCTCAAGCCGAACGTACGAATTCTAGGTACAGAGGGATCGGTCTTGGAACATTTGGCTGGCATCATTTACTCGCACTAAAGAATATTCGCTGGGAATCGGATGAAGCTGTAGAGCTTGCGGATGCATTATATGAAAAAGTTGCTTACTTAACGATTAAAGCTTCTGCCGAGCTTGCAATGGAAAAAGGGGCATATCCATTATTCGAAGGGTCAGATTGGCAAACAGGAGTCTATTTTGACAATCGCAAGTACGACAGCCACTCGTGGAATGAACTACGCGAGCAGATAAGCAAAAGTGGAATACGAAACGGTTATTTAATGGCAGTTGCTCCTAATTCTTCTACGTCCATTTTAGCTGGAAGCACTGCAAGTATTGACCCTATTTTCCAAAAATCTTACTCAGAAGAGAAGAAGGATTATAAAATTCCAGTTACAGTACCGGATTTAAATTCCGAAACAACCTGGTACTACAAATCTGCTTATTTCATTGATCAGCATTGGACACTTAAACAAAATGCTGCCCGTCAGCGTCATATCGACCAAGGTGTCTCGTTAAATCTATACGTGCAAAATACAATAAAAGCAAAAGAATTATTAGATTTACACTTAGATGCCTGGAATAGTGGGCTGAAAACAACTTATTATGTGCGTTCCACTTCCGTTGAATTAGTAGATTGCGACTCTTGTTCAAGCTAATGAAGGCCATCATTTGTTATTTAAGCTATAGCGGAAATACGGAAGAAGTAGCGGAGCTATTAAAAGTGCAATTGGAAGCTGACGGCATCGATATAGATTTGTATAGCATTGGCTATGGAACGGTACCGAATTTGTTTGAATATGACCTTGTTTTTCTTGGAACTTTTACTTGGGATAAGGGAAGTACCCCGGAGGAAATGAAGGACTTTGCAAGAGAAGTTGGTGACAAACCCAATAATGTCTACGTCTTTGGCACTGGGGACACACAGTTTGGCGGAGATGACTTGTTTTGTAATGCTGTAAATAAATTAGTTCATTTCTATGAAAGTGTTTATCCGGGTTTGAAAATCGAACAATCACCGAGAGGTAGCCAGGAACAGCTGGTAACTAAATGGTTAAAAGGAGTTTTGGAGCATGCAAAAAGCAAAAACATTAGAACCTAGAAATCCAAATAAATCGACAGGAATTTTTAATGGTAGATCAAGTGGAATATTAAACTGGAACGATATTGCGTATCCCCACTGGCATAAGATGTACAAGCGCTTGCTAGGTAACTACTGGCAGGCAGACGAAATAAATATGTCCAATGATATTAAGCAGTTCGCAAGCCTTAGTCAGTCGGAGCAGGATGCTTATTTGAAGATTATTGGCTTGCTAGCAACATTGGATGCACCTCAAACACGCACTGCACTACTGCTATCGCTGTATGCAACCGACCCATCGGTTCAATCGATTATGGCAGTCATTGCACAGCAGGAAGCCGTACATAATGAAAGCTATTCGTATGTATTATCTTCCGTAGTATCACTTGATCAGCAAAATAAGGCATTCGAATTTGGGAGAACAGACAAGATTTTACTCAAGCGTAACCAAAATATCGCTAAGTATTATAATGACTTCGTAGAAAATCCTACGACAGAAAATATAGTAAAAACCTTAACATATACTACCTTGCTAGAAGGATTATTTTTCTATTCAGGTTTTGCTTACTTTTATAATCTTGCTCGCTATAACAAAATGGTAGGGACTTCTACAATGATCAGCTATATTAACCGAGACGAGCTAGAACATGGTCGATTTATATCGGAGTTGTTTAGAGCTACTCTTTCTGAAAATCCAGAACTAAATAACGAAGAACTAATCGGATGGGTATATGAGCAATTTAAAGAATCCGTAGAATTAGAAATAGAATGGTCGGAATATGTATTAGCTGATATTGAGGGAATCGAATTAGAAGAAATGCATGGGTATATTAAATATCGTGCCAACAAAATGCTACGTCTCATTGGGCTGGATGAAATCTATCCAGGATATGTAGATAATCCGATGAAATGGATACGTGCTTATGCAGATAATATTGATGGTACAAAAACAGATTTCTTTGAACAAAAATCGCGCCAATACGTAAAAGTAAATGCAATTGATAATGGCTTTGATGATCTATAAAAAGGAAAACGCATGGATGGTCACAAACCATTCATGCGTTTTTTAAAAAGATTGAAAAGTATATTGAAATGTCCGGTAAACACTGGGTCCATGTGACTTTAAAGGATGAATAATACTACTGATTTCCGTTACATGTGGACGCTCTCCGCGGGCGAGGCCGAGCCTCCTCGTTCGCTTCGCTTCCTGCGGGGTCTCGACTTTCTCGCTTATCCCGCTGGAGTCGCCACATTTCACTACAATTAATTTAAAGTGTAGTACTAAACTATAAGATTCAGCATCGCGTATCGCTTAGATGATAATAGTAGTCAAAGTAAATCTAGTAATAAATTCGTCTTTGAATTAAGAAATACGGTTCTGTAATGAGGATGATGCAAGTAGATTTTCTTTTATCTGGTCGAAATAAAGAGAAATAGTAAGTGTTTACCCAATAAAGAAGCGAGATAGCGAACGAAATTGTATCTTT